>CAZGOS010000167.1:0-7056 GCA_964527795.1 uncultured Rhodothermales bacterium | reverse complement strand
ATAGGACGCCGCCCTTTCACGGCGGTAACACGGGTTCAAATCCCGTACGCGGTACTAAGAAGCTCGGATGGCATCTGCCTTCCGAGCTTCTTACGCTTATGAGGGAGTTGAACTCGTAGGATTCATACAAGCTCACGTTTTCAGGACTGGCAGGGGTGGAAAATGCTCAGCACGAAGCGAGCTACTGATGAGGCGCGATAGCACTTAATAAATCCCGTACTCCGAACCTGATCAAGCCCGTTTCTGTAACTTCCTGCCTGGCAGGGGCTGCGGGGAGGGTTCTTCTTTTCGTTGGCGTCCATTCCCTATAGGTTCCCAAAAATGAACTCAGCGAAATCGAGAGTAACAAGCGTCTTAAGCCTGTAAGTGTCCAAGACGCTGACTACACCGGATATTGGGATGCGGGTCGCAATTACGCTGCACAAACAGGAAGCGAATTACATTTATAGGATAAACAAATACAAAATATAATTAAATAAATAAACTGAGGTGTTGTTATCTGATTTCAAAGGTCAGAGTAGCCCAATTTGATTCATAATTAATGTCAGATTCTTTTAACTGAGTCATATTTATGAATTTTATGTACCAGCGACCCGTGTCCGATAATCTGAATTGAATGACACCGTCCTCGTCTGAACGAGTTTGAACTAACTCATCATTCGATCCTTCTTCATTATTCCCGCGATAACCTTCATGACTGGCGTAAACGATTTGACTAACCAAGGGCTTGCCGCCTTTTAATATTTTGGCCTTGAAAATATCATTCTTGGACAGATTATATGGATTTTGCAGAGGTACTATCTCTACGGGATATCCTAATTCTATGGCAAAATTTGACGTTTGTATATCACCTGCCTGTAATATTGCTTTCACGTGTTTAGAATATCGTTCGGAAGCATCTTTATCCAATTCATTATTTTGTTTACGTAATTCTAAAGTTTCTAAAATCCCGTCATGTTTAAGATATTCATTGAAGTCTTCTGCTTGAAGATGAATAATATTAGAAGAGGTTGAAACACCAATTACATACGTTCCTGGTGCGCCTGTTTTAAAGTCAAGTACTGTTTCATTATTACTATCTCTCCATTGAGAAGAATCGGGACGAATTACTTTATTATCTGGTGAAATGATGCTTACATCAATCATCCTGTCACGAGTTATAGAATTCTCACTCTTATCAAAAGTGCCATTGATTAACGAAACTGATACATTATCATTTGGGTTTAAAAAATAGGTGTCAAGCTTTAAAAACAAAGTATGTGCCTGGAATAGACTAATACAAAAAACAAATATTACAAAATTCAGAAATAATCTCTTCATCATCTTCATTTTATTCATCCTCCAGTATAACCTTGAATATCATTTCTTGATTTATGGCGTAAAAGATATTCTACCGGCTGCGCGCCCTCAAATATTCACTGCGCATAAGATCCTGAGTTGGTAGGAGTCTAGCAATCACAAAGGCGTGATGCAACAGATAGAGGCGATAATTCGTTTCTCGCCTGGGTATCCCCAATCGGCGTGTCACCGGTCTGCATATCGCGTATGGCAATGCCCAGTTTGTCGGTTTATCACGCCGGCCGCATACCACGACACTATCGAAATCCAATCCAATGCGCTAACTGCTTTCTTCGCCACCAAACGGCATTGAAGAGTGAAACACCGTCAGGATCTTCACCTCCTCCATGCCATTCTCGCCGCTAACGATGTGCAGGATGCGGTAACCGCCGTACAATACCTCGCGGATCGACTCATCTCCAATCTCCGACACTACGTGACCAGAACGGGGAAAGCTCCAAACGCTCGCCGGCCTCGATCTGTCGTCGTCCTTGCTCGACCTTGCAGAGCACGGAGAGCCGATCCATAGCATCTTCGCAGGTAGCATCAGCCGGTAATTCCGTAACGGCCTTAAGGACCTTCTGCTTCACGGTTGTGTCGGTCATGGCTTGATAAGTTCGTAGAATGCTCAAGGAGTCAGGAATAATACTCGGGGCACTTCACCACGTTTCTTTGGGAGGCATTACGCGCGGGCTCAACGGCGAGTTTACGAAACCGCTGCAGCCCTTTGTTCGGGCATTGACCGTTCAATGACTTGCCACTTCTTCTCCGGGGACCGATTCCAAACATAGTGCGTGGAATATGCATCCTCAACGCCCTCATTTCCCGACTTCGAGAACCGTAAGATTCGCTTTTTGCCACTACCCCATTGACGGTAAACCGTTCGTCGTGGGAGCATGTTCAAGTCGTGAACGTGGAAACCGATGATACGCAGAATGCGATTGGCTTTGGACAGGTTCCCTTCGAATACACGCTCAAGATATGGAACTTGACCGCGGTACCACGCCTCATGGTTCTTCTGAGACAGGTGTCCCATCTCCATCAAAACTCCGACTGGTGCAACCACCTCCGAACGAGAAAGTATTATGGCGATCGCTCGGACAACACGGGGATAGTATTTGTCCTGCCGGTATGTGTTGACTGTAACCTGTTTCATCGCCTTTCCTGGTAGTCGAATCTGGCGGAGCAGGAGCCTCCGATTGAAGTAGAACGAGACGGTGTGCATTTCCACCTCGAAGTCGCCTGAGTCCAGTTATTCAAGACACTGTGTCTCGTCCTTCAGAAGGGCAGCTCCCAGACTCGAACTCCGTCAAACGTCTCTGAATCGTCGTCAGGCGAATCAAAGGCGCCCTGGTGCACCTCCGCTCTGACGAACGGCTTCCTCAATCTCTTTTCGCCCAACCCATGGGCAATATGTTGTGCAAATACCTCGTCATCCGTCTCGACCATCAGGTAGCTCGCCGGCTCGTCTGCTGCCGAGACGAACTTCAATGATATCACCTTTGTTTTTTCCGAACGACTCTGGCCATAAGCGGCGCCCGCGAGCACTACCCGTGGGAGCGTGATGTTGCGAAAACGGCCGGCCACAGCCGCGGTCAGGTTCAGCGACTTTTTCGGCCTCTCACGCTAGTGCACCGGCCAAAATAGTTCTACCTGCTCTATCGTCTCCAAGCATTCTTCCAGCGATAGCGCCGGGAAGACCTCCATCCATTTGCCTGTATGACGCATGTATGCAAGATTGAATCGCTGAGCGCCAACATACTCCAATCGCGTGGTCCGTGCCTCAAAATACTCCTGTGTGGCGTTCTCTCGCGGATCGCGATACTTCGCACAGAAGTAGAAATAGCGGCCTCGCCACAACGTGTATACATCGACGACATAGTTGAAACCGTGCTCCTTAGCCGCCTCGGCTTGGATTGGGAGCCCCGGCCTGAATTGCTCTCGGAGGAGCTGTTCCGCTTTCAGCGTGAGTGTCTGCTTAAGCGGTTCTGGTACAGTCGTTTTCCTTCTGGTTGCCATGTGCGTTTCAGGTGCTTTGAAAAAACCGACCGGACCTTTTGGTTTTGCTTTTCATAGGCCGCATAATGGATCGGAGCTAAGCTGCGGCGGGTGGTCGGGTCGTGCGCAAGCACGGCCCGTAACGCACGACGTCAGCTTCTGCGGCTTGATAGATGTTCGTTCACTCGACCTTACTCTCGTATCGCCGTCTTACCTGCTCGGCAGCGAACTCCGCCCGCGTTGCCGAATCGACTGATCGGCCTTGACCCCGACACCATGTCACAAGGGCGTCAATATCGATGGTGACTCTCTCTGTGTTAACACCGGTCTTTCGTAGGTCACGAATGTGCCTCTCGGCAAGAGTAAGCCACTCTGCGTGAGTCTCTTCCAGCACCTCGGAGTCCGCCGACACCTCTCTCAGATGCTTCCAATCCTCCGGACGATACCAGGCAACGCCAAGGACGAGGCCGGCTGTGTTTTCATCTCGTGTGTGCATCGTTCGTTTCATGATCTTTCCAGATATTTCTAACATAATCTTACGCCGCGCCTCCAAACTCACAACTACTACTCCCACGGCATTTCGTGCCATTTGACGTACTCAGCCGCTGCTGCGTCGGCGATGCTATAGGGATTTCCTTGAGCGCTTACCCTTTCGCTCTCGACCCCAGCGTCTTCAAATAGTTGCCGAAGCAGGTCACCGATTTCGTCGACAACCTCCTCGATATCATAAGACTCTTGAGCCACCAGAAGCGAATACGAGACGGAACCTTCGGGTGGATCGAGGCCGTCATGCTTAATCGCTCGGTTTGCCGCGTGGTGAAACATGCCGGCTATGACAACGCCCAGCCGGTGTGTTCGACCATGCGGCACCAGCTCGGCAAGCATCTCTGTCCAAGCGCGGTAGGTTGACGTGCCAACCACCGACTTGAGACTCCGAACTCTACATTGAGGCTCTGATTCCATCTCGGTCATCCCACGCGGCATAACGTCATAATCTTATTCCTATCGAAAGAGCATAATCTGCCAATCACAGTCGGCTTTCAAGCTACTGATTCCAGTTGGCATATTCGAACGGCTGTTCTGTTTTCGACTCCTTTCTTGCCAACAGCCAGCTTCGCCAGACGATCACCGCAACAATTGGCAGAAATGCCGGATGAAGGGTTTGCGGCAGAACGAATTGTGCGAGAATCAAGGCTACGGACAGAGCCGCTGTTATGGCGAAGTACTTTCGGAGCACCCGTTTGCCCATCAGATTCCATGCGAAAGCGGGTACAATGTGAAGTGGGAGAGCCCAGACCAGATTCCAGTTATCGGCCGTGACGTAGTGCGCAGTCCCAATCCACATGTATAAAAGAACGATCCCGACAACGCCGAGCAGCCCGAAGAGAAGTCGATCGGGCCAGGTCGAACGGATTCGATCAAACGGTTGTCGCAAGTCGAGTAGAAACCAGCCAAGTGCTGCGAGCCAGATGATAATCGGTAGCCATGGAAACGCGGCCTCAGGATCGTATCCGCGACCTCTCCATTCAAGCGTGTCCGTACGTATTACGTACGGCAGTTCGTGCAAATCTCCGCCTGCTCCGCTAGAGTCCATCGGCTCGGAAGTCATAAGAGTGGCTTGATCCACGATCCTCATGAGTTCAACCGGGAGAAAGGATCGCTCTAGATACGTTGACTTCCGATCTATGCGCGAACCGAGAACCAGGTCAATTCCCAGGTCCCAGAAAGGCCGATGCTCCAGGTACGGTTGCAGCAGCTCCCTGAATGTCGATGACTCCGTGCGCGTAGAATCGAATCGAAGCGCACTTCCTTCCGTCTCCTGAAGAAAATCCAGCAGAATCGTCGAACAGTTCTCTGCCAGAAAATCGTACCTGTAATACTTGTTTTCAGGCAGTGCATTCCGCAGCAGGCGGGTCCATAGTGTGGCTAGATTCTCCCTTGACATGCGAAGCGTTTGTTCGATCACCGATCGATTGTCCATTTCCCAGCCTTCCATCTGATCACGCGTACGTAAAACGCTCAGGAAATAGTCCAAGTCTCCATTGACAAATCGAGGGACAAAACCAGGTGCATTGAAATCGAACGTGCCGTAGTTGAAGACGATATCGACATCGTTCACCGGATCGTTGAACCGGAATGCGCTATGCGCGAAAGCTGCGTAGATCGGCTCTGACGGCAGAATTGTGAGAAGAGAAACACGCGTGCTGTCCGAAGGTGTTCTCGGCAGGTTCTGGGCTGCGGAATCAACGGGAGTGACTGCCAGAGCGACTAGAATCAGAGTAACGAATCCTTTGTGGAGCGAATTAAAAGTCGCTGTGTATCTTTCGACAGGAGACCACATCGCTATCATCTACAAAGTTTATCGGATTGATTCGTACACAGTTGAATCGTACACAACGGGCGCAATGCACCATTCACGCATTGGACAAAATAATTGGGCGCAGGACCACCGAACTCGTGCACGTAAATCCGTACGAACTGCTCGTTGCGACGGTGCTTTCAGCGCAGTGCACGGACGAACGCGTGAATCAAGTTACGCCGCCTCTCTTTAATGCGTTTCCGACCGTAGCTCAAATGGCGGAAGCAACGGCGGAAGAGCTGTTTCCCTTCATCAAATCGGTAACGTATCCCAACAGCAAGTCGCGCCACCTCGTAGGACTCAGCCGAATGATTGTTTCCGAATACGGCGGCGAAGTACCGCGTTCGGTCAAGACGCTGATCCGACTTCCCGGCGTTGGACAGAAGACGGCCCAGGTAGTGGCTGCAGCCGCTTTCGGCGCGCAGACCCTTGCCGTCGATACGCACGTCTTTCGGGTATCGCATCGCATCGGGCTGGTCAAAACAGATGCGAAAACACCCGGGAAAGTCGAAAAACAACTGAAACGCCTGGTTCCAAGAGACATGTGGAGTGATCTGCACCATCTGCTCATCTTCCACGGTCGAACTACGTGCCGGTCCCGGTCTCCGCAGTGCGAAGAGTGCCCCGTCGCCGGCTGCTGCAATTATTCTGCGAATCTGAAAAAGTTACCCACACGGTTAAACGGACTGGTGCCGGAACTGGGTCGCTATTATTGCGCGACGCGCAGGCAATATTTCAATCAGCCGGATCGTATTACGGATCGAACCGGCACGCTGCAGATATCATGTCCACGGTGCGGCTCCATGAATGTTTTTCATGCAAAGACCGGAGAAACCACGAGACGTATAAAAGATTATCGAATTTAATTCGCCTGATTCTGCGCCGGTGGAGGCCGGAGTTTCTTCCATGAGAAACAAGCATATTCTCATCATACTGGATGGTTACGGGATCGCCGTCGATCCTGCCGTTTCGGCGATCGAAACGGCTAAAAAGCCATTCCTGGATTCTCTTTTCCAGAAATACCCTCATGCCACGCTGGAAGCTTCGGGATTTGCCGTAGGCCTGCCTGACGGCCAGATGGGCAATTCCGAAGTCGGCCATATGAATCTGGGAGCAGGTCGCGTAGTGTACCAGGATATTACACGCATTGGCCGATCCATTCGAAGCGGCGAGTTTTTTCACAACGAAGTACTGCTTGCAGCCTTTGACCGGGTACGCGATACTCCGCAGAAGCTTCATCTGCTCGGGCTCTTTTCCGACGGAGGCGTGCACTCCCACATCGACCATCTGGAGGCGCTTTTGGATCTGGCTGCCGGGCGGGGTCTCAATGCCGGCCAGGTCTTCGTTCATGCCTTTACGGA
>CAZGOS010000166.1:4572-7078 GCA_964527795.1 uncultured Rhodothermales bacterium | reverse complement strand
ACTGAAATGGTGTGCAAGTACCTTTCAACAACGGCAAGTGCCCGTTTTGCGACGAAGAAACAAGGACAAGGGGAATCATCATGAGGCTCGGTACGATCCATCGATCACTCGCAACAGTCGTCGCTGTCGTGACGATGGTGTCTTGTTCGACAGAGGAGTTGCCCAACCAGCGCCCGTCATCGGCAGTGTCATCCGGACAGATGCCAACGATCGGCAGCATCGAGCGCCTGAATCCGTCGTTGGACGCGATCGTTCCGCAGGGAGCGGTAATTGAAATTCTCGCCGAGGGCCACGAATGGACGGAAGGACCCGTCTGGGTCCCGGCGCTCAAGGCAGTTCTCTACTCAGACATCCCGAACAACTCCGTATACCGCTGGAGCGAAGGTGATTCGGCCTCGATCTGGCTCAAGCCGTCCGGGTACACAGGTGAAGCGCTTCGGGGCGGAGAGAGCGGATCCAACGGTCTGCTCCTGGACATTGACGGAAAGCTTCTGTTGGCGCAGCACGGCGATAGACGCATAGCCCGGTTGCAGGCACCGTGGGATGCTCCCGAGCCGAACTTCGAAACGCTCGCCGGCGAATTCGAGGGAAAACGCTTCAACTCTCCCAACGATCTAACCATGAGGAGCACGGGCGATCTCTACTTTACGGATCCACCCTACGGGCTGGAGCAGGGCGTAGATGATCCTGCAAAGGAACTGGGCATCCAGGGCGTCTACCGATTGGCCACCGATGGCTCGGTTGCTTTGCTCGTGGACGATTTATCCAGGCCGAACGGCATCGCTTTCTCACCGGATGAGAAGACCCTTTATGTTGCAAACTCGGACAGAAATCAGCCGGTAATCATGGCGTACGATGTGAAGCCGGACGGTAGCCTGTCGAACGGCCGTGTTTTTTTTGATTCGTGGGGCGACGGTATCGCAATTGACCGGCAGGGCAACCTGTTTGTAGCCGGTCCCGATAGAGGTGTACTGATAATCAGCCCCTCCGGTGTTCATCTGGGTACACTTCTCACGACGCAGAGAACGTCGAACTGCGCGTTCGGGGATGACGGTTCAACACTCTTCATCACTTCCGACATGTATTTACTACGCATCCACTTGAACGTGAAAGGCGTTGGCTTCTGACATCCGATGTAATTCTGCACTCGGAACGAAGCCGTTATTCTCCGCATATCACTTCAAGACGTCCGCATCCAACCCCCTCGCCGTCTCTTCCAGAACGTGCAACGCCGTGTCGATATCCTTTCGATGGGTCCTGAAGCTGACGGCTGCCATGCGCAGCATAAACTCGCCTCTGATCCGAGTTGAACTGATAAATATCTGACCATCGACGCGCAGGGTTTCTATCAGCTTCTGATTAAACGCGTCAGGATCGCCCGACTTTGGACGATACCGATAGGTCACAATGGACAGGTCCGGCTCCGGTCCCACCTCAAATCCGTCAATATCACTTAATCGGGCGTGAAAATAACGAGCCAGTTGAATTTTTTCGGACAGCGCCGCGCGGAATGGAGCGATCCCGTGAACCATCAGCGGAAGCCACAATCTCAGGCCACGAAAATGTTTGGTCAGTTCCGGAGACAGATTGGCGGGCGATATCTCCTTGTGTTCGCCGTACGCGTCCTGCATATAATCGGCACCGCTAACGTGCGCTTTCTGAAGAAGTGATCCTTCTTTAACGAGCAGCGCTCCTGTGCCATACGGCAAAAACAGCGTTTTGTGGGGATCCATCACGACGGAATCCGCCCGAGACATGCCAAGCAGTGCCTGTTGTGCCTCAGGACAGAGAATGAAGAAGCCTCCGTATGCAGCATCCACGTGGTACCAGATACCTTCGGCTTCTGCTACATCCGCTATTTCGTCGAGCGGATCGACCGACCCGGTATTGGTCGTGCCGGCAGAGGCGACGATCAGAAACGGCTTCAGGCCGGCAGCCTGATCCCGGGCTACTGCTTCTCGAAGGGCATCCATGCGCATTCTGTGATTTTCATCGACCGGAATGCGGCGCTGTATGCATCGCGCGAGGCCCGCAAGGTGCAGCGCTTTTGTGATGCTGTGGTGCGCGTGATCGGTCAAATAGACGACGGCACTACGGATGGCTTCACCTTCCAGGCCGAATTTCTCCCTGGCTGTTACAATCGCCGTGAGATTGGCCATGCTGCCACCGGCAGCCAGATAACCGGTGGCCGAGTCGGGGTAAGCGATCAGGTCGGCCATCCATCTCAGCAGCAGGTTCTCGATCTGCACGGCCCCGGGACTCGCAAAAAAGACGCCCGCGTACCGGTTCGTTGCCGCTGCGAGCCAGTCGCCGAGCCCGGAGTAAAAAAGACCGCCGCCGGGAACGTATCCCAGGAATCGACCGGACGTCGTATTGATGCCCACCGTAGTAACATGTTCAGATAGCTGTGAAAGCGCCGACTCAAGCCCTATTCCGGTCTCCGTGATGGGCGTATCTCGGATCCCGGCGCCCAGGTCGGGTCGATTGTAGAAAGCAGGTGCGCACG
>CAZGOS010000166.1:0-4472 GCA_964527795.1 uncultured Rhodothermales bacterium | reverse complement strand
TTCGGCATTCAACCATACGATGTGATCACAATTCGCCGGCGGAGGAAAACGTCGAGCGGGGAGGAGAAAAATATTTACCCGCTCCCAGTTGAATCTCCCAGCTATATATCTGTTAAATTCCACAAACAGATGCGAGTATATCATGAAGACAGTGAGTCTACTTCTGGTAGCGTTTTTATCGCTTTGTATGGTCATACCTACCGGCGCCCAGGTACATGTCGGTGTATTGGGCGGCCTGAATCTGGCAAACATGAGTATGGATCCAGGTGAAGGCGCGGATTTGTCACGTCGCACGGTTTTTGGGCTCGGTCTGGTTGTGGATTTTAGTCTGGGTGATAACAGTGCGTTGCATCTGGAGCCGATGTACATCCAAAAAGGGAGCGTGAGAACGGCAGATGGGGTCGATAACGAAATCAAAATGGCCTACTTCGAACTTCCTTTAATACTCAGGTATGACATTGGCACGGGTAACATCAAACCCTACGTCATGGCTGGTCCAACCTTTGGTTTCAACCTGAGTGCGAAAGTAAAGGAAATAGGAGGCGATGTTGAAGACATGAAAAATGACGTAAAGAGCGTTGATTTCGGGTTCGGAATCGGCGCCGGCGTCCGTCTGCCGATGGGCAGGAACTACATTTTCGTGGAGTCTCGCTACGCGATCGGCGTAGCGGACATAAATGATGCCGCAGGCGGCCTCAAGCCTATCGTCAAGACCAACGGGATACAGATGTTTGCCGGATTCACTTTCCCTCTGCACGGCGAATAAGCTTCTCTACCGAAACTCCTTGTTGGTCCATTCGGATTAATTTTTGACAGCGTTTCGGGGTAAGGATGTCAAGGCACACCCAGTATGACGATTGAAGGTTCATCCACCGTCTGCGAACGCTTTGATCGTCTCGAACGCCAGGTGATCGCCCTCGTCCCGGCCGTAATAGGCGGTGTCGATGACCCCTTCTTCGTTTACGAGAATGTCCACCGGCATCGTCCGCATGCTTCCAGTCATGGGCCAGGGGATGTAGCGCTTTGCAAACATCGCATACAGTAGCGTCGGCATGCGAAGGATCATGCCCTTCAGCACTCCCCAGGTGGACCGCTGCACACCATAGGCACGGTAGTACGTATTCTGCTCGTCCGCGAGAATGGGGTAGGGCGACTCGTGCTTTTCTGCGGTCCGGATGAGCGTTTCAACAGGCGAATCGAAGATGGCCACGATAGTGAAGTCGCCGCCGAGCACCTCGCGCCGGGAGATGAGTTGATGAAGCCTGAGATTACAGAACGGGCACGTTGCGAATCGTAGAAACGAAATCATATACCGGCGTCCTTTCAGAGACGAAAGATCGAACGTCGTACCGTCGATGCCCGGAAGCACGATATTGATTGCCGTGTCCCCGGCGTGAACTTTTGCCATGAAAAAGCTCCTCTACTGATTAACGAAAGTAAGTCAGGTGTATTGGCGATGCGTTACAGTGACGGTCTTGAACATGTATTGCTGCGCGCGCATCGGGACCGCAGGGCTTCCATGACAACTACGCAGGTTCTTCCGTCACCGCAAAAAAGAAATTCCAGGTCTTTTCTGGAATTCACAACCAGGAATGGGTACCTTTTTATACCCGGTATGCGCACGACTGAATTTGAACCAAGTACGAATAGCTAAACTGAGAGGACGGAAATGAACAGGTATCTGCTCGTCTGTGCGATGTTTTTCGCCGCTCCGGTCGCGACCAACGCACAGATAACCATCACTGAAAACGACTACGCGCAAATCCAAGCCATTGGGACCACGTTAGTGGGTACTAGTCAGGCCTCGTCAACGCTTGATATTGGATCACCCGGTCAGAACAGTTGGGATTTCAGTTCCCTGTCCGACATAATCTTCCCCGGACAAGCGATATTAGATCCTTTGGCGACTCCCTTCAGCAGTGATTTTCCAACCGCTACTCACGCTTTTGGCCCGTCTTTCGGGTCGCAGCTAGGGATATGGTCATTCACAGCTCTCGGAAATAATAAACAGGAAGTACTGGGCAGCGTTACAAAAATTCAGGAGAATGTCGCGACATTCAATTTTAACGTTCCCCCGGAGATCGATCTTCAGTTTCCTGTTACGAATGGCTCTTCCTGGCCCAGTCGCGCAACGGCTTTGTCCGTGACCATAACAGACGGAATAGCGGGGGATACAACCAGGGCAACCCTTGTCAGAACGAACACGGTAGACGCGTTCGGAACCATGAAGTTGCCCGATGGACGAACGGTAGAAGCGCTCCGAATCAAGAAGAATCTGACTGAAATCCGGGACATCCTTGGCATTCCAACCGTAGTCGGTCGAACATTAATGTATTCCTTTGTATCGCGCACCGGTGAGTCTGTTTTTATCATAACGGCGGATACACTCCAGGGCGATTCGGGCTTGATCAATGGACTTCTTGTTGGCTGGAGTAAGACCGACGCAGCCAATATTGCTGTCAGCGAACTTGAACTCCCGTCCTCTACGTCCTTGCTGCAAAATTATCCGAATCCATTTAATCCCAGGACATCCATTTCCTACCGATTGGCTCAGAGCGGGCGCGTGGAGCTGGCGATCTACAATGTTCTTGGTGAGCGTGTGGCAACGCTTGCGAATAAATCAAAACTTGCGGGAGAGTATACGCTTTCATTCGACGCATCCGGGCTAACATCAGGCGTCTACTTCTACACACTCACATCTGGTGACATTAGGCAGACGCGGAAGATGTTGCTGTTGAGATAGGGCCCAATGGCGTGCATGGTTCGAGTTTATTGATTTTTCGCTAACGGGCATCCGTGCGTCGCATTGTGCGTTCGAGGGCTCTTCGAAGAAGGTCTCATCGTTCACGGGTTCTATCGACCCAAGCATAAGTCCGTGTCTCACAACCAATTACGAAATATTGCCATCATAGCGCACGTTGATCATGGCAAGACCACGCTGGTCGACGCCATGCTCTGGCAGAGTGGCATTTTCCGCGACAATCAGGACGTGCGCGATCGGGTCATGGATTCGATGGACCTCGAGCGGGAAAAAGGCATCACGATCATGGCCAAGAATACGGCCGTGAACTATGGCGACGTCAAGATAAACATCGTCGACACGCCGGGGCACGCAGATTTCGGGGGTGAAGTCGAAAGAACGCTCCGCATGGTCGACGGAGTCATGCTGCTCGTGGACGCGGCGGAGGGACCGTTGCCACAGACGCGGTTCGTGCTTTCAAAAGCGCTGGAGCTGGGTTTACCGCCAATCCTGGTCATTAACAAGATTGATCGCTCGGACGCGCGGCCGAGCGAAGTGCTCGACGAGGTATATGACCTATTCATCGATCTGGACGCTTCGGAAGAGCAGATCGAGTTTCCGGTACTGTACGCGATCGCGACGGACGGTACGTGCGCCACGGACCTGGGAGCCGAATTCGAAAATCTCAAACCATTATTCGATACCATTGTCGAGAGAATTCCGGCACCGGGCGGGGACGCCGCGGCCTCGCTTCAGGTCATGGTAACCAACGTACAACCGGATAACTATCGCGGGCCTTTGGCCATCGGTCGCGTCGTCAACGGTACGCTGCGTAACCGAGCGCGAGTTCAGCTTTGTCACCGCGACGGCTCTACGACACCGGCATCTATTTCGGCGCTATTCGACTATGAAGGCTTGGATCGGCACGAAGTGGATGAAGCCGGTCCAGGCAATATCGTAGCCGTGGCTGGTCTGGCCGGCATCGGACTCGGAGAGAGCATCGCCGATGTCGAGAATCCGGATCCTCTCGAACCTCTGCATGTCGACGAGCCGACGATGTCGATGGAGTTCCGGATCAACGACTCTCCCTTCAGCGGACGCGACGGTCAGTTCGTCACGTCGAGAAATCTCAGAGATCGTTTGCGTAAGGAAGCCCAGTCCAATATGGCTATCCGCGTGGAGGAAACAGACACGCCGGAGAGCTTCCTCGTCTTTGGACGCGGCGAGCTCCAGATGGCGATCCTGATCGAACAGATGCGCCGGGAGGGGTATGAGTTTGCGGTTGGCATGCCGCGTGTGCTCATCAAGGAACAGGGCGGCAAGCGCCACGAACCGTACGAGCTCGCGCTCATCGATGTGGCTAAAGAGTACATGGGAACGGTCGTGCAAAAGCTCGGCACCCGGAAGGGCATTATGACGAAGATGGTCGATCACGGCTCCGGCCGCGTCAGGCTTGAATTCGAGATCCCCAGCAGAGGACTTATCGGATATCGAACTGAGTTTATGACCGATACCAAGGGTACGGGAATCCTTACCCACCTGTTTGACAGCTACAGGCCCTGGGCGGGAGAAATCGCCCATCGCGCAACCGGCGCTCTCGTCGCAGATCGCCAGGGAAAGGTCACGGGTTATGCGGTCATCAATCTTCAGGAGCGCGGAGAGCTGTTCGTAGGGCCTACGGAGCCCGTTTATGGTGGCATGCTGGTCGGCGAAAACAGTCGCGACGTCGATC
>CAZGOS010000165.1:0-7100 GCA_964527795.1 uncultured Rhodothermales bacterium | reverse complement strand
AAAGGAGGATTTTACATATGTACGGTAAAATTGAAACAGCGAGATATCTGGGCTTTGGCCTTCTGATGTTTTGCCTCATAAGTCTAACCGCGGTCCCTGCCATTGCGCAGGACAACGGGTTCGGAGGCTCCGTAGGTGAGTCCGGATCCCGTGCCGGTACGGCAGGTGCTACAGAGCTTCTAGTTCCGCTGACCGCGCGGACCACTGCCCTCGCCGGTGCAATGGCGAGTGGTATGTCCGGAATGGGCGGCCTGGAAGCCTTGTATTCAAATCCAGCCGGATTAGCGCTGAATACAGGTACATCAGCGATGTTCAGTCGACTCGAGTACGTCGCCGACATCGGTGTCAACTACCTGGCACTCGCGCAGGCGGTAGGATCCAGCGGTAGTCTGGCCCTTACGATCGCGTCCTGGGATTTCGGAGAAATCCCGGTTCAAACGGAAGATGCGCCCGAGAAGTCCGATTTCACGTTCGGTGTGAACTATATCACGGCGGGTTTGAGTTATGCACGGCAACTTACGGACCGTATCGCGGCCGGTGCTACACTCAAAATCGTCAGCGAGGCTATCGATGACATTTCAGCATCGACCGTCGCGTTCGACGCGGGTATGACCTACATCGTCGGTGAATCAGGACTTCGTTTGGGCGTAAGCCTGAAGAACGTGGGTAATGAACTTCAATTCCGGGGCAACGGTCTTGGTAGGCGCGTGCGCGTACCCGGACAGGAGCCAACGGCCAAGACCAATGTTGTTAACCTTGAGTCTGAAGGAGTTCAGCTACCGACGCTTCTCAACTTCGGTGTAGCCTATTCAAAGAACGTCGGTGCTGCGAGCGTCGTGACGCTTCTGAGTAATTTCCGGTCGAATTCGTTCGACGATGATCAGTATGCGTTTGCGCTCGAGTACGGATTCCAGGATCTGCTTTATCTCCGCGCGGGATATCAGGCAGCCGAGGATATGGATAGGACGATGTACACGGGTATGAGCTACGGAGTTGGACTCAACCTCGATTTCGGCAGCACAAGCAACGTGAAGATCGATTACTCGATCGTACAAACAGACTTCTTTGATAACGTTCAGTACTTCACAGCGGCGTTTACGCTGTAAACTGAACGATTTCAACAGCGGTTTTAAAAGGAAAAAGGGTGGAGCAAATCGCTCCGCCCTTTTTTATTGCCGGAAATCGATGCACGCCTGATTGAGCCCTGCCCGTGTGAGCATTGAATCCCAAACTCGGAATATCCCTGGCCTCAATGATGCTGCTTGCGGTCCACTTGGGCTGTGGCAGCGAGCCAAGCACGCCGGCAGCGTTCGAGGCCGGGCACGTAACTCAGGCTCCGGACGAACGGTTTCGAAATCTTGAGCCGGACGTTTCGTTCGTTGGAGATACAGCCTGTTTTTCGTGTCATGAAGACGAGTACTCCGGCTTCAAACAGCACGGAATGGCAAGATCATTCTATCCCCTCAATGCCGAAACTGCGGTGGAATCGTTTGGCTCGGAGGTGGTTCAGGATATACAGACCGGGTTCCTGTATCGAACGTATGAGGCGGACGGCAGCTACTATATGGAAGAATACCTCCTGGACGCCCGAGGAATTAAAACACATCGGCTCGTCCGGGAAATGGAGTATGTGGTGGGTTCCGGAACGGTTGCTCGGAGCTACCTGGCCGAAGAAAACGGGTGGTTTTACGAGATGCCGGTGACCTGGTATACCCAGGCTCAAAAGTGGGACCTGAGCCCTGGATATCAGAATGGAAACCAGCGGTTTGCAAGAAGGATTGCGGATCGATGCATTGTATGTCACAACAGTTACCCGGAACCGGTACCCCATACGAACGGCAAATATTCCGAGATGCCGTACGGAATAGGGTGCGAGCGTTGTCATGGTCCGGGAGCCCTGCACGTGGAGGAGCGCCTGGCCATTCCAGAAGCGCGTTCTGATGTGGACGATACAATCGTGAACCCGGTGCACCTGTCGCTGGATCGTCGGCTGGACGTCTGCCGACAATGCCATCTGAATACGACCGTTTCACTCTTGCGCGAAGGACGGACAGCGTACGACTTTCGACCGTCGCAGGATCTGTCCGATTATGTAGCTCTATTCGTGAATCAGGAGTCCGACTCCAACGATGAAATCGGTGTCATATCGCACGCCGATCGAATGAAACGAAGTGCCTGCTTTCTGGCAACCGCCGCCACAGGCAAGCCCATGGAGTGCACAACGTGCCACGATCCGCACGAAGGATTCAGGCAGCAGGGTGATGCGTATTTTAATGCAACGTGTCTTTCCTGCCACGAATCAAGGTCTCTCGGTGGGCGAATGCCTACAGCGGAACTGCTTTCAGATCATCAGGCTGGGGCCAATTGCATAACGTGTCACATGCCCAGAAAAGACCTCATCGAAGCGCCTCATTCCGCGTTCACGGATCACTGGATTCGGGTTGTGGAACCGGAGGAATCCAGTAGACCAGTGGCCGCTCATTCACGAGTGGAGCTGGCGCCGTATTTCGAACGGGATCGGTATGAAGAGGGGCTTCCGTACGAAGGTATGGCTTACGTCGTGTATGGCAGGCAGCAGGGCGATACAGAGGCGCTGAGACACGGTATCGACCTGCTTGATCAAGTCTTTTTAACAGGCGCCGAGCCCAGTGAAGCCGTGTACCTGCACGGATTTGCGTACTCTCTGCTCGGTGAATATGAACGCGCTGTGCCATCACTTGAGAAGGCGGTTACCCTTGATCCCGATAAGCCGGAACGCTTGAATTCGCTGGCCCAGGCGTACGAGGCCACCGCTCGTAGCCCGGCCGTTATCGAGCGCCTGTACCGGCGCGCCCTCGCCTCACAGCCGGACAACGCAGACATTCGCATAAACTACGGGCGTTTTCTGGAAACCCGAGATCGACGAACCGAGGCCATTGCGGCGTACAAAGAAGCCCGAATCTCAGAACCATGGAATGACATAGCCCTGTACAATCTGGGTACGGCGTTGCTGAGGGAAGAAAGAAGGGAGGAGGCCAGGGACGCGTTGCTTGCCTCCATAAACTTGAATCCGCTCAAACCTGGAGCGTGGAGCAATCTCGGTTTTCTTTATATCAGTGAAGGGGATCAGGCACGCGCCCTGGAATCGTTCGAAGCCGGTGTTGCCGCCAATCCGAATCATCCGGATGCCCTTTCCAATCTGGGTACGTATTATCTGAATACAGAGAATCTGCAGCTTGCGGTACGTTTTCTTGAGAGATCTCTCGAAGCCGATGCTCTGGCCCCCGACGTATTGGCCAAGCTGGGTCTGGCTCATTTTCGGTTAGATGACTTTGACTCGGCACGGGAATATGCCGAGCGTGCGTTTGAACTGGATAAAAATAATACGATGGCGAGGCAGATCATTGCTGCAATCTGATCGGGCAGAGAGCACACCCGGGTCATGACACGGTGTGCAATCCGATGACGATGACATCTACCAGACTCATGTCAGGGTTGCGATTTTTGCCGGCGTTCCCGGAAGAACGCCTGCAGCAATTCAACCGCGGCATCCACCTCTACACCCGAAATAGTCTCGACGACGTGGTTCAGCCTGCCGTCACGAGGAACGTCATAGAGTGTCCCGGCTGCTCCTGTTTTATCATCGAAGGCGCCAAATACGAGCCGGTCCAGACGCGCCCAGACAATGGCTCCTGCACACATGACGCAGGGCTCCAGAGTCACATAGAGCGTGGCCCCTTTCAACCACTTTGACTTTAACGTATCACACGCAGCGGTGATGGCCAGGAGTTCTGCATGGGCCGTTGGATCCATCAGGCGTTCGATCATGTTCCGTCCACGACCGATGATCTGATCGTTTGCCACAACGACGGCGCCGACCGGCACTTCATTTTCTTCGAAGGCCCTCCGGGCTTCGAGAAGCGCCGCCTTCATCCATTTTCGATGCGGTGTGATGAGCTGATCGAGTGCCATACTATTCTGGATGCGATTTCTGCGAGTGATTTCTGAGGGTGATTGCCGGGTGCGGTTTCTGCGCGCGTTCTTCGGATTCAGTCAGAAGATTCTACTTCGACGTCTTGCGCGAAAGCGGCATGGTCATGCATCGCGGGCCCCCTCGGCCTCGGGAGAGCTCGTGTCCGTTCAGTTTGATCGCCAGTTTTTCATCCGGTTCAAAGGCACTCTGTGCGTGATAGGAAAGAAATCCTTCCGCTGTCACGACGCGATAGCCCCGTTTCTTCATTTCTTCGAACGTGCGAATATTTCGATCGTAACCGGCTACGACGCCCGGTGCGAGTGCGAAAAAATTGGCTCCGTCCGTCCACTGCTCCCTCCGCTGGCTGAGTGCTTCGTCGCCTCCGCAGGGGATGAACGTAATCTTTCGCTCGAGCAATGAATCCAGAGCCGACAGCAGATCCTCGTGTATTACTGTCGCAAACGAATGACCATGCGATCCCTTGCTCAAGCTTATCACGTTATTCAATCCCTTGAGCTCTATGATGGGAGGAAATACGACACACTCGGATTCCGACGCGAACGTGAATACCGTGTCCAGGTGCATGCAGGCACGCTCCTTGGGCAGATTTACCATCAGTACGTCTTCGATACCCGTCTGCTCCAAAAGATGTTTGGCGACGGACATGACACCACCGAAGGAGGTTCTTTCTGAATGACCGATTACGACGAGTCTGTCCGAGGCGACGAGCAGGTCACCTCCCTCAAATGTTACTCCTGGAGGCAGGTCGATAATTTGATCCGTGAGGTCGCGAAATACGGGATGGAAGTGCAGGACGACGTGCATGATGATGCTTTCACGCGCACGAGCGGATGTTGCAGGATGCGCCAGAATGATCCGGTCACAGACGACGGAAGCGACATCCCGCATGAACATTAGATTGGGAAGGGGCAAGGCATGGATCGGAAAGGGAGAGGCACCCGTAAGTGCGAATACCCAGAGTTCCTCCGGCGAAAGATTCTGAAGTTCCGACTCAAATGCCTGCAGATTGTGCTGCGCCATGAGACGGCAAAGACCTTCGATAAACTCATGACGAGCTTCTTCCTGATCAAATGCCGTGCGAAGAAGATCCGTGACCTGGATGATGTCTCCGTCCGGTGCAACCACTTTATCAAAGACGGCGCACATGAGATCGTGCTCCTTTCGCGCCAGACTCAGAAAGAGGATATCCTCGAACAGGAGGTCTTCCCTGTTTTCAGGCGAGACAAGATTCATCTCGAGGCCCGGCGTGTGCACGAGTACCTGTTTGAGCAGATCCGTTTCAGATTGGATACTGAGTTTTACGTCCTTCATGCGTGTTCAATTCGGACCGGGATGACGGTGTTTACGCAACGTGCGTGCACGGCGCACGAAGGGGTCGAAGATACCAAAAACGAATCAATCGGTTCTCGTTCGCAAGTGCCTGGAAACGGGAAACACAGGGGCCCTGAAAGGCCGCGAAGAAGAGTCTGATGGGTCTTCTTTTCAGCGCCGCGCTCTGATAGCTCCAAGAATTCTGACAATAATCGCTACGAGGAGCAAAACAATGAGCACCTTCACCGCATATTTCAGCAGAAACCCGGCGATGTTAAGAATGAAGCCGAGCAGAATAATCGCAATCGTCAGAACGATCGCCGTAACCATCCACCGCAGTATTTGCTGAATATCCGGCATCTGATTTTCAGTGTTTTACGATCAAAGCGTATACCTGAAGAATTCCACATCAATCGTGGCTGTTCCCCTGTCGTCGAAACCGCCTATTATCAGTATTCGATTTGGGGGGACAAATGTTGCAGATTGACCAAATCTGGGTGTAAACGTCCTGTTATCTCCCTGGGGAAGAAGATAAAAGCTCCGGCTTTCGTGTACGTAGATTTCGGCTGTCGACAGGATATTGCCACTCCCTATTTCGATTCCACCGAATAAGCCGACGATTCCGAAGCTCATGCGCATACCCGTATGCCGATTTCTCGGAATCTGAGGAGTCGTCACCGGATCCACCGCGATTCCAAACGGCGAGCGGTAGTCAACGAGCAGACTCACCGCTCCCTCGGGCGGTTGGCCGCCAAAACCCGTCACAAAAAACGTATTGGCCTGGCCGGATCTCAGAAATATCAACTCCGTTTGCGTGTGGCCGGTTACCGCTTCGATCGTTGGTCCGATGGCCGTGCTGAGCGCAAACAGTGTATCGTTTCTGAGCAGAAAGGATCGTGTATCCCGGCGCACACCCAGTTGAGACTGCGGTGAATACAGAACGTCCCCGGTGCCCCCAATCACATCCACAACGGGACCCTCGGGCGTACTACGGTACGACGCCGTATGGTACATGCGGCGAATCGGATCACCCTCGACGTGCAGTGGAAGAAATACGGAGTTCTGCGAGTCGAACAGCTCAGCCGATTCGACCAATTGATTCACGGAGTCGATCTCACCGGTCGTGCCTCCCCCAAGAATAACCACACGTGCGTCATCAACGAGCGTTGCGGTGTGGCCCATGCGGGCCGTCAGCATCGGAGAATCGAAACGTTCGAATCGGGTTGCAGAGACTGACGGCAGGAAGAGGGCTTCGTCTGTCGCCTGACCGCCCACGGAGGACGAGCCTCCGGTAATGAGCAACGCACCTCCGGATAGTGCCGTGGCCGTGTGTGCTCCTATGCCTTTGCCGAGTTCGGGCCCTCCTCGTACAACTTCGAAAGGCATGTGGAAAACAGTTATCGTGTCGGAACCCGGCGGATCAACCTCGCCAAAAGATCGGAACACGAGTCGATTCGGTCCGGTTTGCAGCGTGACCTCGGCCACCCAGGTATCGTTCGAACGGTCGAATGCCATGGGGACCCGGCCGACGTCGACGCGGGAGAGCTTCCCTCTCGACGCAGACTTCACTCGAACGGTTACAAGCGGTACAACCTGAATCATGGATACGTCGGGCTCCAGGATTTCGACTCCGGGAGGCGTGAAATCCGCAAAAAGCCGCTCACACGCCACAAGGAGCATAGCGAGTGCAAATACTCCAACGAGCAATTGTTTTGGGATTCCGGAGCTGTTGATGGGTGAAAGTCCGCTCATCAGGCGGTTCTAGCTAGGTGTGTTTCCGGGCACCTGTAACGCAGGCCAAAAGAAACGGCTCCTC
>CAZGOS010000164.1:0-7124 GCA_964527795.1 uncultured Rhodothermales bacterium | reverse complement strand
AACGTGACCGTGCTCTGCGAAGTCATCGCGATGAACCACTTGCTCAAGCACTATGGTTACGATGCGGCTGCTGTATTCGCCGATCGGCTGACGGATAAAATACAGGAGAAGGGATCTTCAGGTCCGTCCCGGGGAATCGAATACTTCGAGCACGACTACGAGTAGGTTGGATGGCCCGTTCGCACGGGCACGTCTTTTGAAGATCAGGCTACCAGTGGCATTTCCCGTTCGAATTTCACGCCCACGAGTTTGGATACCCCGTGCTCCTGCATGGTAATTCCATACAGGCGATCTGCAGCTTCCATCGTTCGTTTATTGTGCGTTACCAGAACGAACTGCGTTGAATCCGAGAAGGTGCGTATCAGGTGCATGAATCGATCGATGTTTGCATCATCCAACGGCGCGTCCACTTCATCCAGAATACAGAATGGGCTCGGTTTGACCAGATAGATGGCAAACAAAAGCGCGATCGCGGTAAGCGTCTTCTCCCCGCCGGATAACTGTGCGAGCACACTTGGCTTTTTCCCGGACGGTTTCGCCAGGATTTCAATCGCAGACTCAAGAGGATCGTCCGGCGATTCCAAAACGATCTCGGACGAGGCGCCCTCTCCGAAGAGTTCCGAGAACAGTCGCTGGAAGTTGGTCCGGATGGCGTTAAACGTTCGATCGAACCGCTCGGATGCCGTTTGATTGATCACGTTGATCGTTTCGAGAAGCGTGCCCTCTGCATGTTCGAGATCGGCAAGCTGCTTTCTCAGGAATTCGAGTCGATCTTTTTCGTCTTCAAACGAATCCAGTGCGAGTGCATTGATCGGCCCGAGATTACGAATCTTCGTTCGTAGCGCTGCAATTTCAGATCGAGCCTCGTTCGCTGAAAAGTCGGGATCGATTTCCATGTCGAACACCGGAAGATCGATTTCGTAATCCTCGAAAATGGTTTGAACGAGATCTTCGAGTCGAATTTTGATCTCTGCTCGCCGAATGGACTGGCGAGACTCGTCTGCGATTGCCGCCTCACGGTCTCTCCTGAGTTCACGCAGTCGTGCTTCGAGATCGGATATGGCGACTTTTACCGTCATGAGCGCATCTTTGGCCTCACTGACCGCCCTATCCAGTTTGCCCCGCTGCCGTCTCATCTGCTGAATCTCCTCGGCAAGCGACTCTGCCGCCCGACGCATTTCTTCAGCCCGGGTTTTCAAAACGGCGACTCTTTTTGCACGGGCGTTCGACTCTTCGGCGAGTGTCTGCTGATCCTGCAGCGTTCTCTGTATTTCCCTCTCGAGGCTGTCCGCACGATGATGCGCCTGGACCGCGATGATATTGGCTTCGTTGAATTCCAAAAACGTGTCGCGACTCTCAGCTTCCGCGACCCCCAGATCGACCTCAGCTCTCTTTACGCGATTTCCAAGATCATCGGCCTCTTTCTGGAGCTCGTCAAGACCGTGCGATAAATCGGTCGTAGCCTCGCCGGCTGTTTTCTTGGAGTCATCGAGATTTGTCTGCCGCGTCTCGATTTCGTCCCGCCTGCGTCTAAGTATTTCGCGTTCATACGCGATACGAGACTGCAGCTTTTCAGCCTCGGTTACGGCCTCCCTGCGTTGCTGCAACCGTGCTTCAAGCGACTCAATCGGGAGGGAGTCGACGATCTGTCGAGCGCTTTCAACGTCTTTCGCCAACTCCTCGTGGCGCGCCGACACAGCCTGCCTGACAATCGCAGCTCTTTCGAGTTGCTCGCGACGACCCAATCGGCCTGCCACCGCTGTTGTGCCCTCCACAGAGCTCCCACCGTGACGCAGACCGACGGCATCATACCACTCTCCCGTCTCGGTAAAGTACCGTCCGGCAGGAGGGGAGTCGTTCTGAACGTGCGCCAGGTCGTGCACCAGGAAACAGGAGTGAAGAAGAGCATACATCAGAGGATCGAATTCATCGGATGACGTCCGCACAACGGAGACCATCGGAATCGCATTTTTTGCGAAGTGTCCGGGATTGACATCGCGAGACGGGTTAAGTCGATCCAGGATCAGAAACGTAGCCCTGCCTTTATTCTCTTCGCGAAGCCGAGCGATGGCGCGGGCGACGGATGATTCCGTTTTCACAACGAGACAAGAGGCAAACGGTCCGAGCGCCTGGTCAAGAGCCACCCGATACTCATCGTCGCACGCCAGGATGTCCGCGACCGTCTGCGGCTGTCCATCGATCCAGTCCGGGGTGTCAGTCAGAAATCGAACCGATTCTGAAAAATCCTCGTACGTGGATAGAAGACTTTCCAAAAGACCGATTTCAGCATCCAGGGCGTCCAGTTGCCGTTCGCAGCGATGAAGTTCCGATTCGGCCTCTTCCATTGAGGCCGAATGCCGTGTTTGTTCGGCGCGGGCCTTGTCGAGCTCAACTTTCACCGAGTCCCTCGTGCTTCGTGCTTCATCGAGATCGGTGGCTGTCTGTTCGACCTGGGAATCGAGCGCCGACAATCGCTCAACGATATCAGACCGCTGCGACTGATTCTCATCGATGTCCAGATCCAATACTTCAATCCGGCTGGAAAGACGTTCGATCCGGCGCCGGCGTTCGGAAAGTTCATTGAGCTCAACACGCTCTTTCTCGGAAAGCTCGTGTCGCAGTTCTCGCAGCTTTTGAAGAGCTTTTTCGACTGTATCCCGCCGAGAACGCGCAGTGTCCAGGCGAATACGCGTTCCCTCAACTTCCGGCCGAGCCGTCTTCAGCTCGATGGTCGTGTGTTCGAAGATACCCTGTAGCGTTTCCCTCCGGACGGCTGCACGTTTTTCCTCCTCGTCCGCCCGAGCCAGGTCTCGCATGATGCCGTCCTGCCGCTCATTATTTAGCCGCAGGTCCGTTTCGGCGGATCGCAGCATCTCGACGTGATTACTTAGATCGGTCTGCGCGGCTACGAGGATTTGCTCCTTTTCAATGTGTTCCTTTCGAGACGCCTCGTGATCAGCTTCTTCTGTAGCCAGGGTCGCCGACAATCCGGATATCTGATCCCCCAGAGATTTCAGGCTGTATTCCAACTCCGAGTCTTCCGCAGCCATCTTTTCGAAGTCAAAAGCGGCCAGCGACAGGATCAGATGATTCAGTCTTTCGTCGAGAGATTTGAAGCGGGAAGCTTTGTAGGCCTGCCGCTGGAGACTGGAAACCCTGGAATCGAGTTCTTCGACAAGGTCTCGCACGCGATCAAGGTCCGTCTGAGTGCTGCCAAGTTTATTGAGGGTCTGGTTGCGGCGGATCTTGTATTTCGTGATTCCGGATGCCTCCTCAAACATATGTCGCCGGTCCTGCGCATTCTCGGAGAGGATATCCTCAATCATTTTGAGCTCGATGACCGAGTACGCCCCGGCGCCCATGCCCGTATCCATGAACAGGTCGGTGATGTCCTTCAGTCGGCACTGCACTCCATTGAGCAGGTACTCGGATTCTCCCGATCTGAACAGGCGTCGACCAATCGTAACCTCCCCGTATTCGGTCGGGAGAATGCCACGCGTATTTTCAATCGTAAGCATCACTTCCGACATGCCCAGTGATCTCCGATCGGTCGTACCGTTGAAAATCACATTGTCCATCTTCTCCGAGCGAAGAACACGGGCTCTCTGCTCTCCAATAACCCATCGCACGGCATCGACAATATTCGACTTGCCGCAGCCGTTGGGACCTACAACGACCGTGACTCCGGGTGAAAAATCAACCACCGTTCGATCGGCAAAGCTCTTGAAGCCGTGGAGCTCTAATCTGCTCAGATACATATCTGCATGGATTCAGTCCCTGGAAGATGGGCAACCAGTAATTACGGTAGTCTAAGACCGTTTTGCAAGTCTAATTATCAACAAAAGTGTTTTCTTTTTCTGGTACCCTTAAATAACTATTATTCAATACATTAAGGGTAGTGCACAAGCTTGCGGTTCGATTTGTTATCCGTTATTGCGAGGAAATCGACAGAGCGTGCGCAGGAAAAGTGGATTTGCGAGGTCAAACATTGACGTTTCCATTTAGCTGCCCTTTCCTTACTCTTGTAGCTCCACAATCGCGTTTTTTCCATACGCACCGGTCGAATATGCCATGACGGACGAAGGACTCGTCACAAAGCTTCTAGCCGAACATCGCCAGGGTGATGATAGCGCGAGTGAACGCCTCTATGAGATCGTTTATAACGATCTGCGGGAAATGGCGCACCGTCAGCTTCGCTTCCGGAGACCGGGAGAAACGCTGAATACGACCGGTCTCGTGCACGAAGCATACCTGAAGATGTTCGACCGCGAGGATAGCGACTGGAAGGACCGCGCCCATTTTTTTGCGGTAACAGCCCGCGCCATGCGTCAAATCCTGGTCGATTATGCGCGGCGGTCGGGAGCTGAAAAGCGTGGAGGTAAGGCGCACCGGACCGATCTGCATGCCTCGATCATCAAGGATACCGACGAGCCGGTCGACATCCTGGACCTGGAGGACGCTCTCAAACAGTTGCAGGAACTCAAGCCCCGGCTCGCGCAGATAGTAGAGTACCGGTTTTTCGGTGGATTATCAATCGAGGAAACGGCTGAAGTTCTCGGTATGTCCTCGCGCACGGTAGACCGTGATTGGTACAAGGCGAAGTCCTTTCTGTATCTTGCGCTGGGCGGAAGCGAGACCTGATTCCGACTCTCGTAGCGCCGACCTCTTCCTTGCCTGTCAAACGGTTGATAGCCGCGACTCATGAAAGACATCAGCCCTCAACGATGGAGCGAAATTGAGTCGATTCTGGACGAAGCACTCGAAGCTGATCCCGATGAACGCGCAGCCGTCGTAAAACGACTTAGCGGTGGGGACGAGGAGTTGCATGCGCAGGTAATGTCGATGCTTCGTGCAGGGGAAAAGGTCGACGATTTCCTTGAGGATCCCGAGCATAAACAGTTTGAGAACGCGCTTGTGGAAATGGCGGCCGATAACGAGGAAAAAGAGGGAGATGATCCGAACCTCAATCGCGCGGTGGGGCCGTATCGGCTGATTCGAAGGTTGGGTAGTGGCGGAATGGGCCAGGTTTATCTGGGTTCGCGTGCGGACGATACGTTCGAGATGTTTGTCGCCGTCAAAATCATCCGGCGCGGCATGGATACGGAAGAAATTCTCCAGCGCTTCCGCACCGAACGTCGCATTCTTGCGAGTCTGATCCATCCGAACATTGCCCGACTGCTGGACGGCGGGGCTACGGAAGACGGCCTGTCGTATTTCGTCATGGACTATGTCGACGGCAAGACCATTACGGAATATGCCGACGAGCACCGCCTTTCCGTTCGGGCGCGACTCGGGCTATTCAGGAAAGTCTGTTCCGCCGTTCACTATGCCCACCAGAATCTGATCGTTCATCGAGATCTGAAGCCCAGCAACATTCTCGTGACGGACGAGGGTGACGTGAAACTCCTGGACTTTGGAATCGCCAAGTTTCTTCGACCCGAGGAGAGGGATTTCACCGTACCGGTTACACGCACCGAAGTCCGCGTGATGACGCCGGAATACGCATCACCCGAGCAGGCGCGCGGCGACGTCATCACGACGGTGAGCGACGTCTATCAACTTGGCATACTACTGTACGAATTGTTGACGGGTAGCCGGCCGTACGATTTTTCCAACGAGCGCAGGGCCGAGATCGAACGAATCATCAACGAATCGGAACCGGATCGTCCGAGTACGGCCATTTCTCACGCTTCGACCGTCGGTGATACGGACGTGCATATAAGTGAAATGCGTGGTACGCCTATCGACCGGCTTCGCAAACAGTTATCCGGCGATCTGGACCGAATCGTGCTCATGGCGCTCCGGAAGGAAGTCGATAGGCGTTACCAGTCGGCAGACCAGTTCCTGGAGGACATAAACAGGTATTTGTCAGGACTGCCTGTTCATGCGCAGAGCGATACGTGGCTCTATCGCTCGGGCAAATTCATCCAGCGGCACCGAATCGGTGTGGTGGCCACGACGGCTGTTGCCCTTTTGCTGGTTGCCGTTTCCGTATTGGCGCTCCGTTTTGCCATCACCACGGCACGACAGAACCAAGAAATTCAGATTGCGCTCGAGAAGAAAGACCAGGTTACCGATTTGATGATCGGAATGTTTGAGGTCTCGGATCCCGAGATTGCGCGCGGCCGCGAAATCACGGCTCGGGAGCTTCTGGAACGAGGTACGGAGCGCATCGAGCGCGAGTTGGAGGATCAACCGGATGTGCAGGCCGAGATGCTCCACGCAATCGGATCGGTTTATCTGCAACTCGGCCTCTTCGACGAAGCTAAACCACTGCTTGAGCGGGCTCTTGCCATGCGACGCGAACTGTACGGCGACGAAGACGCCGGTGAACTCGCACAGAGCCTGTTCGATATGGCGCTCTGGTACGAGGAGGTTGGAGAAGCTGATCTGTCGGGACAGCTTCATATTGAGTCGCTGGAAATGCGGCAGCGACTTCTTGTTGCGCCGGATGCCGCAATTGCTCAAAGCATGAACGAGCTGGGTGTCGTTTACTATGGGTTGACCGGCAACTCCGAGGAAGCTGAACGCCTGTGGCGGGCGGCCCTTGCCATGCGCATGGAGCTGGAAGGCCCTGAAAGCCGCGATATTTCCGAGACCATGGTCAATCTCGCGGTCGTATTGCACGACAAAGGCGATTACGAAACCGCCGAGCAGTACTACAGACAGGGACTCGCCATGCAGCGCAGGCTTCTTGGCAACGATCATCCCTTTGTCGCGACGACGCTTTATAATCTGGGCTCGCTCCTGTTCGATCTGGAATCCTACGACGAGGCCCGGCAATATGTGCGGGAATCACTCGATCTGAGGACAATTCTCTACGGAGAAGAAAGCCCGCTTGTGGCCAACGGGATGAACATGCTCGGCCAGGTTCTCTATTATAGCGGCAACTTGATAGAAGCTGAGTCGCTCCTTCGGCGAGCCCTGGATCTGCACGTCAACCAATTGGGCCGCGTTCACCCCAGAGTAGGACGCGACCTCCAGATTCTGGGATTGGTGCGACGGGCAAGAGGTGATGCCACCGAGGCATCTTCGCTGATCACGGAAGCCATTGAAATATTCCGGACCGTCTTCACGGACGGCCACTGGCTGACGGCAGAAGCTCAGACGGACCTGGCGGAAAT
>CAZGOS010000163.1:4492-7138 GCA_964527795.1 uncultured Rhodothermales bacterium | reverse complement strand
CGTTTCGACTCCCGCGGGTGACGGAACGATCGTCAGCACCATCGCGCCTTCTCTTGGATCCGTTCCCATGACAGACCTCGGTCTCGGATTCATCAACGCGAGTGCCGATTTCCCAGTTGCCCATGTCGAACTGAACGAGAGCGGAATGTTCCTGTTTTCCGGGGCCGCCGTCGGTTCGATATTCCCACCGGTCGTTGTCACGCCCGAGTACACCGTCATTCAAGTCGTCCAGCAAGAAAGCGTGGATATACCGGATCGGTTTGAATTCGACTTCTCTCCTCTTGGTGGTCGCACACCGATCCTTCTTTTCTCGGGCTATCTGAATCCACCGCAGTCCGCAGGGCCTGACAGGGACTTGAAGCTTTCCGTTCTTCTGAGTGACGGGTCGATCCTTGCAACCGCGCCGATCACAAATTCGGAGAACCCGGAAGAGCCGGCCGAAATTCCGAGGGAATATGTGATTCACGGAAACTATCCGAATCCGTTCAATCCTGCGACCACGTTACTCTACGATTTGCCGGATGCCGCCGACATCAGGCTTACCGTAGTGGACATGCTTGGACGCGTGGTTTTCACCAGGGAGTATGGGAATATGCCGCCAGGAAAGGGAAAAACCATAGCCTTCGACGCCTCCCGTCTTGCTTCCGGCGTCTATCTCTACCGGATCGATGCCCGAACACGCGGAGCTCTTTTAACAGGAACGGGAACGATGATCGTCCTGAAATGACGAGATCAATCGAAATGCCGGGTCGACAGATCAGATTCGTGCTAATCAGATTCGTGCGCGAACAACCCGTCGAAACGTGTTTCTTCGCACTTCTTCGAAAAGCACGCGTTCCGGATCGAACTGGCGCTCAACCACCTCGAAATTCGTATCGGTGATGAAAATCTGATTGTAGATATTTCTCTTTTTGTGTGGCTTTCTTGCTCGATCACTCGTAGCGGTACCTGCTGTTGCGATTACGACAGGGTTCCCACCGGACAGGACCTCCACCTGTTGCACGTGCGAGACATGCAGATGGCCACACAGGATCAGATCTACGTCCAGCTCTGCGGCACATGCAAGTGTCGCCTGCGCACCGCGAGCCACATCGTGGTCACCCAGCGCTTCAAGTCCCCGGAGATGATGATGCACCGTCAAAATGCGAAACGCATCTCCGGGAACATCGCTGAAATAGGATCGCATGGCCTCGCGCTCCGATTCTTCTATCTTCCCGTTTTTAATCGCGCGGCCGGTCGCCGAATTGATGCCCAGAACGGCCAGACCCTCCTTCGTAAATTGAGGAGCACGCTCTTTCGTGATCCATTCCCGGAAGCGACGAAGGGGATCGAATAGTCGCGAGTAGGTTCTCCACCACGGAAATACATCGTGATTCCCCGGGATCGCCATCCAGGGAGCACCAAACGAGGCAAGCATCCCGGCTGCCGCCCGATACTGGTGAGGAAAGGCCCGTTGCGTAAGATCTCCGCTGGCGACAACCAGGTCGACATCAGCCTCGTTTACTTCATTGACGAGTGTTTCAACGATAGCCGGATGTGCGATTCGCCCAAAATGTATGTCAGAAACGTGGGCAAGGCGGAAAACGCCGTCTCCTGCCCCGATGGCGCCGTCGAGATTCATAATTCGAAGCCGGGTGTTACAACAACCAGGTGCTACAACAACATAGCAAGCGGATCTTCGATATAGCTTCTTACGGTAGCGAGAAATTCCGCACCGCTCAGACCATCGACAATCCTGTGGTCGCAGGAAAGCGTCACTTTCATCCGTTTACCGGGAATCACCTCACCGCCCGACACAACCGGCACATCTCGAATCGCCCCGATGGCCAGTATGCATGCGTTGGGGGGATTGATGATGGCCGTAAACTGCTCGATTCCAAACATGCCGAGATTACTCGTAGTAAACGTCGAGCCGCTATACTCTTCAGGCTGAAGATCCCTGGCCCGCGCCCGTTCGGCGAGTGAGCGCGTTTCCGCAGCGATTTCTGCCAACCCTTTACGATCAGCATGGCGAATAACCGGCGTAATCAATCCTTCATCTACAGCCACGGCTATGGCTACGTGAATGTCGTCGTGGAGACGCACCTCTCCTTCGTCCTCCAGATACGAAGCATTGGCCCAGCGATGCTCACGAAGCGCGAGCGCGCATGCTTTTGTGATCAAGTCGTTGAAAGACACCCTGGTCAGTTCCTGTGTCGCTCCGACCTCGTTGATTTCTATTCTCGCCGAAACCGCTTTCTCCATTGCCAGATCGGCCGTGAGGTAGAAATGTGGAGACGTGAATTTACTCTCCGCCAACCGGTGAGAAATCGCCTTGCGCATTTGGGAAATGCGGATGCTTTCGTAACCACCATCTTCCGATGGAACTCTTATGCGGGCAGCTGCCTGAACCGGAGCTGGTTCAGGAGCCGTCACGGGCGCCGGGTGATGTATTTCAATTTGCGGCGCGCCGATGCGAGCCTCGATATCACGTTTAATGATGCGCCCCTCGGGACCGCTCCCTGAAATTCCGGCAAGATCAATCCCGTGATCACGAGCCAGTTTCCTCGCAAGCGGAGAAGATTTCATGCGGCCGCCCGGAACGGAAACGTTTCCAACCGGCTGCGGGCGCATTTCTTCGCCGGATGCTTCAACCGATGCTTCAAC
>CAZGOS010000163.1:0-4392 GCA_964527795.1 uncultured Rhodothermales bacterium | reverse complement strand
TTCCAACCGGCTGCGGGCGCATTTCTTCGCCGGATGCTTCAACCGATGCTTCAACAGACGTATCAGTCGATGCTTCATCCGTCGTTCCACCGGGTGCTGCCGCAGAAGGTGCGGGAGTTGCGCCGTCGACACTTCCGGAATAGCGTGCCAGGATATCGCTTATGTCTTCATTCTTCTTTCCAAGGATCGCTATCAGACCGCCGATGGGTACAGCGTCTCCTTCTTCGATGACCTGTTTGAGCAGAACGCCGTCATCATAAACCTCCAGATCCATCGTTGCCTTGTCGGTCTCAACCTGAGCAATAACGTCTCCCGCAGAGACTTCCTGCCCTTCCTCGGCCATCCAGGCAACCACGACACCTTCTTCCATGGTATCGCTCATCTTGGGCATTTCGACCGGAATCGCCATTTCTTTCTGTCCTATCTGTTCAATCTGTTCGTTCTGAAAAAGTCACGTCGGCGCGGTTTCTTCGAGTCATGAGAGGTACATCACGTTGCGACATGCCTCATACGCATCGTCTTCTCCCGGCATGTAGTGCTCCATGAGGTTCCTGGCGTACGGTGCCGGTGTATCCTTCGCCGTAATTCGGGCAACGGGAGCATCCAGGTGATCGAAGGCGCGCTCCTGAATCTGAAACGTGATCTCCGACGATATGCTTGCGAACGGGGTGCTTTCGTCGATGATCACACATCGGTTGGTTCGCCTGATGGACCGGACGATCGTATCGATATCGAGTGGACGAATCGTGCGGGGATCAATCACTTCCGCGGAATACCCGTCCGCCGCCAGGCGATCCGCAACGCGAAGCGCAACCCAGTAGCTCTTGCTATGCGCTACGATGGTGACGTCGTCGCCTTCGCGGGCGATGCGTGCCTTTCCCATGGGAATGAGGTAATCTTCCTCCTCCGACACATCGCCCTTCATTCCGTACATCACCTCACTTTCGAGAAAAAGAACAGGGTTATCGTCCCGGATCGCTGTTTTTAATAAACCCTTGGCGTCATCTGGATTGGAAGGAGCAACTACCTTGATACCGGGCAACGTAGCGTAGATCGATTCGGTGGATGTATTGTGGGTGGCGCCGAGCTGGCCGGCCGCCCCGTTCGGTCCACGGAATACGATCGGAATTTTATACTGACCTCCCGACATGTACCGGATTTTCGCTGTGTTGTTGACGATCTGATCGATGGCAACGAATGAAAAATTGAAGGTCATGAATTCTATGATCGGTCGGAGCCCGTTCATAGCTGCACCGACACCCAGACCGGCAAAACCGTTTTCAGAAATGGGCGTGTCGATGACGCGCCTGGATCCGAACTCGGACAGCATGCCCTCGCTGACTTTATAGGCTCCGTTGTATTCGGCTACTTCTTCACCCATGAGAAAGATGGACTCATCGCGTCTCATTTCCTCCGACATTGCTGCTCGAATTGCTTCTCTGTATTGTAGTACTGCCATGAAAATGTTTGAGCGAATGCGAACCGGCGCCGAAAATCGTAGGCCGGAGCCGGTTCACGCCAGGAATGGGTAATCGTGCTCTTCGTAAATGTTTTCGTAAATCGCATCCAGGTCGGGATCGGGGCTTTCCTCAGCAAATTCTACACATCGCAGCACGACGCCTTTTACCTCGTCGTCAATAGCATCGAGCGCCTCGTTCGTGCTCATCTTTTTCTCGAGCAGGTAGGCTTTCAGTCGCAAAATCGGATCGTCGTTTTTCTTTCCTTCCAGCTCTTCTTTCGTCCGGTACTTCTGCGGATCGCTCATCGAGTGGCCCCGATAGCGGTACGTACGAATCTCAAGCAGAGAAGGCTTTCCTTCGCGCGCAAGTTTCGCATGGTCCTGGATGGCTTTGATTACGCTGAAGACATCCATGCCGTCAACGATCGCAGCCGGCATGTCGTAGCTCACGGCATGATAGGTGAACTGTGTCTCGGCAAAAGCGCGGTGAACGGCGGTACCCATCGCGTACTCGTTGTTCTCGATGATGAATATGATCGGCAATTCATACAGCGATGCGAGATTACTTGCCTCGTGAACGGCACCTTGACCAACGGCTCCGTCTCCAAAAAACGTCAGACACAAGCCGCCATCTTCCTTGTACTTGTGTGCGAAAGCAATGCCGACACCGACCGGGACGTGCGCACCGACAATTCCATGACCACCGAATAATCGGCACTCTTTCGAGAAGAAGTGCATCGAGCCCCCTTTGCCTCTGGAACAGCCCGTGGTCTTACCGTACAACTCGGCCATGCACTCGTCCGCCGACATTCCGAGAGCGAGTCCGAGTCCATGGTCCCGATACGCTGTGATAACAGAGTCGGATCCGATTTCAATCGCCGTTGCTGCGCCCGTCGAAACAGCTTCCTGACCAATATACAGATGCAGGAAACCGGCGATTTTCTGTTTGCCGTACATCTGTGCAGCCCGTTCTTCGAACCGTCGTTGAAGCAGCATGCTTCGATACATGTCCAGGACTTCTTCATCCTCCAGTCCGAGATCTTTGTGATCGTACTTGCCGGCCGGATATGTTTCGACGGTGAGCGATATGATCAGATCTTCCGGAAAACCGTCATTCGCTGTCGCTTCAGGCTTCGGCCTCGCGTTCCGGTCTCGCCGTTTTGTGTCGCCATTCGTCTTTTGCTTCGCGGCCTTGGACCGACTTTCGGTTCGCTGAGTCTCTTTTGGCATTCCTGCTCCCTATGACTGAAAAAATGTGCCCGCTGTTGCCGCGTGTGCCCAAATTGAGAATGACGCCGGAAAAAACCGTCAAACATCACGAACGGTATAATAACCGGTCCGTTCGTTCAGTGATCAGGTAAGGCTCCCGGGCGTTTTCGGGCCCGCATGATACGACATTCAACGCTCAGATGCGCGTCGGTTAATGAGATCTCGGTTTAGATATCATGACATGTAGCTACATCCTCGCATAATTTAATCCCTCACAATGCCTGTGAGCTTCTTCAGAAGATGTTCGATTCGATCCTGAAAACTGCTAACTTGTAACGTTCATATCACCCGGACTACTCATCTATGCAGAGTGAAGCCATCGCGTGATCATTCAAACCGAGCCGATATAGATCTCGAAGCCCTGCTGCAGGGTGATCCTAAGGCTTTCGAGCAACTCGTTGTAAACGAGAGTTCTCGCCTTTTTCGTGTCATCATGCGCATTCTTAGCGATGAGGATGAAGCGGAGAGCATCATGCAGGAGACGTTTCTCCAGGCGTTTAAGCGTCTTGATACATTTCGGCGGGAATCGAAGCTCACAACGTGGCTCTACGCCATCGGAATAAATCTGGCAAGGGCGTCCTTGCGGAAATCAAGACGGTTAAGTGCGCTTGACGATCATGACATCGACCGCATGCAACCTACGTTTTCGCGTGGGATGTTCGCCCAGACGTTCGAGAGGTGGAATCCCGAACAGCTTGCGGAAAAATCAGAACGGAGGCGCATCGTGCATGAAGCGATTGACCAGCTTCCGGATGATTATCGAACCGTCGTGATTCTGCGTGATATTGAAGAGCATTCAACCGAAGATGTTGCAAACATGCTGAATATTAGTAGCGGGGCCGTTCGCGTCCGACTTCACAGAGCACGGCAAGCGCTCAGGACGCTTCTTGACAATCGTTTATAAAATGGAATCGCCCTCAAGGTGAGTTGATGAACCCAGTGATGAAATTATTCAGACCATTTATGCGCGGGCCCTCGTGCGAAGAGGTGAACCGTTTTCTTGCGGATTATCTGGAAGGCGCACTTCCGGATAAAACGCACGCCAGATTCCGGACGCATATCGAGAAGTGCCCTGACTGCAGCGTCTTCTTCGAGCAGTACAAAACGACGATAGAATGGGTCAGGGAGGATCGCGACCTCAAGATACCCGAGGACCTGGTGGAGCACACCCTGGAGTTCCTTAGAGATAATATTCGCCTTAACTGATTCTTTTCCCGTCTATGCGCGGTCCGAACCGGATGCGCAGTATCTTATGCACTTTCATGGCGGGAAGGCGAGTTGCTGTCCACAATCGGGAGGAATGTTCTCCCGGGTTGTTGTATACGCGGTTCTTCCGTTTTATCGAACATTGAATCAAATCTGTGCTCGGACCTCACCCGAAAAGCACTGAACCAGATTCGGGCCTGACCATATTCATGTGTCGGGCACAAGCAACTTCTTGAGCGGTGCAAACAGTTTCATCCAATTCAAACACGCTGGTAATCATTCCGACCTTCAACGAGGCGGATAATATCGAGGCCGTGGTTTCCGTCGTCATGCAGTTGCCGGGCGAACTGAGCGTGCTGGTAGTGGACGACGGATCGCCTGACGGCACAGCCCGAGTCGTCTCCTCGTTGGCCGAACAACATGCCGATCGCATCTTCCTTATCGAACGAGAAGAAAAA
>CAZGOS010000162.1:0-7201 GCA_964527795.1 uncultured Rhodothermales bacterium | reverse complement strand
AGGACATCCCTGGCATAATCCTCGTCATAGACGGCGATGTTCTGCATGTAGAGATTCTGCCCATGGCGCTGAGGAGCTCCCAGCGCGTAGATATCAAGTCGATGTTTTGAATTGATATTGTAGGACGCGGCGAAATAATAGGCCCATGCGTCCGTCCATGTACCCGCATAAAGTCCGTTGTAGGTCTTGCGCACGCCGCCTGCCGTAACGGCGTACTTGCCGTCTATGAGGCCCGTGGATGCAAACGCGGTCGTTTTCAGGAAACCGTCGTTTCCGAATTCCTGTTTGATTTTAACCGACCTGCCGATGGCAGCGGGATCCGTGATGACGTTCATTGTACCCCCGATCGACGGGACGGCCAGGTTTACGGAGCCTAATCCCCGCTGAAGCTGCAACGAAGTCGTAGCGTCGCCGATACCGTCCCAGTTCGACCAGTACACCCAGCCGTTCTCCATGTCGTTGACAGGGACGCCATTGATCATGATCGCGACATTGCGCTGGTTGAATCCGCGAACGTTGACGCGGGCATCGCCGGAGCCCCCGCCGCCGGCCGTAGCATAGACGGACGGGGCTGTGTTGAGAACAAGTGGTGTGTCTCTGGACCCGAGTTCTCTCTGAATCTGCACTTTCTCCACATTGGTGTACGCGAAGGGAGTTTTTCTGTCGACAGAGCGTGAAGCGAATATTTCCAGGTTTTGCAGAGATTGATTCTCGAACTCAAGTTCAAAGTTGATGCTTACGTTGGCAGCTCCGACTGAAATGCGAACTGTCTTTGGGCCGTAGCCCACAAAAGATGCCGTAACGGAGTAGGATCCAGACGGAACGTTGGGGATCGTAAATTCTCCGTAGGTGTTTGTTGCGGCACCCAGGGTGGTGCCTTCCAGGATTACACTGGCGCCTGGTAACGCCTCTCCGGTATCACGATCAGTGACGGTTCCGGTAATCTGCACTTGCGCAAAAGCGGTTGCTGTCAGAAACAGAGCAATGGCCAACGCCAGTGAGCCAGTACGTAGCGTGTTTTTCATCGCAGTTATGGAGAGAGGGTGGAAGTTTTGGAGTAGGATCTTGTAAACCTCTCAGAACTGGAGCTCATGGGTTCCAGAAAGGTAGAACACGCCGATTAATAACTGCGTTAAGGATCCTTTAAATCGAAAACACGAATCGGCCTTTACAAGGCTTTCGGACGGTACTCCTTCGGTAACAATTCTGCGATTCTTTCAAATGCCATGTAACCGAAGCAGGAAACGCCGTATACACTGACCGTCTTCTGAACGAATATGTTCGACGCGAGCCCTTGCATTGTCAGAGAATATGATTGCAGAAGGTTGACGCAGGGTGATCGTCAACGTTCCGTTGCGCCGGTCCGGGTATCGTTTCAGGATTGTTTTCGAAGACCGGCAATAAAAAAGGCCGACGTTGTGCTAACGCCGGCCTTTCGGTTGAATCGAATCGTCGTCTTTAGAATTGCTCTCTCTCTACACGAGCAACGACCGTTCCGTCATTCCGTGTTTTGAGTGCTACGCCGTCGGTCGGCGAATAGGCTGCGCCTCCCGGCGGCGAAAGAACGATTTCAATGCGTCCGTTTGCACCTGCGACCGTTATCGTGATCGCTTCGACTTCCGGCGTTTCCGGCGCGAGCGGATTGATGTCGCTGACAGACCTGAAAGTAAATTCCGTGATACTGGGGCCGCGTAGCACGTGCTGGTACTCTTGTCCGCCCAGGAATACCGTATCGTCGAACGTGACGGATGTATTGCCAACAGCTTTGACCGATTCACCCTGAACCTGTACGTTGAGCGTCGTTCCCTCGACCAGTGGATTGCCATTCTGGTCCGTAATCGTCACCAGGTACGTCTGGTCAAGCAGCGCCGTTGCGGGGGACACGGTGACAATCGGTACACCGGACATTACGACCGGCGTAGAACCGGAGACGATGTTCTCCAGATCGTCGGCCGTTGTGGCCGTGATCAGCGTAATGCCGTCCGGTGGCAGTGGATTTGCGGACGTAAGATTTACGGTTCCTCGTCCGTCGACATTCGTTTGAACCGATCCACCGACGACGCCATGAGACGTCTCGAAATAAACCGCCGTACCCGGACGAACCGGATTAGAGAACTTGTCGCCTACGATTACGGCAATCGGGTCAATGAGTCCGTAGCGAAGTAATCCGGGAAAATTGCGTTTCTCCGGGCCGATACTGAAATGCGTCTGATCGGGGAGACCGCCATGGATTGCAATCGCAACCGGGATGGAACGAATCATTTGTCCCTGAACCATCGTCTCCGCCACAACCTGCACCACACCGGCGCGTGTTCCACTCGAGAGGTTCACTTCGACTACACCGTTGTTGTCCGTGACGGCCGCAAGCGGGTGTAGAAATTCTCCACCATTCGGTTGAGCACCAAACGCGAAGGTGACGGCGGCATTTTTATCAAGGATAACCGGACGACCCATGGAGTCGGCTACCTGGAATCGAATCACCGCCACTTCCTCGCTGCCGCTCTCGACCACACCAATATTCTGTGCCGATTGACTCAGCAGCAGGATATTGGAGGCAAATCCAGACTCCGGCTCATCAGGTGCGATCTGGAAAAGGCGGAGTGTCGGCACGTCTATCGCACGATTCGCTATCGCCAGCACGTTAACGCTACTGTTCGCGAAACCATCGCTGCTTGCGATGAGCTGCAGACTCATCGTGCTGTCGATACGAACAACAGCTTCAAAACGACCTTCTACATCCGTCTCGAAAAGCAGGTCGTAAGGAAGGATCTGGACGAAGGCGCCGGCTACCGGGTTGTTCGTCGCCTGATTCAGAACTTGTCCGACCAGCGTAATGTCGCCCGATTCATCGTCGCTACTTGAGAATGCATCGCAGCCGGTCAGCAACTGCGAGCCCGTCAGTGCAAGCAGAAGGACGAAAATGAGGTTGTTGGAAAATCTTTTCATGATCAATACAGGCCCGTATATATTGGATACGAACAGTATCGACGCGTCCGGAAGGGGCTTAAACGGATCTGAAGACGCGATGAAGACTGTGCAAGATCATTAAATACAGACATTTTCGGGAACATTTGCGGTAGGGAATGCTTTCGACTGAATTCGATTGCGACTCGGACAGAGGGAGAACCGGTTTTTCCTGCTTTTCGGACGCATTTAACCGCTTTTTGCGGAAACCGGCAATCTGACATTTTGTGATCTGAGATATGGCGATCAAAACAGTCGATATGGATCTTCTGGCGACACTTTCGGGCAGTATTTTTGAGTCCGTAGCCATTCTTTCGAAGCGATCTCGTCAGCTTTCTCGCAATACGAAACTCGATCTGGACGAGAAACTGGCATATTTCGAGGGTTTTGAGCAGGAACTGGAAGACCCCAGATTCCAGGAGGAACAGGCCCGCGTATCACTCGAATATGAAGTGAAACCGGAGCCCACCGAACGGGCCATCGACGAAATGATTGAAGGAGAGATCTACTTCAGAGACGCTTCCGACCAGGCTGAGTTGTAGCGTTGTAGATCTTCCGGTCACAGGCTTTCTCGGCAGGCTTCCACTGGAGGCCTGCCTTTTTTTGATTGGATCCTGCGCAGCGTACGGGCATACGAGACGACGCACCCTAACAAGGTCTTCGGTTCATGGAAGAGCGCATTGTCATTCGAGGCGCACGCGAGCACAATCTGAAGGATATCGACCTGGATATCCCACGGAATCGACTTGTTGTGATTACGGGGCTTTCGGGTTCGGGCAAATCTTCCCTCGCCTTCGATACGATCTACGCAGAAGGACAGCGCCGTTACATGGAAAGCCTGAGTGCGTATGCCCGGCAGTTTCTGGGCATGATGGAGCGTCCCGACGTGGATTTCATCGACGGGCTTTCTCCCGTGATCGCCATTGAACAAAAATCCGTCAGTCGTAACCCGCGTTCAACGGTTGGAACGGTCACAGAGATATACGACTTCCTTCGACTCTTATTCGCGCGGGCTTCTACGGCATATTCCTACGAGTCCGGCGGCGAGATGCGACGGCAGTCCGACGATGAGATCATCGACGGCATTCTTTCACTGCCGGACGGCGCACGTGTGATTCTGCTGGCACCCGTTGTGCGCGGTCGAAAAGGGCACTATAGAGAACTTTTCGATCAGATTGCTCGCCAGGGCTTTCAGCGCGTACGCATCGACGGAGAGCTGACGGAAATCGAGAAAGGACTCAAAGTCGATCGCTACATGAGACACGACATAGAAGTCGTGGTCGATCGGCTGGTCATCAAAGACGGCATGCGAACGCGCGTCAGCCAGTCCGTCGAGACGGCGCTGGGCATGGGTAGCGGAACGCTCATCGCCTCTGTCGTGGGCGGCGCGGGCGAGCGCCGTGATCATCTTTTCAGTCGCCATTTGTTCTGCCCCGAAGACGGCGTCTCATACGACGATCCCTCTCCCAATACATTCTCGTTCAACTCGCCATACGGGGCTTGCCCGGACTGCAACGGTCTCGGCAGTCGCCGGGAAATCGACGCGGAGCTCGTCATTCCAAATCCGGAGAAGAGCATTTCGGAAGGTGGACTGGCCCCACTGGGAAAACCCAGGGACATCTGGATATTCAGCCAGGTACGCGCCGTCGCCGACGAATACGGTTTCGACCTCGAAATACCACTGTGCAAATTTTCCGACGAACAGCGCACCGTACTTCTTGAAGGTGCGGGCGAGGAGCAGTTCGACATCGTCTACCGATACAAAGACCGCGAAGTCATGTACAAGCATCGTTACAGCGGTGTCTACGGACACGTCTGGCACACGTACGAACATACTTCGTCGGCCGGCTCGCGTAGATGGGCCGAGGCGTTCATGCGAAACATGCCGTGCCGCACGTGTGACGGCGGTCGCCTGAGCAAGGAAAGCCTCTCTTTCCGATTGGGCACGCACAACATTGCCGATCTGGTGGCCATGGATTTGCAGAGTCTCAGGCGGTTCATAGATAAACTGGAGTTACCGGATCGCCAGGCGACGATCGCCCGGCCCATTCTGAAAGAAATCTCGGAGCGGCTCAACTTCCTGATCGACGTAGGCGTCAGTTACCTCAGTCTGGATCGAGCTGCCCGATCACTGTCCGGTGGTGAAAGCCAGCGGATTCGCCTTGCGACCCAGATTGGCACCCAACTGACCGGCGTTCTCTACGTACTGGATGAACCGTCAATCGGTCTTCACCCGAGAGACAACCAGAAACTGATCGGTTCGCTAAAACGACTCCGGGATCTGGAGAATTCGATTCTCGTCGTGGAGCACGACCGCGAAATGATCGAATCCGCTGATTTTGTCGTCGATTTAGGGCCTGGAGCAGGCGAGTTGGGAGGGGAAGTCGTTGGAGCGTCCGCGCCGGATGAGTTGCCGCTTGGCACGAATGGATTGGCAAGCTTGACGACGGCCTACCTGCGCGGCATCAGACAGATCGCCGTTCCGGCCGGGCGCCGTGCCGGAAGTGGCGATTCTCTCGAGCTGATCGGCGCACGCGGCCACAATCTTCGCAGCGAACCGCTGTGCATTCCGCTCGGCACGTTTACGTGCGTCTCCGGCGTATCCGGTTCAGGGAAATCGACGCTTGTCAATCAGACGCTCTATCCCATCCTGGCCAATCACTTTCACCGGGCCCGCATGGTGCCGCTGCCCTACGATGAGATTCGGGGTCTGGAGCATATCGATAAGGTCATCGATATCGATCAGAGTCCTATCGGAAGGACGCCGCGATCGAATCCCGCGACGTACACCGGATTGTTCGGCAACATACGTGACATTTTCGCCCAACTACCCGAGGCGAAGATCCGTGGATATAAACCGGGACGATTCTCCTTCAATGTCAAAGGAGGTCGTTGCGAAACGTGCAAAGGCGCCGGCATCGTAAAGCTGGAAATGAATTTCCTGCCCGATGTTTACGTCGTGTGCGAAACGTGCCGGGCACGGCGATACAACACGGAAACGCTGGAGGTTCATTTCAAAGGAAAGAGCATTGCCGATGTGCTTGAAATGAGCGTAGAGGAGGCGCTCGACTTTTTCGAGAACGTGCCCCGCATCGCCAGAAAACTGAGGACGCTTCACTCCGTTGGTCTGGGGTACATTCGACTCGGTCAGCAGGCTACGACGCTCTCCGGAGGAGAAGCGCAGCGGGTCAAGCTGGCGAAGGAACTTTCAAGACCCGGTACGGGGCGCACCCTGTACATTCTGGATGAACCGACAACAGGTCTACACTTCGAGGATATTCGGCATCTGCTGGCCGTTTTGCAGGCGCTCGTCGAAAAAGGGAATACGGTTCTTGTAATTGAACACAACATGGATGTGCTCAAGACCGCCGATTACATCATCGATCTGGGCCCGGACGGCGGCCTGGAAGGAGGGCGCGTGCTCTTCGCCGGCACTCCCGAAGAGATCGCAAAATCCCAAACGTACACGGGAGCATATATGGCCGAAGCGCTTCGGCGCGTTCCGGTAGACACGGAAGAGCAGGAGATCGTCGACCTCGACGCCCTGATCTCGCACGATGAGCCGGCAATTGAGGAAGAAATTCTGGAAGAGATTGAGGACGAAATAGAGGAAGATGAGGTCGAAGAAGAGATGGAGGATCAATAAGTTGTGCAGACGCCTTTGATTCCGGAGTACAACAAACCGGACGAACCGGGAATCGCCATGAATTTCGACAACACGGTGTCGCTTTATCACATCGTGTCATCGTCGGACGATTTCGAAAAGGCCGTAACAGACGTTTTCGGGTTGCTCAAGCAGGCGCAGAATCGCTACCCGGACTGGCCACGCGTATTCTACCTGGAGGTCGAAGGCCACGAAGGCCCGCGCGACGGATTTGAAGAAGATTTTTTCGAGTTTCAGCAGGAGTTCTGGTTTTCGACGATTGCCCACTTCGTGTCCGCTTTCGAAGGGCCGCTTGTCGGCAGGCTCATCAATCCCAATCCGCAGCGAAACGACCTTCCGGACCAGATGGTCATCAAAGGTCCCGGCGATCCGGGCTGATCAGGTCCCCTGCACCACGTCGAAGGTCTCGACGTGCACATCGATGCCGTGATTGATCCTGAAACCCACGACGCCGTCCGTCTGCAGGTCTGCTTTTTCCATCGAATGAACCTGAACGTCGTTCACGAAGAACGAAATGGCGGTATCGTTGACCTGGACGCCGAGTGTATTCGTGACCGTGCCCTCGGTTTCTTC
>CAZGOS010000161.1:0-7334 GCA_964527795.1 uncultured Rhodothermales bacterium | reverse complement strand
CTAGTCTGAGGGTTTCACGAGAGTTGTCGGAAAGGGAATCGGTGACGAAGCGTCAGTCTTCGAACCAGAATGAAAAGACCGATGCCTTTTGCATGTGAAATCGGAGTCGGACCGATTCGCCGGTTCCGAGCCCTTCGTGGCGCCATTTCACGGGCGCGCGCGTGCCGTTCTTACCCTCGATGCGGTGACTTCGAGCGGTGCTCCGGCCGGTCAGTACATCGACCGCCTCGACCCACACGTATCCTTGAGTCGCATCCGTATTCAGGAACAGGGAAGATCCGTCCGGTGTGACGGGCACCGTTTCAAAATACCCGTAGAACTGTTTGGCCTGCATCGCGGCAAAGCCATCCAGTCGAAACCGGGCCATCCCGATTCCGAATTCCCTGTAACGCGCGTCGTCATGCGTCACGCTAGTGCCGCCGTAGTAGAGATAGATCTCGTCTTCATGTCCCGGGGGAGATTCGACGATGGTAGAAGCCGTATAGATTCCGCCTGCATCCCAATCGCCGTGCTTTCCAGTGGGCAGAAATACCTTGCGGTCACCGGCGCGCTGCCATGCGCCTTCGGCCGTCATGGTCGCCAACTGGATGTCAAGGTGTTTGTCGGAGGGCGCGTTGTAGTACATCCAGATAAGCCCCAGATAATTTCCCTGATACGGAAATGTCGCCATGCCGTAAAATTCGGTTCCGTACGCGTCCCTCCAGTCCGGTTCCAGGATGATCCGCGGATCCGACCAGTTCAGGAAATCCGTGCTCTGAGAGTGACCGAGCACCCGAAAGTGGCGGTCGTCCCGAATGCTGATCTTGAAGTACGACTGATAGGAACCGTCTGGTGCAATGCTGAGCGAAGAGGCGTCGCACGCGCACGTAAAGACGGGCTGGGTTTGAGCATTCGTCCAATGGAGCCCATCGGGCGAAAACGAGGCGAAAAAGCCCTCACCGGGTATCGCCCGCCATCCGGGGACATCGGTTCCGAGCGGGAAATTCGGGCCGGTGGTCTCCAGGTCCTTCTCGCTCATGCTGTCCCAGTACAGCATTTTGTAGCGTCTGGACGCATCCGGATCATCGGCGTCCTTGATGACTGCGGGGCTGTAGAGCGCAGATGTCCCGTGACTGAGCAGAACGATATTGGTAGGTTCGCCTTCGTAGTCGAACATCCCGAGGGACGGTTTTTCCCATCGGATACCGTCCCGGCTCTCGGCATAGGCAACGGCTGTCCTGTAACGGGGATCTTCCGCACCCGAGTTGTAAACCTGATACCACATTCGGAACCGACCGTCGTCGAACAGCACCGTCCCATATAGATTCACGCCGCTCTCCCACGGTTTGTCGGCAATAAGTACGGGATTATGTTCCTCCTTTACCGGCTCGGGCACTGCACGAGTAATCTCGTACGATGATTCGATCCAGCGATCATCGACAAAAAGGTACTTGAGGCTTCGCTCGTCCCGGTTCTGCGCACTGACCGCGCCTGGAATAGTGAGTGCATATAGCATCAGAAGAAGGATAGGACACAGCATAAAAAACGGACGGACTTCGGGTACCGTAGTCACCCGGGCCGACAGCGTATCGTGAATTCCCCTATACATTTTCGGGAAGTAAAGCCGTGATATTTCAGTCAGACAGGCACGGAATCCGTTTGTCCGAGAGTTCAACCCACCGGTTGGGTGATTGGAATCCTTTCTCCTCTCTTTCCAAACTCAAACTCCTTCGGTGGCTCGACTCCCTTAAGATGCCGGACGAAGTAGTCCCATCTTCGGCGCATCCAGTACTGCCCCAGACCATGGCCGCTGTTCGGGAATATGAGCAGGTCGAAATCCTTGTTGGCATCCATCAACGCTTTGACCACCAGCAGCGTATTGTTTACCGGCACGTTGCTGTCGAGTGATCCGTGGCCGAGCAGGAGCTTTCCTTTCAGATTCTCCGCGAGCAGATGATTGGCCTGATTATCGTACGTGGTCGTGCCGTCTTCATTCCTGAGCAGCAGTCCCTGCCACTTCTCGCCCCAGTCGTCCTCATACGTGGCATTGTCGTGGTTGCCGGAGCCCGAAACGGCCACTTTGTAGAAATCGGGATAGCGAAGAATGCCTCCCGTGGAGGCGAATCCGCCACCGGAACCCCCGTAGATACCAACTCGGTCCAGATCCATCCACGGATTCTGAGCGCCCAACTGCTTGATCGCCGCGACCTGGTCCGGAAGACCGTTGTCGCCCATGTTGCCGTAATAAGCGTCGTGGAAAGACTTGGAGCGCCCAGGCGTTCCCATGGCGTCGACTTCGACGACGATGAACCCGAGTTCGGCGACCGCCTGCTTGTCGCTCCGAGACGGAGAAAAACTACGACTTCCGACGCTGCCCGACTGCGGGCCGGGGTAGAGGGGATTGAGCACAGGATATTTCTTCGTCGGATCGAAGCTTGTCGGCTTATACATCAAGCCATAGATGTCCGTCACGCCATCGCGGGCTTTCGTCTTGACCTGGGTGGGAGGCTTCCATCCCGTGGCGACCAACTGAGAGATGTCCGCTTCTTCGAGCGCCAACAAAAGCTTTCCTTCGATATCGCGCAGAACCGTTACCGGTGGCTCGACGGGCGTCGAGTAGCTGTCTACGAAATATTTGTAATCTGCAGAAAAATTGACCACATGATTCGCATCCTCCGGTGTCAGCAGCTTGAGGTCCGAACCATCCATGCTGATGCTGTAGTAGTGTATATAGTAAGGATCACTGCCGTCCCTGCCACCCGCCGTGAAGTAGATTTTTCGATTCTCTCTATCGACGTAGCGTACCTGGAGTACGGCCCATTCACCCTCGGTTATCCGGTTCTTGACCTGTCCTGTCGTCAGGTCATATAAATACAGGTGTCCCCAGTTATCCCGCTCGGAAAACCAGATCACTTCATCGGTTGCGGCCAGATAATGCCAGTTTGAGAAGCCGTCACCCGATTCGAAATAGGTCTCTTGAACTTCTTCCATGACATCCCGAACGTCGCCGGTTTCCGGGTCGGCCACACGAAGCTTCGCCTCCTTGTGATCGCGCGAATTTGATACGAACGCGAGCCGGTTCGAGTCCAGGCTCCATCGAACGTCCAGAAACGTACCGCCCCGGCCGGCAATATGGTCGTCCGTTGAGCTCCGATGCGGATCGGGGGGCATATTCAACCGAACCATACGGGGGCCGTCGAGATGAATCACGACGCGGCTGATTCGGAAAATCAGGCTGTCGCCCGGAAGCGGGTACTTCCACTGTGACAGCTCGGGATGACCGGACTTCGTGGAGACCATGTACATCTCTCCAACTCCGCGTGCGTCGTGCTGGAACGTGGCAATCTTCCTGGAATCAGGAGACCAGAGCACTACGGGCCCGGGGCCTTTCGTCCATCCTGCGTTGTTCGTCGCGTATCCGTAATCCTCGATTCCGTCGAACGTAAGCTGCGTCTCCTCCTTGGTCTCCACATCACGAACCCAGAGGTTGTATTCGCGAATAAAGGCCGAAAGCTCGCCGTCGGGAGAAAGAACCTGGGTTCGATTTCGCATGAACCGGGCATACGGCGACTCCGGTGGCGCGGCGCCTCCTTCCTTTTCTTCCCAGGTGCACTCGTAGCTCCGAATACTACAGGTATACCTTCGAGCTTCAGCGTCGAATGTTATCGAGCGACCGTTGTCGGCGAACGTGAACGACCTGAATGGTAGGTCTAGCGCCTCATACGTTTTTTCATCCGATGAAAGGGCGTCCGCAAGCCGCTGATGATCGAAGGCTCTGGTTCGGGTCTTTCTGGCAGGATTCACCAATACAAATTCGGCGCCGTCGGCGGTCGTATTTCGATACCACATCCGGCCGTCATCGAGCCAATTCGGTCTGACCGATGAATTAAAAACCAGAGGTCGCGTATAATTGCCAAGATATCCTTCGGCACGCTCGTAGTCTTCTATCGTCACGGCTTCCTGCGCGAGTGCGGGAAGCGAAAGGATCAGGGCTGCAATAATTGCTACGATATTACGCATACGGTACCTCAAGGTCTGCGGGTGGAAAACGGGATCTGTTCGGATAATATTAGTGGGACGGTGGCTATGAATCCAACCGTCAGGCCGGGGAAGCGTCAATTCTCATCTAGGCGGTTATGAAATTCACTCCATCCATGTTCACAGATAGAATAGAAGAAAGAGAACCGGAATCATGACGCCGATCGCTGTGAGCCAGGCTCCGCGACCTTTGATTCCGTTCTTTCCTTTGAGCACGAACATACCGGATATGGCCAGAAATGCAAGGGCAACGGCATAAACGTCCGCGAAAAGCGTCCACAATTTCTTGGGCTCATTCAGGTGCAGGTAATTTGTCTCACGCAAGATGGGACGTTCTTTGACCTCCTCGAAGGAAGCCTCGCCGCTCATGAGATCAACGGTGATCGTTGTTTCCTCCAGGAAGATGTCTACAGACGTGGGAGTTCGACGGAACGTACCTCGGACAGGACCAGACAGGCTCAGCTGGGTAAGAATGTTCTGAACGAATCCCGGGGATTCGGGCTCCTGGTCCGTGACGTTGTCAAGTTGAACAGCGTCGCGCGTAATGCTGTAATTGGGATTCCAATCGGCTCTATGATTAACGGCAACTCCTGAGATAGCATAAACGAGCGTCAGGCCTACACACAGGTAACCCACGTCTCGGTGGAGCAGATTGTTCCACTTCCGCCACTTAATGGGTTTTCTCTTGTTTACCATTTAATCGGCGATAATGGCTCCGATACCTCTAATTCGATAGATGGTCTGAGGTCCGGTAATAGTGCTGGGGTCGAATTCTTCGTCGCGCTCCTCGGCCATGTGCCTGGCCTGTTCCAGGGCCTCCTCCTCCGTGAGTTTAAGCTCCTCTACAATTCCTTCAACCCGCGCTTCGTGTCCGCGGGCGGTGAGCGGGAAGATGATAACTCCATCATCCACTTTGATCCGGATCTTCTCGAACTCACGATCGCTGGCTATATCCATCCAGCAGCCTTTCATCTCGCAGACCCCGACGACCGTGCCCTTGACGAGCACACGCTCGCCCAGGAAGTCCGATGGACTGTCGAGAATCTCAGATATCTGTGTCGTCTCGGTGAGCGTCACGGATTCGCCGTAACCCGTACCCTCGAACTGAGTGCTCTCGCAGGAAATGAGAAGCAGCGCAACGGCTGCCAACAAGAATGATTTCATCGCCACTTGTCTCCGTGATTATCCGTTATGTAAATCGCGGAGATAATAGTACGTCGGCCGATGTCAGATGATTAATTTTCGGTCGATTCTCGACGACTCCGACTACCGCACGTGCGACGGTTTGTCAACCTTCGGCCTGAATCTCTACGGCTATCCGCTGAACTTCATCCAGCACTCTGAGCAAATTGCCGCTCCATAATTGGCCGATCTCTTCTTCGGAATAACCTCTTCGTACCAATTCAAGGGTAACGTTGAAGGTTTCCGAGGCGTCATTCCAGCCCTCCACGCCACCACCACCGTCAAAGTCCGAACTGATACCAACGTGGTCTATGCCGATCAGGTTTACGAGGTAGTCAATGTGGTCGACAAAGTCTGCCACACCGACTGGTTGAGCCTCGATATCGCTCATGCGGGCCTCCAGTGCCTCTTCCACCGGGGCGGTGCGTTCGCGGTAGGCTTCACGTTCGTCCTGTGACATCTGGTAGAACTGGCGGCGATTGGCGATTAGCTCGATGCCCATCTCCGCCGCGATCTCGCCTCGGACTGAATCCATAGCGGCGCGGTAGATGCGACTCTTCTCGGCATTCACGTAGCTGCTCAAGGCCACGGTCTGGATAACACCGCCGTTCTCTTTCAGCGCCAAAAGTTGCTCGTCGTCCAGGTTGCGACTTACGTCGTTCAGGGCTCGGGCCGCGGAATGCGACGCGATGACGGGGGCCCGGGACAATTTCATCGCCTGCATGTTGGCTTCTTTCGATGGGTGTGAAAGGTCGACCATGATGCCCCATTTGTTCATCTCAGCAATGACCTGGCGGCCGAGTTCACTCAAGCCTTGGTCCTGCCACGTAGAGTCTCGCTCACCCGTATTCGAGTCTGATAATTGACTATGACCGTTGTGGGACAGCGACATGTAGCGACCGCCGAGTTCCTGGAATCTTTTGACGTTGCCAATGTCCGTTCCAATCGAGTAGCCGTTCTCAATCGCGATCATGGCCACTTTTTTGCCCGACGCATTAATTCGTCGAACATCATCGGACGTGTACGCAAGTTCTATGCGATCCGGGGCCTTCTCTTCTGTGAGCCAATGAATTGCCTCGAATTTTGTCAGGGCACTTTCTGTTGCTTGCGTGTAGCCCTCTTCAGTCAACGGGCCCTGACCTACAAAGACTACGAACCAGGCAACATCCAGACCGCCCGTCTCCATCTTCGGGATATTGACCTGGTTACCCAGATCCATTGTGTAATTGCGGTCTTCCGTGAAGTTGGCCGTGCTGATGTCGATGTGTGTATCGAGCGTGATGACGCGCTCATGGATACCTAAAGCACGCTCCAGCAGCTCCGCACCCGTCTCCATGGGCTGCTCGCAGGCGCTGAGCGCAATTATTACTACAAGAAAGAGGGCTAATCTGGAAGAAAAGAATGTGGGTTTCATAAGGTGTCCGGCAGCAAGGATTACATGTGAGTGGGAGTGTAATCGGTTACATGGGTTCGCAGACTCATGATGTCTGCGCGCGATGTCCTTTCAGAACATCCCAATATACTTTCCATGAGGTAGGACTTCGCATACCCGTATTTCAGAATCCGACCTGCAGGGCATCCTTATTGGACGGAAGAACGCGAATATATTGACTTCCGCCCAACGATATGCGCCTGACGGTCACGCTAAACCGCCAAAAGCGATGCAATTCTTCAACCTGGCCGCGTGAGGTGTGGAGGAAGAATCCGAAGAGTGCCGTCAGAGTTCGATGCAAACTGGACTAAAAAGTTGTACCGACGGTTCTTTACAGACCGTTTAACCTATTCAGTGCTGGAGATAAGATGTGCGATGCATCACCGTCAATGCCGGAGGCAGCAGCACGAGATCTCCAAATAACGATCCAACGACGGCGACTGGCGTGAGAAGTCCAAAGTAGAAGGCGACTCGTAAACCTGTAAGGGTGTGACCGGTACGGCACACTGGAACCCCTTGAGCATCTTACGCCGACACATTCCTGCGAGCGATCTTCCTCAAGATCGTGTGGTCCTCACCCAGTTTACAAATTCCGTCGCAATGCTCGCAGAGATCACCAAACGAGATGTAACCCGAGGAGATGTCGGCGAGGTCATCGCGGAAGGCGGGGCGCCTCAGTTGCGCCATGACCTCCTTCTCCCGC
>CAZGOS010000160.1:2228-7382 GCA_964527795.1 uncultured Rhodothermales bacterium | reverse complement strand
ACCCATTACACTCTCGGAGGTAGATATGAAGTACGCACCACTCGTAGGCCGCATCCTGTTTTCTCTCATCTTTCTCATGTTCGGCATGGCCCACCTGACGGACACGCAAGGCATGATCGGAATGGTCCCGAATTTCCTGCCGGCCAAATCGGTCGTTGTGATCCTCACTGGTATCGTGGTTATTATCGCAGGACTCAGTGTGCTGTTGGGATACAAAGCAAAACTGGGTGGAATCGTTCTGTTCTTCTTTCTCCTTTCGACCACGCTCCTGGTTTGGGGCGGAGGTTTCGCTGAAGGAGATCAGTTGGCGACTGGGATGTTTATGAAAGATCTCGCCCTTGCGGGTGCAGCGCTATTGATCAACCATTTTGGCGCAGGCCCCGTCAGCCTTGACGCGAGAACCGAGACCGCTGGATAACAGGACCACTTCCGACTGTTCTGATTGTTCGGACGGAGAGAATACGCTCGGTACATGTAGATGCGTCTTTCGATTCTAACTGAGACGTTCGACGACGCGTTCGGCTATTGTTTGAGCGATTCTCAGTGAGGCCGTAGCAGCCGGCGATGGAGCATTGCATACGTTGATTACGCGACCGGCTTCGACAATGAGAAAATCGTCTATCATTTGACCGTCACGTCCAACGGCCTGCGCTCTGATACCCGATCGACGCGGGATCAAATCACTTTCCGTAACCGAAGGTATCAACCGTTGCAGCGCGTGAAGGTATCGTTTCTTCGAAACGGTACGAACCATCTCCGCAAATCCCTGCTTCCAATTTTTCAGCACGAGCCGACGAAAACCTCTGAATCCGATGTACTCGGCCATATCCTTCAGAGAACTCTCTGAAATTGAATAGCCTTCACGGCCCGTCGCCAGCACCGCGTTAGGCCCACATTCGACGCGCCCGTCGATCATGCGCGTGAAATGAACACCCAGGAACGGATATACTGGATCAGGAACCGGGTAAACGAGGTTTTGACACAGGTATCGGGCTTCTTCTCGAAGTTCGTAATAAACCCCTCGAAACGGCACGATCTGATGGTCGGGTGCCGCACCGGATAGTTCTGCCACGCGGTCGGCATATAAGCCTGCGCAGTTCACAACCACCCTTGCCTCAAAGGATTCTGTAGCTGTTTGAAGCAGTACGGAATCGCTCTGTGATTCGATCTGAATAACCTGTGATCCGGTGCGTATGTCGAAATCTCGCTCCTGAATGCGCAGAGCAAGTCGCATACAGACGGACCGGAAATCGACGATTCCGGCATCCGGCACGTTGATGGCCGCGATGCCACTCACGTACGGCTCCAGCTCACGCAGGCGTTCTGGATCAATCGGACCGCAGTTAATTCCGTTTTGCACCCCTCGTTCGAGAATCGCGCGAAGTCTTTCGATTTCGGCGTCGGACGTGGCCACGATAACCTTCCCGCAGATCTCGTAGGGCACGTCCTCGTGTTCGCAAAACTCGATGAGCTGTCGTCGGCCTACACGACAGTTCTCTGCTCTGAGTGAGCCCGGACGGTAATAAATACCCGAGTGGATGACTCCCGAATTTCTACCGGTCTGATGGGTCGCGAGTTCGGATTCTTTTTCGAGAATAATGAGGTGATTCACGGACGGTGAGTCCATCAGGCGATACGCCGTTGCACATCCCACAATACCGCCACCGACAACCGCGACATCATATTTCATCGCATCCCATTACTTGCGCTACAGATATTTTTCCGGGAGACCGTTTCGAATGATATGCTCCATCGCCTCAATAAATCGATCAAGTTCTTCCAGCGTTGTATATACGTTTGGTGTAATGCGCATGCCCTCAAACTCGGCATGTTTGATGGGCGTGATAATGATCTTGTGCTGAGCCCACATGTAGTTGCCGATCGCACCTGAATCGACGCCCTTGATCTGCACCACGCCGATTCCGCACGAGAACTGCGGTTTCAGGCTTGTGTGAAGAACCACTCGATCGTGTTCGAGCAGCGGTTTCGCCCAATAGTCCCTCAGGTATCGAAGTCTTTCCTCTTTCCGTTTCGGCCCGATGCCTTGATGGAAGGTCAGCGCGTCGGCGATGGCGAGATGATTTGCGGCGGGATGCGTTCCAATTTCCTCGAACTTACGAATGTTCTCGTCTTGAGATTCGTTGGCCGCCATCATGGGCCACAGGTCCTTGATCTTTTCCTTTCTGACGTAAAGCATACCCGTACCATGCGGGGCAAAAAGCCACTTGTGCAGGCTGGTCGCGTAGTAATCGCAGTCCATGTCTGCATGCATAAAGTCCCAGTGGGCAAACGAATGCGCTCCGTCGACGATGACCGGAATACCATATTTCCGTGCCATCTGCACAACACCTTTTACCGGCAAAATTTGGCCGGTGATGTTGACGATGTGGCACATCAGAATGAGCTTCGTCTTCGCAGTGATATGCTGTTCGAAAAGACCGACGATTTCATCCGGATCCTCTGCAGGTACTGGAATCGAAAACTGTCTTAGAACGATTCCTTCACGGCGCTCTCGTTGTCTGAACGTGGTCAGCATGCGACCGTAATCATGCGTTGTCGTCAAGACTTCGTCTCCCTTCTGAAGGTCGATCCCCAGCTGACAGATCTGGAGTCCTTCTGACGCGTTGCGAACAATGGCGATCTCTTCAGGATCGCACCCAAAGGCTCTGGCCAGGCGCTGACGTGTACCTTCCTTCTGAGGCTCTAGAATGCGCCACATCGTATACACCGGTGCCTCATTCGAATAGTCGAGATGGCGCTTCATCGCCTCCTGAACGGCCGCAGGCGCCGGACTGACACCGCCATTATTCAAGTTTACGAGGCTGCGATCAACCGTAAACGATTGTTGGATCTCCCTCCAGAACGCCTCATCTCTGGCCAGCTCTTCCGGCGTTCCCGTGAAAGCGGCAAGTGAGTCCAGTAGATCGGAAATTGAACGAGGATTGAGCGTTGCTGCGACCATGGAAGCTGCAGCAGGAGCTCCCAGAGCCCCAAGGAACTGACGGCGCGAATACATGGATAGCGGGGAGAAGATTCAAAAAACTGATTCTCCCCTAATGTAATCGATTTTGTCAACAAGAAATCGAATCGCCATTCAGAAGAAATGGAGTATCCAGTAGCCTAGCCATAGACCCATTCCGGCCAACGGGTCAGTCCATAATAATCGATCATTTCGCCGGCAAGAAAGAAAATGGCGAACATGGTGACGACAAAAAGAAGTGTTGCCCACAATGGGACACGGAATGACTCAAACAATGAGTCATTCGGCGTCAAATTGCTGTTATGTTTCTTTTCAGGCAAAGTGGGCCAGTACGCTTTGAAGCATCCCTCATTCAGTAACAGTTACGTCATTTTTGGTCGTATTTCGCATTTCGCTTTCAGGGCGTGAGGAGGGAGCGCATGGCGTGGTTACTACGGAAGGATGATATTCCGTACTCTGGCCCCCTGCACGTCAAGATCCGAATTAACAGCCTGACGAAAATCCTGTCGCCCTCCGGCAGCAACATCACGGACTGCGACAAACATAGACGAGATGCGTCTGTTATCGCTATCAAAAAGCGACACTTCGATCTGAGCAAATGGAAGCGTTTCTGCGCCTTCATTCACGAGAACCCCCGTCAGGATTCGAGCGCCCCCGGGTAGTAGGCGGTAGCGCAGATCTTCGACGTAGATGACATCGCGACTGTTCTCTTCTCCCCCGCACGAGGTTGCACTTGCCAGAATGATCGCGAATACAACCAAAATGGTGTGAATGGATCTCTTGGAAGAAGTACGATAACCGGTCATTTGGCTGTCAACAGAAGTGTCAACAGGAGTGTCAGCGAAGTTAGAACTATTTGAACGGATCGAACCAATTCTCAATTTGCTGCCACATTATTCGAGTTCACCGAGACTGGCATGCAACCGGACCAGCTCCTCCGCCACATCCGAAGCCTTCCGGCGTTCGCGCGTGACAACGTCATCAGGCGCGCGGGATACGAATTGTTCATTTTTCAGCTTGCGCTCAATACCAGTCCGGAACTTCTCCTTCTGATCGATCTCCTTACGAAGGCGTTCGCGTTCGACCTCAAGATCGATCATATCGGCAAGCGGTACGAAAACCTGATTCTTACCTACAACTGCGGACGCACTTGCATTCGGTCGCGGAATATCAGCCTCGATGGAAAGCCGGGACACTTTGGCGAGCTTAAAGAAATAGTCGCGATGAGATGAGATGCCGTTTCGAAGGCGGTCTTCAGAAACATCAATGCTGAGCGTTGCAACGATTTCCTTGCCGGGAGGAACGTTATACTGGCTCCTGATATTTCGAATTCCGGAAATCATCTCCTGCATCGTCGAGAACAAACCGGCTGTGTCCGTATCCATTTCGTTGCTGTCCGCGGTTGGCCACCTCGATGTCATACAGGATTCGGTCTGCTCGCGTGAGCGCAGTTTCCACCAAAGTTCCTCCGTTATGAACGGCATGAATGGGTGGAGCAACTGCAGCTGTCGTTCAAACAGATCTGCCGCGAGTGCGATTACCTCGTCATCCATGCGCCCACCGAATGGAGGTTTGATCAGTTCGAGATACCAATCGCAGTAATCCCCCCAGAAGAGCGTGTAGATCTTCGTTAGCGCCTCGTTGAGCCTGTATTTGTCCAGATCCTTCTCGATATCCAGGATCGTCCGGTTAAGCCTGGTCAGCATCCACTGCTCCACCATGTCCAACTCGCCGAATTCACGCGTGCGTTTGTAGTTCTTTCCATCCTCCATAAACTGTCCGAACACGTTGAAGGCATTCCAGATTTTGTTCGCAAAGTTTCGACCCATCTCAAACCTGGCAGGATCGAGTTTGATGTCCTGCCCCTGGGCGCACAAAATGGTCAGACAGAAGCGGACGGCATCGGCTCCGTATTGATCCGTCATATCAAGCGGATCAATACCATTGCCCAGACTCTTGGACATCCATCGACCAAGCTTGTCTTTGATCATGCCGGTGATGAAAATGTCCCTGTAGGGCACTTTTCCTGTAAAATGAAGACCCGCCATGATCATCCGGGCAATCCAGAAAAACAGGATATCGTAGCCCGAAACGAGCACGGTTCCCGGGTAGAAATACTTCAGATCGTCCGTTTCTTCCGGCCAGCCGAGCGTAGCAAACGGCCACAACCACGA
>CAZGOS010000160.1:0-2128 GCA_964527795.1 uncultured Rhodothermales bacterium | reverse complement strand
GCCGGCTCTGCAAGCGGTTTCATCTTCACAAACCACTGCCTCGAAATCAGAGGCTCGATGATCGCTTTAGACCGATGAGAAATCGGAATCGTACTTTTATACGGTTCAATTTTCGCGAGCAGATCCTGAGCCTTCAGATCCTCGACGATACGATCGCGCGCCGCAAAACGATCCATACCGGCATAGGCGTAGCCCTCTTCGTTGATCGTACCGTCGAGATTCATGATGTTGATGGTCGCAAGACTGTGTTTGCGACCGATCTCGAAGTCGTTGCTGTCGTGACCCGGAGTGATTTTCAACGCTCCGGCGCCGAATTCCTTCTTGACGTATTCATCGGCGATGATGGGTATCTCACGGTCCGTTAGAGGCAATCGCACAGACTGGCCGACAAGCCCTGTATATCGTTCGTCATCGGGATGGACGGCAATCGCCGTATCCCCCAGCATCGTTTCCGGGCGCGTCGTGGCAATCGTGATACAACCGTCCCCCGACACGAACGGGTATCGAATGTACCAGAGGTAGCCGTCTCGCTCGACATTGTCGACTTCTTCGTCGCTTAACGCCGTCTGATCCACGGGGCACCAGTTGATCAGATATTCGCCCCGATAGACCAGACCTTCGTTGTACAGGCGAACGAAGACCTCCTGAACGGCCATTGAGAACCCCTCGTCCATCGTAAAGCGCTCTTTGGACCAGTCACAAGAATCGCCCAGCCGCCTTTTCTGCTTCAGGATGATATCGCCGTAAACCTCTTTCCATTTCCAGACCCGATCAATAAAATCCTCGCGACCAATCTCGTGCCTGTCTTTTCCTTCCTCTTCGAGCAGCGTTTTCTCGACGACGTTCTGAGTGGCGATACCGGCGTGATCGATCCCTGGAAGCCACAGCGCCTCATATCCCTGCATGCGTCTGAGTCGAGTCAGCGCGTCCTGGATCGTATCCTGCAGGGCATGCCCCATGTGCAGGCGACCGGTCACGTTCGGTGGCGGCATAACGATGACATGCGGGTTGCGCCCCGAATTTGCCCGCGCCCGGAAAAAATCTTGGGACTCCCAGTACCGGTACCACCGGGCTTCGATCGCTTTTGGATCGTAGGTCGGCCGTTTGGGTGTTTCATCCGTGTTCGGCGTGGACATCCTTTTGTGCGTTTTCGTGTTTTGGAGAGCTGAGAGAATCGGATTTCCTGTTGTACACTTACTGGTTCTTTTTCGACGAATGCCGCGTTCAAATTTGTGGAAACAACGAAAGTAAACGAATTCTGTTTACCCTGAGTCGCGGACTCATCAAAAAGGCGTTAGAATTGCACTCTGTTGAGTGAAGTAGTTCGATATTTTTGTCTGTCGTCCGAAAGTTCGACTGTGCGGACGACAACCTCAGCAAGTAGCCATGATGTTTGGTATTTTCGCCAGCGTTTGTGAGGCGGGACGGCCGATGCTTTGCATCGGGTAATACAACGCTTCAGTCTGCAATCAAATCTGCCATCCAATTGGTCATCGATTGTGCCGAATCCCGGAAAGAAATATGTCGCTGTAGCCGGCAATATCGGCGCCGGGAAAAGTTCTCTGACTAAGATTCTGTCAGACTACTTCAAGTGGGAAGCCTATTTCGAACACGTCGATGACAATCCGTACCTGAGCGATTTCTACGATGACATGCATCGGTGGTCGTTCAATCTGCAGGTGTTTTTCCTGTCGAGCCGGTTCAACCACCAGCGCAAGATCGAGGAAGCTCCGCATAGCGTCGTACAGGATCGTTCCATATATGAGGATGCTGAGATATTTGCGCGTAATCTGCATGAGATGGGATTGATGTCAGGAAGGGATTTTGAGAACTACTCCGAACTCTTCCACATAATGACATTGTATCTGAGGCCTCCTGATCTACTCGTATACCTTCACGCAAGAGTTCCCACACTTGTTGGGCACATTCAGGCGCGAGGTAGAGAATTTGAGAGTACGATTCGGATTGAATACCTCGAGCGCCTCAACAAACATTACGAGGACTGGATCTCCCGGTATACGGAAGGACCAAAAATCATCATCGACGTCGACGAACTGGATTTCGTCAATGTGCCTGAAGACCAGCGCGAAATTATTGGACAAATCGAAAGCCGATTGTTTGGACTATT
>CAZGOS010000159.1:0-7398 GCA_964527795.1 uncultured Rhodothermales bacterium | reverse complement strand
GATTGATCGTTTATATCAGCCTAGCGGTGCAGACGGCAACAGTAGCACCAGTAAGGTAATGAGGGCGATGAATATCAGGTTCATAAAAATGCCCGCTCGAACCATTTCGGGAAGACGGATGAATCCGCTTCCGTATACAACGGCGTTTGGAGGAGTAGCTACCGGAAGCATGAACGCACAACTGGCTGCAATCGTTGCCGGTATTACAAACACAAGCGGCTCACCGGTCAACGCAACTGCAACCGAACCTGCCACGGGAAGAAATGCTGCTGCAGTCGCGGTGTTACTCGTAAGTTCCGTAAGAAATATCACGGTGGCCGTTACTACTACGATCAGGAGCGGCACGGGAAGCGAGGCGAGCCCAGAGAGGCTTTCGCCTATGCTGACGGCTAATCCGGAACTATCAATAACCGACGCCAGACTGAGTCCTCCTCCGAACAGAATAAGAACGCCCCAGGGAACGTTTGCCGCATGTGTCCAGGAAAGCAGCTTCTCGCCGCGCAAGGATCTCGCAGGAATAACGAATAGAAGCACCGCCCCGGCCATCGCAATTCCGGCATCTGAGAGACCGGCTATAAAAGCATTGAGAAGCGGCCTGAAAATCCACAGGACCGCGACACCGACAAAGATGATCGACACCCGTACTTCGCGCTTCGACAGGCGTCCTAATTCTGCATGCAGACCACGAAAGACGGTCCTTCCGCCTGGAATTGAATCAAAGTCAGGTTTATAGACGATGTGTGCCAGCAGGAAAAAGACAATCGGTATGCCCACAATTACCAGCGGCACCCCGATAAACATCCATTCTGCAAATCCTACGGCGATCCCGTACGTATCTTCAAGAAAACCGGCCATCAGGGCATTGGGTGGGGTACCAATCAACGTTCCGACACCACCCACGCTGGCTGCATATGCGATGGAGAGCATCAGCAGTGTTCCGAATCGGCGGACTGATTCTTCGCGAAGCGACGCCGTAACGGCGGCCAATTCAACGACTGAAATCGCGATGGGCAGCATCATCAGCGTTGTGGCAGTATTTGAAACCCACATGCTGAGAAATGCCGTCGTGACCATAAAACCAACGACTACGGATCTGGGTGTACTCCCCATACGCGATAGAATGAACAAAGCCAGGCGTTTATGAAGTCCGGACTGTTGCACGGCTTCCGCGATCAGGAAACCACCAAGGAAGAGGTAAATAAGCGGATTGGCATACGGGGCGGCGGTCGCCCGAATATCTGCAAGTCCTAGAACCGGGAAGAATGCGAGTGGAATCAAAGAGGTGGCAGGGATAGGAATGGCCTCGGTCATCCACCAGATCGACATCAAAAGACCGACTCCGGCCACATGCCAGGCCTCCGTGTCGAGTCCGCCGGGTGGCTCAAGAACAAGTGTCAACAATAGACACACCGGCCCAAGGAACAGACCGATAATGCGTATTTGTTGCGAGTTCACGATCGCCTGTATTCCCGTCGCTGGTATGATAGAGGTTTCGACCCATCAGCAGGCTCGTACCCCACGGCAGGAACGTACTATCCGCAACATATTAATGCCAGGGCACACTCCGAATCATGCGCGCAACCCGTGCACGAGGGCACCGTTGAAGAGTCAGGCTGAATTCGAGAGCGGATTCTGAGGCGATTGAAGAAATCAATCCGTGAAACTCGACTCAGCACTTCTTCAGGAGCCTGGGGATAATAAACCACTTGAGCGTACCAATTCCTGATCGGCAACTGTTCCAGTGCACAACATTGAGATCGATTCGCGCAATGGCGGCTGTCGGGAACTGAACGGACGCGCCACCGATCAGTTGACCGGCCAGGAGCGACGTCGTAGGTTCATGCCCGACGAACATGACGCGCTCGTGATCATCGGGAAGGGCATTGATACACGAGATCATCTGATCGTATGACGCCAGATAAACCGTCTCGTCATAAATCACGTCCACGTCTTTCCAATCCCCCGCATCCATGACGAGTTCAAGCGTCTGTCGCGTTCGAAGAGCGGTGGAGCAGATGACGAGTTCAGGCACCTGATCCGTCCGGGTCAGATATTTGCCGATGCGCGCGGAAGCCTTTTGTCCTCGCCCGGCCAGAGGACGTTGATGGTCGCCGACATAGTCTGCGTCCCAGTCAGATTTTCCGTGTCTTAAAAGAAAAAGTGTTTTCATGCAAAAAGGGTGTCATGATTCATAAGCATCTGCCTTCCTTTCAACATCAGGCTTGCGAAATCGTCAGGCGGGGCGAGCACGATCCAGACATAAACGACAATGAAGGCCAGGATTCCAATGGATAGACCGAACATGAACACGGTATACGATATTCGGAGAAGTTGAAACTTTCGTGTGAGGACCTGGCCGAGTCCGTAGATATCTCTGATCATGTTCTGGTATAGCGCTGTCTGATCCGTAAGCAGGTTGGACATTCCGATGACAAAATCATGCTCAGACATGTTCGTGAAGTGACCAAAGAACAGAATATTCGCCCGATTTCGGTCAACGTCCTCAAGTGTCACGAACCGGCTGCTGACACGCGGACGCGCCGAGCGCACGGCGTATAGAATCGAAATAAGCGAGCCGAGCAGCATGATGGTCGTTGGTATCAGCAACCTCGGATTGGAGTCAATCTTTGGAGAGATGGCTGCGATGATGATGGAAATGATAATGCCGTTGATGCTGATCATGATGTTCGCTTTCGCATCGGCGAGCGAACTCAAGCTCATGTGCACGCGGTAGGAGGTCCGGAACATCGTTTCGATACCCCTGGTCGTGCCCAGCCCACCATCTTTCTTCTTTTTCAGTTTTGTCTTTGTCTTCGTACGCGGTTCATCTGCGGCGGGATCTTCTACTGGTTCCATGATTTTCCTGGAATACTCTGGTTCACTCGTATCGTTTGAGACTGCAAATGTACGAATCCATAGGATTCAGCCTAATAGATCAGATGGAACACCGTACGAGCTGAAGCTGTCTTTGTCTAATTGTTGAGTTTCTTATGAACAAAGCTAATCCAACCATTTTTCTCGCATGCTCGATGTTCGTCAACTGACGTTACTCTTTGTACCGCTTCTGCTGTCGCTGCTACAGCCGGTGAGAAAGATTCTGAATGCTGAGATCGTGCAGCCTCCGGCGGGGTCCATCTCGTATGCTCTGGATGAACCCGATGCGGTGATTGTGCTGCCCCGCAGGCTGAACGAAATATCCGGTCTGAGTGTAATCGATTCCACCCGCATTGCAGCAATTCAGGATGAAGAGGGAATTATTTTCGTGCTCAGTGCACAGTCAGGAAAAGTCATACACGAACTCCGTTTCGGGGGCGACGGAGACTACGAAGGCATCGAACGCGCCGGCGATGTCCTGTACGTATTACGCAGTGACGGCGATCTTTTCGCCCTCAATATGAATAAGTTGGACTCGCCACAAAGGCAAAAAGCACGGAGGATTCGGACGAGACTGTCCGCCCGGTATGACACGGAAGGACTCGCATATGACCCACTGTCGAATCGTTTGTTAATCGCATGCAAGGAATACGCCGGTACGGGTCTGGCGAAAAAACGCTCGATCTTCGCATTCGACCTGGCCTCGGGGACGGTGGGGACTGAACCCGTGTATACAATTTCAGTTGAACAGATTGAACGGGCCGTGCCTGACGCCAGCGTCTCGTTCGCGAGCTTTAAACCGTCTGCCCTGGCGTTGCATCCGGAGACCGGCCATCTTTTTCTTCTTTCATCCAGGGACAGACTCCTCGTGGAATTGGACAGAAGCGGTACCGTAATAGCAACCGGGAAATTGAGGCGATCTCTTGCCCGGCAACCGGAAGGCATTGCCATTTTACCAGGCGGAGATCTGCTCATCGCTTCCGAAGCGGCTGGAAAAAGGGCCCTGCTGCTGCGATTCAAACCGCTGAAAAAGGATCCGAGCTCCTGATATCCATACCATGATTCGCTTCTTCGCACGTGCAATGTTTCGTTGGGCTGGATTATTGTTGCCGCTGCTGTTTTCCGCCTGTTCGAGCTCTTCGCTCTATATCGCTCCTTCCGTTCCTACGAGCCTGCCACCACCTCCGCCGGCGCCTGATGAACTGGCCTATGAGATCTATCTGATCGGTGATGCAGGAGGCGCCGCCTCTCTCGACTCGGAACCCGCTCTCAGATTGCTTCGCAAAATGACGGAGAATGCCGATTCAAATGGAGTCGTCATTTTTCTTGGCGATAATCTTTACTGCTGCGGTCTTCCCGACTCGGCAGAAACCGGTCGCGCGCGCGCGGAGATGCGTCTCCTGGCGCAAACCCGAGCCGTCCGTGACTATAAAGGTCGCGTCGTATTTGTACCTGGAAATCATGATTGGGGCGGTAACGCCAATCATGACGTCAACCGTATTCTTCGGCAGGAGGCGTTTATAGAATCCCAGTTTGGTGGAGAGAACGTATTCCTTCCGGACAACGGATTACCGGGGCCAATTGAAGTAAAACTTAAGGACGGCCTCCGCCTTGTGTTATTGGATACCGAGTGGTGGATGACCGACGGCCCCAAACCCTATGGCGACTCCGGAGACGCGGAAATAAGGGAGGACGCCGATTTTATTCTAGAACTTGAAGATCTCCTTCGTAAGCGTCGAAAGGAAGATCTGATCGTCATCGGTCACCACCCTCTACGATCGAATGGAAGACATGGGGGGCATTTTTCTCTAAAAGACCATGTATTCCCGCTTACGGCCATTAACGAAAACTACTATCTCCCGCTGCCGATCGTAGGATCTCTCTACCCTATCCTCAGGCGGTTAACCGGAGGAGCACAGGACTTCTCCAATCCGAAATACAGATCGTTCCGCAGCGCCCTCGATGCCCTCTTTTTTAATCATGAAGGCAGACTGATCTATGCTTCGGGGCACGAGCACGGCCTCCAGTATTTCGCTGAAAATCACGTTCATCACCTTATAAGTGGCAGCGGCTCAAAAACGGAGTATGTCGCGCCTGGCGGAGACGCAATATTCACGTCTCAGGAAGAGGGATTTCTACGTGTGCGCATCTATGAGAATGGAGAAATCTGGCTGGAAGCCTGGCAGGCTGATGATTCAAGTGAAGACGGTCGGTTGATCTATCATACTCGCATGGAGGCCCCGTTACCGGTCGAGCTCACAGAGCCTGTCGTCGTGGCGGAAGATGCCGTCCTGCAAATAACGCCGGACTCCACGGTTACATTGGCTGCTATGCCGGATCTGGAAGCGGGCGGTCTGCATCGGTTCTTTTTCGGCTCCGGACATCGCAACGCCTGGACGGCTGAAGTCGAGCTTCCGGTATTTGACATAGGACGGGAGTCCGGTGGTCTTACGCCAATTAAAAGGGGTGGCAGCCTGCAAACGACGTCGCTGCGCCTGCAGGATGCGTTGGGAAGACAGTTCGTGCTTCGATCCGTTTCGAAAGATCCAACTCGAGGATTGCCACGAGGCCTGGAGAAAACCATCGCAGCGGACATTTTGATCGACTCATATGCGGCATTGCACCCCTTCGCGGCGGTTATTATACCCAAGCTTGCCGATGGTGCGGGTGTCTATCATTCCAATCCCACAATAGTGTTCGTCCCGAAAGATGACCGATTCGGACCCTTCAGAGATGTCGTTGCAGATCAAATCATGCTTTTTGAAGAACGTCCGGATGAGAACATGTCTCATGCAATGTCTTATGGACGATCCAGGGATGTCATAGGGACTATTTCCATGGTGAAGAAGATTACGAACGACAACGACGTTCGCGTCGATGAGCGTGCTTATGCTCGGGCTCGCCTGTTCGACATGTATCTCTCTGATTGGGATCGCCATTCGGATCAGTGGCGCTGGGCTGAATTTCCCAATGACTCGGACGACGGTTTAAGCTACCGCGCGATCCCACGAGATCGAGACTGGGCGATGAGCCGCATAAATGGGATTTTCCCGACCATCGTCAAATCCCGTTTTGTGCTGAAAAAAAATCAAGATTTTCGTGAGACATTCGGATACATATTGGGTTTGACGCAAAACGGAAGACCTCTGGATAGAAGGTTGACTACTTCCCTCACTCGCGACGACTGGCTGGATATTGTTCGCGAAATTCAGGCCGGTTTAACCGACGAGGTCATTGATTCGGCGATTCGAGACTGGCCTGTGCCGATTCAGGATTTGTATGCGGACGATTATCGCCACCTCCTGCAGGTCCGACGGCGAAAATTGCCTGGCGCGGCTGAAAAGTACTATGAAATCCTCAGCCGTTTTCCAGACGTCGTGGGATCAAACAAACATGAACGATTTGAAATCCAGAGGTTGAGCGGCGATCGGACCGAGATCGTCATGTACAAGACATCCAAGGAAGGAGATATTCGAAAAGAACTATTCCGGAGAACATTCCTGGGATCGGAGACGCAGGAAGTGCGGCTGTACGGGCTCGGGGGAAACGACGTATTCATCATCGAGGGCGAGGCCGACTCGGCGATTCGAATCCGTGCAATCGGTGGAACCGGTGCAGATCAATTTGTAGATCGCACGGCAGGCGGATTTCGCGACAACAGTTTCCTCATATACGACGTACCAACCGAAACGATCGTCGAAACCGGGCCCAGCACGGATCTTCGCATTAGCGACGATCCGCTTGTCAATCGATACGATCCTCGGGAATATGGTTATCCCGAATTTCGTCCGACCTTATACCTGGGCAGCAATCAGGATGATGGAATTTTTCTCGGTGGCGGGGGCATTCTCACACTGATGGGATTCAGAAAGCAACCCTTCGCCGTGCAGCACAAGTTTCGTGGTAACGTATCGACGCTTACGCAGGCATTTAACCTGGTATACGAAGGGCGTTTCACAGAAAGCATCAAGAACTGGGATGTCGGAATTTCTGCATCCATTCGAACCCCGAATAACATCCGAAATTATTACGGACTCGGGAACGAGTCGGACAATACCATACGAAGCGCGAAATTCTATCAGGCGAGATTCTCCGAGATCGTTGCGGGCCTACGCCTGATTCAACCGATGGGTGAATTCTTCGAGTCTTACATCGGTCTCAAGTTTGAATTCACAGACATTCGGAGAGATTCACTGCGTTTCGTCGGACAACCGCAGTCAGGGATTTCGTCTTCTACTTTCAAGGACCAGTTTTTTGCAGGCCTGGAAACTGGATTTACCGTGAACGGTCGCGATTCCGATGTGTACCCAAGACAGGGATTTTACTGGGAGAACCGTCTTCATTTACGTGTGGGTTTGCAGGTCGGGTCTACGGAATTCGCACAATTCAAATCGGATTTTTCGTTTTACCTCACACCAGCGTCACAAAGGCGACACACCATTGCCGCACGAATCGGAATTCGCCATAATGTCGGCTCATTTCCTTTCTTTCTCTCGAGTACCCTTGGCAGGACGCATAATCTCC
>CAZGOS010000158.1:0-7437 GCA_964527795.1 uncultured Rhodothermales bacterium | reverse complement strand
TCAACATCGGCTACGCCGGGGATCACGTAAAAGCGTCCACTATGGGCGGTGAGATTACCATCGAAGAGCTTGACGGATGGGTAGAAGCCACGACCATGGGTGGTGAGATCGAGGTTCACATGATCGGCGATGCAAACGAGGGCGATCGCCACGTCGAACTGTCTTCCATGGGTGGAGACATTTTGCTGACCGTGCCGGCCGGCCTTTCGATGGATATCGAAGCCGAGATCACCATTACCGGTCGTCATGATCCCGACGATTTCAGGATCGAATCAGATTTCGATCTGCGCGTCGAAACCACGCGGGCCACGAGGCGCAGCAGAGACGATTACATCGTGATTGCCACCGGTAAAACAGGGGACGGCAAACACAAAGTGCGAATCAAGACGATCAACGGAGACATCTTCATCAAGCGGTCCCGTTGACCGGCGCACAGGGTTCTCACAAGTCAGCGGCCGCTGCTTCGTCCGGAAAACCGTAATGCACGACGCGGCAGCCGTTTTCTGTTGATTCCTCCAGGTACGACATACCCATTTTCTCCATGATGCGGATCGAACCGACATTTTCGGGAAATGACTTGGACTGAATATTCCGAAGCCCGTACTGATTTCTCCCGAGTTCCAGAACAGCCAGTGCCGCCTCGGAGCCGTACCCGCCTCCCCAATATTTCTTCGAGTAGCGCCAGCCGTAATCGAGAACGCCGTCGACCGTCTCAAATCCGCAGAAGCCCATGAAATCGCCGGTCTGCTTGTGTTCAACGGCGAATCGAATCCAGCCCCGCTGTTCATAGAGCTCCATCATGCGATGCACAAAGTCCCTGGCGTATTGAATGCCGCGCGGCCTTCCGTCCCCGATATACTCCATCACCTCAGGGTCGGCTGAAAGCGCAGCATAGGGCTCGATATCGTCCTCGTTCCAGTTTCGGATGATCAGCCGCGGGGTTTCCAGACGAAGGTCTTGCATCGGTTTCGATTTCTGTTGCGGTTTCTGTTGCGGTTTCTGTTGCGGTTTCTGTTGCAGTTTCTGTTGCAGTCGCAACGTTTTACTGATTCGCTTGAATCGCGTCCGCGGCCGCTTCCGTTTCGGCCATCGTTCCTGTCGTCAATTCCAGAACGATGCGGTCTGCGTCATAAATCTTGTCCAGCGTCTCGCGCACGGAACGCATGTCGACCATGATGTTTCGACCGCGATCGGGAAGATAGATATAGTCTCTGGAAAGCCCTTCGATATTCCGGTCGAAGTTCAAGCCGACCAGTTCAAGATCCGGGGTGACGGCCGGTGATCCTGAATTCCCGCCGATCGTATCGGATGTCGAGATGAAATTCAGCGGCGTACCCAGATTCAGATCGGATGGAGGATTCTGCCATCTTTCGGGCAGACTCCAGTCCGGTTGACCACCGTACGAATAGTAGTGATCCATTAACCCGAAAAGCGTCGTATACGGAGGCGCCAGAGTGCCGTTGTATTCGTAGCTCTTTACGACGCCGTCGGTGAAGCGTGGCGAAAACGTTGCGTCCGAAGGAACCGAAACACCGTATACGGCAAATCGGGCCCGCCCCACCTGGCTCTGCAGTTCCCGCTCGCGGGCCTGCAGTCGACTGAATCCCTCCACGTAATCGGAATAGCGGTCAAAAAAAGCATTTGCAACGGCAACGCCCGGGTCGTTCAGAGAAAGCGTACCCGCGTCGAGCGCGGCCGACGCCGATTCCCTGGTTGCGAGAACGGACAAACTCAAAATGGCGTCTGTCCGGTTCAGTACACTCGTTCCTGCGAGTATTTTGCGAACGATCTCGCTGTCTTCACCGAAATAGGTGACGAATTCCTCGAGTCGCGCCTGTACCAGGCGGTGCTCAAGAGCCGGCGGACGATCGGCAGCGCCGAGCAGAGCCGTACGCGCCTGTGTGGCTGCTGAAGTATCCGATTGCGCGGCACGCAGATATCGAACGACCTGAATGGCCCGTCTCATGGTTGCCGAAGAAAGGAGCGAGTTCTCGATAAACCGGAAAGCCCCGTACTCGTTGGCAAAAACACGTCTCTCCTGCTGAACCTGAGCAAGTTCATCAAACACGTGAGAGTACCTTGCGGCAAGTTCACCGTCGGCGGCAATCGCACGGCGAAACTGACGTTCCGAGTCAGCTCGGCGTTCGATGAGCCATGGGTCCTTTAGAGCGTTGTTGCGACCGGAATAGGCCTTCTGGCTGTTGGATATCGAGAAAATCGTATTTCTGAGACTGAGCGCTTCACCGGTCTCAGGGTCTTCTTTATAGAACGCGCGAAACTCTTCGAGTCGCCTGCTGAGGGACGCCAATGTATGATCCACAGATACGTCACGGAAAAACTCAAGCTGTGAAACCGTCGCCTGTCGACTCGTAGATCCCGGATTGCCGATCACGAATATGAGATCCCCTTCCGAGACACCTTTGTCACTCCAGGTGAAATGATCCGGTGATGAAACGGGTTTACCGTCCTCGCCATAGATGCGCAAAAAAGAGAAGTCGAGTGCGTAACGCGGATAGGTGAAATTGTCTGCGTCCCCTCCGAAGAATCCGAGCTGCAGTTCGACGGTAAATACAAATCGCACATCCGTGTAGCGTCTGAAGATGTAGGCGGAATACCGGCCACCGTTGTAAAGCGCAATAACCTGGACCTGCAGATTCTGAGTGTCGCCATGCTGCGTGCGAACGCGCTGTGTTATCGTTTCAAAGACTTCCCGGCGCTTCTCACTTCGTGCCTCGTCACCTTCGACGCCCAGCAGAGCGGCATCGACCTCGGATGAAACGTCTTCAATGGCAATAAGCTGGTCGGCGTAGTAGCCCGGTATCCTGCGTTCCGCATCCAGAGACGATGCGTAGAATCCATTGTCGAGCAACTGTTCGCCAGGTTCACTCACCGACCGTAATCGGCCTCGTACACAGTGGTGGTTTGTAACCACAAGCCCGGTGGGCGAAACGAACGACGCTGAACAGCCGGGTATGCGCAGCACACTCATCCGGGCCCGCTCGAACCATGCCTCGTCCGGCTCGAAGTCGTATGTCTCGGCCAGATATTCGAGCGGCGGGTATTCAAACGCCCACATTTTTCCGTTATCATAGCGTCCCGCCCTGATCGTATCGGCGGTGGCTGCAGAAGGTTGCGCCGTCGCGTATACGGCGACCGGTCCGACGACTGCGAAAAAGGAGAGCACGAGGCTCATCAAACGAGTTGGTCTCCAGGAACTGAGCATGAATTTCGTCCGGCGAATGGCAATTACTCCCGCTTTCTACGCGATTCGAAACGTAAAAAATACGTATAACTTCTGACATTGCGTACGAGGGATTTTTTTACATTCGCCGGCGTTGAAAAGCGCCCTCAAAATCACTCTCAAGCTGCGTGTGCGTTTCCTTGGAACCATGCGATCATACCGGTAGCATCGAATCCAAATCCGGATCGAGTCGGAATTTTATCCAGCAGATCATCGACGATGACCTGAAAGGAGGTCGCGTCAGGGGCGAGATCATTACGCGGTTTCCCCCGGAGCCCAACGGGTATCTGCACATCGGCCATGCCGTCAGAGCTGTATGGATCAATTTTGTTATTGCGGAAGAATACGGAGGGCGCTGTCATCTCCGTTTTGACGACACGAATCCGGAAACGGAAGACATGGAGTATGTGCGCGCCATCGAGCAGGATGTGCATTGGCTCGGGTTTGACTGGGGCGAACATCGGTATTTCGCATCTGACTATTTCGAACAGCTTTACGGTTTCGCCGTCAAGCTGATCGAAGATGGAAATGCCTACGTCGACAGCCTCTCGGAAGACGAGATACGCGAATTCCGCGGAACGGTCACCGAACCCGGTCGCGAAAGCCCGTACCGATCGCGATCTTCCGAAGAAAATCTGGCTCTGTTCGAAAAAATGCGGGCGGGTGAATATCCCGATGGAAGCCACGTGCTTCGGGCTAAGATCGACATGGCATCTCCGAATATGTTGATGCGAGACCCCGTACTGTATCGCATCAAGCATGCCAACCACTACAGGCGGGGAAACGATTTCCCGATCTATCCGCTCTACGACTTTGCCCATCCGCTCTCGGACGCCATCGAGAACATCACGCATTCGCTGTGCTCTATCGAATTTGAAGTGCACCGTGCGCTTTACGACTGGCTCGTGCAGGCCGTCTTTGAGCCGCCGCGCCCGCACCAGTATGAATTTGCGCGCTTCAATATCGACTATACGGTCCTGAGCAAACGCAAACTTCTCCAACTGGTGGATGAAGGGCACGTATCCGGCTGGGATGATCCACGAATGCCTACTGTAGCCGGCCTCAGGCGCCGCGGCGTCACACCCGAGTCGCTTCGCAATCTCGCAGATATGATCGGGATCGCGAAGTCGGACACGCGCGTCGATATCTCGATGCTCGAATATGCCATCCGCGACGATCTCAATAAACGCGCTCCGCGGGTAATGTGTGTGCTCAGACCGCTCAAAGTTGTTCTAACGAATTTTCCGGAAGGAGAAATTGAGTGGACGGATGCTTCCTATTGGCCTCATGACATTCCGAAAGAAGCAACAAGGCCCGTGCCGCTGACGCGAGAGATCTACATCGAACGGGATGACTTCGTGGAGGACCCGCCAAAGAAATTTCACCGCCTCTCTCCCGGCGCGGAAGTTCGTCTGCGCTACGGCTATATCATTCGATGCGACGATGTCATAAAGGACGATGCCGGCCACATCGTCGAGCTTCGATGCACGTACGATCCGGATACACGAAGTGGCCGGGACCCGTCATCGAGGCGTGTCAAGGGAACGATTCACTGGGTATCGGCGACGGAAAGCTTCCCCATTCAGGTTCGACTCTATGACCGGTTGTTCAACGTTCCGAATCCGGACGAAGTCGAGGAAGGACAAACATTCAAGGATCATTTGAATCCCAGGTCGATCGAGACCCTCGCCGGCTGCTTCGTGGAACCGAGTGTGAAGTCGGCCGGTCCCGGAGATCGCTTTCAGTTCGAGCGACAGGGATATTTTTTCGTCGACCCAATCGACTCGTCGAAAGGTCAACCTGTTTTCAACCGGACGATCACGCTTCGGGACACGTGGGGCAAATTGCGTGATTCGGCGCCACGGGCGAAATCCGAGAAAACAGGCGCGCCGTCTGATAAGCGATCCGAAGGAACGGCGAGAGAAAAAAATCCGTTTGCCGGACTGGATGAGCAGGCGATTTCTCGGGCGGAGCAACTCGTTGAGGATCATGCGCTGCCACTCGACGATGCTGCCATTCTCGCCGCAGAACCGGAGTGGCATTCGTATTTCGAATGCGCTGCTTCACGTGGAGACGCCGTGGGCGCAGAGTCGGCGGCCGTAGCCAACTGGTTGATTCACGAAATGCGTCCGGCGCTCGGTGATAGCTTCCCGACTGACTCCAGGGTCGATCCGGGACAGGTAGCCGCGCTTGTGAATCTTATGTCGACAGGCACCATATCGAGCCGCATTGGAAAACAAGTGTTCGACGAGATGCTGGCGAGCGGCGCTGATCCGGAACACATCATCAAAGAACACGGATTGAATCAGATCTCAGACCCCGGCGCCATAGAAGAGATCGTGACAGCGGTGCTGGCCGAGTTTCCCGAGAGAGCAGAGGCTTACCGAAACGGGAAAACCGGTTTGATCGGATTTTTTATCGGGCAGGTAATGCTGAACACATCGGGTAAAGCGAATCCCCGGCTGGTGAAAGAGATTCTAACGCGGCTTCTGGGATAATCGCCCTATTTGCTTCGCGCAAGACCGATCGCAGCTCCGATTCCCAACAGCCTGTTCTCCTGGCTCCGCATATCGTAGAGCCAAACAGATCCGGTAGCGTCAGTGACCAGGGCGGTCACTGCTCCGAGCCATGCAACCAGACTCTTCGCGCGCCTTTGTTCGTCACCCAGCAGGATCGCATGATAAAATGCCGTTTCCGCCGTGCGAACGACCAGCTGATTCCCGTTTTGTACAAACGAGACGAAGCTTCCCTCCGGTCCCCATCCGGGACGTGACTGAGACGGTCCCGATTCGGTGGGCGGACTCAGATAGGTCGACTCGTCGGCAGCGAGGATGTAGACAGAAATCGCGCGTTTTTCGGAGTCCGGATGCACGCGCACGTCAAAGGCGATTTCCGATCCATCGGGTGACCAGGCCATGTTTCGTGGACGGTACCGGTCACCGACAACCTTGACGCCGTCTCCGCCCGTAGAAGGAATCACGTACAGGGCGGAATCAGGCTCATATTCTCTCGTGTCCCGGTTGAAGGCGAGTTCACGATAAATGTAAGCGATATGGCTGCCGTCCGGAGATCCTGTGATGGTATGCCATCTGCGAATATCAATCGTTTCCAGCGTTGCACAGCCTTCCGTAGAAATCCGATACAGGTTGTCGGTCGATCGCACAATGAGTTCATCGTCCCGGGGCCACGCAACAACCGCTCTGGACGCGGAACATCCAAGTCGAACGATGTCACTGTTCGCCAACGACACCATTTTTATATCTCCCTGACCGAGAATCGGCCGATCGTTCGCAACGGCGGGTTGGTAATAACCGTACACGAATTCCTCGCCCGACGGAGACCAGACTCCGGTGTATACAAGATCTGCTCGCCCGCTGTTCAGCACGCTTGTTCCCCGCGTTGCAGCATCTATCAGAAGCAGGCGCGAGTCGGACTCTGCGGTAAGAGCGATGGCTATATAGGCGCCGTCCGGTGAAACAGTGGAGAATGAAACCTGACCTCCGGCTCCGAGGCCGGTCTTCTCACCTGTCGCCAGATCGTGAAGACTTGCTCCGGATTGATCTATCCAAATATAGCGGCCCGTAACAAAGGGTGAGAGTTCCGTTTCATCCGAGTCGGATCCGGTGCGTACACCCGGACCGGAACAGCCGAGAGCAATCGCCAACAGAAACAGGATTGGAAACGCAAGGATCTGTGTGCGATGGATATGCATCTGGTGGGAATAATCAGAATAGGGTGATTGTGTTATTTGTTTTGATTCCTCGCGCAATGCAAAAGTCGAGTAGAGGAAATGCCATGGAATCGCCGGGGGCTCGCCGTAGAAAGGCGCCAATATAAACGGTGCGAGCATAAAGCTTCGCGACGACGCGGAACATTCTGCGGAACATTCTGCGGAACATTCTGCGGAACATTCTGCGGAACATGGTGCGGAATATCGCGCAGAACATTATGAAGAACATTATGAAGAACATTATGAAGAACATTGAGCCGAAACGGTTCAACTGTAACCATCTTTTTCGAATCCCGTTTTATAAGCACATGAACCGCGCATTGGTATCCCAACGCAATTCCGGCTGATCGAGGATCTCCGCATAATCATGCTCAAGAATTACATCACCGTTGCCCTTCGAAATCTGCGCATCAGAAAAGGGTATGCTTTTATCAATATCACAGGTCTCGCCGTCGGCATGGCGGCG
>CAZGOS010000157.1:0-7477 GCA_964527795.1 uncultured Rhodothermales bacterium | reverse complement strand
ATAGAATCTACAGCCAAACTTTTTTCGAAGCCGGGGGCGGCGGTGTAGCCGACCCAGCGGGACGGGTGCTCCGTCGCATGGCCGCGCTGGGCACGATATCCGCGCCCGGCGCATATCGAACTTGAGATCCTGTCTCCGATTCCTGTCGACCGCCATACGCCGACTGAAGAAGCATTACAAATGCTCAAGGCTCCGATTCAATTCGATGAAAACGTTGTGGACGAACATATTCGGCCAATGAAGGCTTACAAACCGGCAGTCGGCCTGAACAAACTTCTCTATCGTGACCCGTTCACCGGCGAGTCCGGAGGCATTTCCACGTATGGCGGTGACCGCGTGAAGAGCGTCAGCGGTCGGCTTGAGGGTCGAGTCCTGCCGGACAGCCGAATTCAAATCGACAGAACCGGAGATCTGCTGTTGACCGGCGACCTCTATCAGACTATTCGTAAAATGCCGTACACATACTACGACGATCGCCCGGTCTTTTCCGTCCGTACCGACGTATCCGGCGAACTGAATGGGGAGATTCTACGCTTTCGTGCCGCTGAAATGTCGTTTTACGCCACTCATCTTTTAATTCAGGGAACGAAAAAGTATCATATACCGATTGAGAGCATTCTTTACGCCGGTACGGAGAGGAATAGGAAACTCGTACTGACGCATTCGACCGGACTTTTGACACTGAATTTTCATCAGTGCGGGAGCGTCCTGCAGTGGTATGATGAGCTGCTTCGCAGCGCTCCAAACGTTCGCAATTGATCCCGCTATATGGAGTCCTGGGCATTAAGCGGTACGCTGGGAGACATCATCCTCGACTTTGCTCTTCTGAGCATCCTGCTTTTGGCCGGTACGCTGGCGCGAAGATACGTACCCCTTTTTCAGCGTTTTCTGATTCCCAATAGTCTGCTGGCGGGGTTTTTGGGACTTCTCATTGGACCCGAGCTTCTCGAAATAGCCAACTTTTCCCTCGACAGAATGGGGGCGTACGTTTATCACCTGCTCGCGTTGACGTTCATTGGCGTCGGACTGCAATCGCGGCGTAGAGACATGCGCTACAGTGTGGTCAACCTGGGATTCATGCAGGTAAGTGTGATGGTATTGCAGGCTGTTATCGGACTCGCAATTTCATTGGCGGTAGCGCTCCTTTTTCTGCCCGATTTTATTCCGGCAACCGGAATGCTGCTTCCGTTGGGCTTCGCCATGGGTCCGGGCATCGCATTTTCTATCGGAAATTCCTGGCGAGCCTTCGGATTTGAAGAAGCTGCAGCTGTAGGGTTGAGCATTTCAGCCATCGGGTTTTTGTTCGCGTACGTGTCGGGGGTCTGGATCATGAATCGGATGCTCCGCAACTCAGCAGCCGCTTCGAACTCCAGCGAGAGCTTCACAATAGATCCATCGATGCGAACGGGAGTTCGTCAATCGGAAGATCGACCGGTTGGAGCCCGTCTAACGTTCTTTTCCGGAGCCATTGAACCACTGACGGTTCACGTGGCTCTCATCGGGTTGGTGTACGCTCTCACGTACGCGTTCGTACTCGGCGCGGAGTACCTTCTCGTAATCAATGATATGGCACAGGAAGTCCCCGTAATCTGGTCGTTTCATTTCATTTTTGCCAACCTTATCGCCCTCGGACTTCGACGCGCCATGGATCGGCTTGGACTCAGCCATCTGCTGGATACCGGGATGACGCGCAGATTGACGGGCACGCTGGCGGACTATCTGATCGCGGCGTCCATAGCTGCCATCAGTCTCAGGATCGCGTGGACGTACGCTGGACCGGTCGTCCTCATGTGCATTGTCGGTGCGATCGGCACATATTATCTCCTGCACTGGTCCAGTATCCGCATATTTCAAACTTACCGACTCGAGCGTTTCATCGGCATCTACGCGCAGATGACCGGAACCATCAGTTCGGGTCTCGCTCTTATCCGCGTTACTGATCCGGAATACCGTTCCCCTGTCGCCGAGGACCTGGTATTGAGCAGCGGTATGGCGCTTGCGTTTGGATTTCCGCTTCTCATCCTCATCAATATGCCTTTTACAATGTTCGCAGGCTCCATCGATGGATACGTGATCGTGATGTCCTCACTCATCGCCTATCTGGCCGTCATCGCGTTTTTCTGGTACCGATTCGTGCGAAATGCCAGCAGCGATGAACGCCTGTCCTAGTACCTCGTGACAAAAATCCTACTACATTCGAAGCCCGATGAATACCACTGCCAACGACACCGCCAACCATCGAAGACGACGCTCGGCGGGAATGCTCCTGGCGGCAAGCCTGCTCACCCTCGTTTCCAGCTGTGCAGACCCGACGGATCTCACGGATCCTCAAATTATTGTAGATCGCGCACTTGAGGCACACGGAAGCCGGATACTCCAGAACGCCAGGTTCACATTCGACTTCCGAGGACGACAGTTTTCCATCACCCGTCGAAACGGCTTGTTTTCGTATGAGAGAGCCTATATAAACTCCTCGGGCGCGTCCATCGTCGAAAAACTCACCAATGACGGTTTTTTCAGGGACATTGACGGAGTCCAGTCCGAGATGGACTCCGTCACGTATCGAAAGATGGAAACATCCGTGAACTCGGTATCTTACTTTGCCCTTTTGCCGCTGCCGCTCAACGATCCGGCCGTCGTCAAACGCTTCCGCGGAGAAGTCGTCATGCAGGGAGAGCCGTATTACAAGATCGAAGTCATGTTTCAACAGGAGCGCGGTGGCAGAGACTACCAGGATCGCTTCCTGTACTGGTTCCACAAAGAGAATTTTACCATGGATTACATGGCGTACTACTTCTACACGAATGAGGAGGGCTCGCGTTTTCGGAAAGCTACGAACGTGCGCCGGATCGAAGGGGTACGAATCGCGGACTATCTCAATTACAGGGCCGGCGGCCTCACGTATGATACCATTGATCGTTATGATCGGCTATTCAACGCGGATTCGCTCGATCTCGTCAGCGAAGTGAATCTTGATAATGTCCGTATCGAAATTCTCGAGTGAGCGCCGGTGCAGACCCGCCACTCAGGAAGTACTACCCACTACGCGAAGCATCTCGGGAATGGACGTGTCGCCTTCCAGCACAATGTGCCTCGCGCAGTCGCGAAGAGTCAGCATACCCTCTTCGATCGCTGCGGTGCGAAGAAGGCTTTCGTCCACCATCTCACCCGCTTCCATAATAATGGTCCGAATCCTGGCGCTGAATTCCAATGTCTCGGCTACCGCGCGTCTCCCTTTGTATCCCGCTCCCTTACACTCTTTGCATGAAGGATCGTCACCGGATTTGTACAGCGTACACGTTGCTATCTCCGTTTCAGCAAAGCCAAGATGCCGCATGGTTTCATTCTCTATGTCGACGTCGGGGACTTTACAGTTGGAACACAGCCTGCGAACCAATCTCTGCGCGACAACCAGGTTGATGGCATATGCGATAAGGAAGGGCTCAATGCCCATCTTGAACAGCCGTGACACAGCCGACGGCGCGTCGTTTGTATGCAACGTCGAAAAGGTTAAGTGACCCGTATTGGCGAGCTTGACGGCCAGATCCGCCGTTTCACGATCGCGCATCTCGCCAACCATAACGATGTCGGGGTCGTGTCTCAGGATGGCTCGCAGCGCGCCTTCCAGACCAAGTCGAACACCCAGTTTAATCTGGCGGACCCCTTTGATCAGATATTCTACAGGGTCCTCGATGGTCAGTACGTTGACCTTTGGTGTAACAACCTGGGACAGTGCGGCCACCAGCGTCGTGCTCTTTCCTGATCCCGTCGGACCCGTCAGAATCACCATTCCATTCGGTTGACGGATCGCATGATCGAATCGTCTCATTGCCTCTCCCAGCAATCCGATTTTGCTCAGATCCGCGATGACTTTCCGGTCATCGAGCACACGAATAACGATGCTTTCCGCGTGCAATTCCTGCCGCGCGCTTGCTATTGGCAAAACGGAGACACGATACCGAATCAGCACATCATCAACCCAGCGCTGCATGTACCCGTCCTGAGCCGTGTCCCGCTCGAAACGGTCTACGTTCACGGATCTATCTTTCACGACGGAGAAGAAGGCTTCCGGACGAATACCCTCTTCGACATGCCACACTTCCAGTTCGCCGTCGAGACGCATGGTGATCTCAATATGGCCGTTTGCGTTGGGATAGATATGGATATCTGACACCCCCCGTTTAACGGCCTCCACCAGCGCAGCTTCCAGCAGGTTGATCAGCCGGGAGCGATTGATTTCCTCCTCGAGCACTTCGTCGTCAACACCCTCGTCGGAATCACTGAATTCCATCCCCATATCAAAGACGGGGGGCTCCTCCTCCAGTTTTTCGAGGTACTGGTTGACGCTGATGAACGTCTCACTGATCAGATTGCCGATCACATCCAGTGGAGCATATCGAAGTTCAAAGCGCTTCAGTTGCAGGCTTTGAATGAGTTGGTGGACCTCCGGACGGGTGGGATCGTGCGTTGCAAAGATCCAGATATGTTCTCCGAACCTGGTCTCTTCGTCAATTCCAATTGGAAGCACATAGGCCTCCACCATCAGCTCCCAGACGTCGTCGTTAAATTTGCTTCGGTGCTCGTTTATGAACTCGCCGGCAACGCCTTCATTGATGTCGGCCTCCTTAAAAGCGTAGACCGATGCCGCTTCAAAATAGATTTCCTGAGCATCCAGTCGGTCATCGATAGTCAGCAGACGCCAGAAAGGAACCCGAATACGTTGCTCATGCAAACGATTCCACTCTTCCCAGGCCGTTAATAGATGAGCTTCCTCTACCACACCTTTTTCCAGCAGGTGGGCAACGACCCGATCTCTTTTGGCGACGGTATCGAATGCCACTTTGCGTCGAATCGCTTCCAGTCGGTGCTGTCCTTTTGTTCCTGACGATCGATCGTCATTGGCAGGTTGCCTGACTTCAGGCCTTCTGTCTGCAGCTTGCTCCATCAGCGATGATTGGATGTTATGGTCAGTGAGCGTGTGCCGTTAAGCCGCACGCCGACCGCCGGCGAGGCTTGAGTCGTCTCGCTGTTTCTGTAAATCCATCCGGCGCGTAATAGAGGGATCGATGCCGAGTACTGGAATGTTCGTAACGAGGAGTTTCTGAAGTTTTGAAATAGCAGACTCTGGGACGAAAACTAGTTCTGTCCGGGTCAGCCTGATTTCGTTTGTGATGTTTCTCACGTGACGAGATCCCGGGTCCGACGATGCAAGAAGATGCCGCTCAACGAGTTTTGGAACCTTGCGGTATTCAATAATCGGTACAATACATCGATCGAAGAGGGCTTTCCAGTCGCGCGATGAAAGGACCTCGGAAAGCTTCTTATTGTAGATGAGCGTGCCGATCTGGCAGACTCTTACGGAGCGAAATCCGTAGACCTTCGCAGCCAATTTGTGAAGCTGATTACCCTTTTCGGGATACGCCAACGCTATTTGTCTCCAGGACAAGGCGCCACTGGATCCGTCGCGCGAAGAACGGATCGAGTTGATCTGAGCTGTTGAAAGTATCCCGCACCGAAGCGCCGCCGAGGACGTATGGTCCAATTGAAATGTGTGCGCTTGATCCTTAAGCGATACAAGCCGGAGCGATGAGTGATCTCGGATCTGCTCCGGGCTCGTCTCGCCACTGCACTCAGCCCTGGGAAGATGATCCCACGTAAAAGCCAGTTTCCGTAATGCCACGTTACGTACCGAAAAGTCCTGAACAATACCTAGTCCGGTTTCCATGACGTGTATCGGTTGGCAGGCCCGTTTGTTAAGAAAATTCAGAACGTTGCGCTCGCGGATAATCGGCGATTCTCTGCAGCCTGAGGTATTTTTTGCAACCTGATACGGTGAGAATCGTCTCAGTAACCGATACAGCTACATTCCTGGGCCGAATGGGAGCTTCATCGAGTTCTCAAGAGAGCCATTTCGATCCAGTATTATGCCCTGGCTAATCCTTCTCGTCGCACTCATTCTACCGCGCGGCGCAATCGCGTTCTTGTGGCTGACTTCGTCGTGGTTTGAAGGAATATTCACATCCCTGCTTTGGCCGATTCTGGGTTTTCTCTTCGCTCCCCTCACACTACTCTGGTATACCGTCGTCGTGCAGGTGTATGGGGGGAACTGGGATACTCTGCAAATTGTTGTTTTGGTTCTGGCTGTACTTATTGACATGTCGCCGTCGGCGAAGAAGAAAAAGAAGTCGGACTGAGTGCGTGCCCGACTCAGATTGTCGCCCTCCGTTCACAACAGATTCTTCTGAATATGCGTCGACTGCTATTTCTTATCGTTCTGGGCATTTTCGGTTGCTCAGGACCTGGATACACATCTCAAACAACGTCGACTGACGAACCCGTTTCAGAGGCTCTCGACGCTCAACCATCTCCGTCTGCGCATGAACGGGCGTTGACGAAGCCGCTACCCATTGATCACGCCATCCAGACGGGAACGCTGGAAAATGGTCTTTCCTACATGATCAGGCAGAACACTCGGCCTGAAAACCGGGCAGAGTTGCGACTTGTCTTGAATGCCGGGTCCATTCTGGAAGACGACGACCAGCTTGGTCTTGCTCATTTTGTTGAACACATGGCCTTCAACGGTACGCGCAACTTCGAAAAGCAAGCTCTCATCGAATATCTCGAGTCGATCGGAATGCGCTTTGGGCCGGATATCAACGCGTACACGAGTTTTGATGAGACGGTATACATGCTGCAGCTGCCAACCGATTCCGCCCATGTTCTAGAGACCGGATTTCAGATTCTAAGGGACTGGGCCGGGGACGTTTCTTTCGATCCGGAAGAGATAGAGAAAGAACGAGGCGTCGTCATCGAAGAATGGCGCAGGACCCGTGGTGCCGGAGCAAGAATTCAGGACAAACAGTTGCCTGTCATTCTACATGATTCCCGGTACGCAGATCGTCTACCGATCGGCAAACCCGAAACCCTGGAGTCCTTCGAATACGAGTCTCTTCTCCGCTATTACAGGCAGTGGTATCGCCCGGAATTGATGACGGTGATTGCCGTCGGAGATTTTGAACTCGAGACGATCGAACACCTGGTCACGTTCCTCTTTTCCGATCTCGGCAATCCAAATCCTTCCCGGAAGCGCTCCTATTCCGAGGTGCCGCCGCATGATGAGGTATTGTACACGATCGTATCCGATCCGGAGGCTACATCAGCCAACGTTTCCGTGATGTACAAACATGCCCCCTGGGCCCGGGGCACAATAGCGTCGTATACGCGGCGTATGTGGTCCACGCTCTACTCGAGCATGCTGAATCAACGGCTTTCGGAATTGACACAGTCGGTTAACCCGCCTTACATCGTCGCCACGACACAAGAAGGCTCCCTCGTTCGCACGAGTTCATCCTACAATCTTATTGCTCTGGCAAAAGACGGAAATTATTTACAGGCTCTGGAGTCGTTGCTTCACGAAGCGGAAAGAGTGCGCCGGTTCGGTTTCACAGAATCAGAGCTGGCACGCGTCAAAACCGAA
>CAZGOS010000156.1:0-7481 GCA_964527795.1 uncultured Rhodothermales bacterium | reverse complement strand
TCAAATTCCACTTCGGGCTGCACATTGGACCAGATTCCATGTGCGATTGCTTGAAGAAGCACTCTTTCGCGTACGGTCGCTCCGATTTCAGCAAGAAAAATCCACTCGTCGCCATAGTCGGATTTCTGATCGGCAAAACAGTTCAAATTGTCAGGTTCAAGGCACTCGATCGTCGTCGAAAGCAGATAGACGTCGGTACGCATCCGGTAGGAGAGACTTCCCTGTGCGTATCCTGGAAACGGATACAGACTCTGCCCGATGCTGAGACCGACCTGTGCATCCACTTGACCCGTTCCAACAGACGGTGTTCGGTTTCGCGCATATCCTGTTGGAATGTTCAGGGAGAACAAGATTGACGAAGATCTTCCGGTGGTTTGAACCCGCTCCGGTGTCGTCATACCGTAACGCAGACCAATACCCAATGTGCCAAAACCCGTTGTGAGCATCTCGCTTCCCGTATCGCGCACCGTCAGCTGTTTGAAAGGAATGAGCGCAACGAACGTGATTCGACCGGTAAGTCCATATTCCGCGTAGAAATAGAAGCTCCGGTCCAGAAAGTCGTTGTCTGAAACCGACTCGTTATACGCTTTTCTGGTTCCGTCCGCTGCGAACTGCTCTGTCGCAGCAGTCGCTCCAAAGGCCAGTTTTGTGTAATAGCGTCCCTGTGATTTGGGCCAGGCCTGTGCGTGCGCGATCGAAACGCATGCAAGTGTGAAGCACGCGGCTACCAGAATTGGCACGTTCTGTCGATACGATCGACGGGCATGGAAAAGCGATTTGAGCACGTTAACACGCCCTAGTACTCGGCCAGCGAACGAATCGCATTCAGAATGTCCTCGTCCTGCGGAAGCACAGCCCGCTCAAGGGGATCCGCAAATCCTATCGGCGCGAAAGCGCCCCCAACGCGGCGGATCGGTGCGTCCAGATATCCAAACATCCTGTCAGCCAACTGGGCCGATATTTCGGAACCGAATCCACCAAATTCATGGTCTTCGTGCACGATGAGTACTCGGTTGGTCTTTTTGACGGAACTGAAAATGGTCTCGGTGTCGAGCGGGACGATAGTTCTCAAATCGATGATTTCGAGGGAGATTCCTTCGCTTTCAAGCTGACGTGCGACACCAACTGTTTTGTGAACCATCATTCCGTAGGTCACGACGGTCAGATCCGTTCCTTCCCGCACAATTTCGGCTTCTCCGAACGGCAACAGATAGTTGCTGTCCGGTTCCGGCCTACGAGCGGCAGCCGATCGATAGAGCGCTTTATGCTCAAGGAAAAGCACAGGGTCTTCCATGCGGATAGCCGTCTTGAGAAGACCTTTTGCGTCGGCGGCGTTTGACGGCATGGCGACGTAAAAACCAGGCCAGTGCGCAAACAAGGCTTCAATGTTCTGCGAGTGACAGAGCCCTCCGTGTATGTATCCGCCGATCGGAACACGTACGACCATCGGACAGCTCCATGTCCCGTTCGAACGGTAGCGGAATGAGGCAACCTGATTGCGGAGCATCTGCATGGCCGGCCAGATGTAGTCGCCAAACTGAATTTCTACGACCGGTTTGAATCCGGCGGCTGCCATTCCGACGGCGGTCCCTATAATCGAAGCTTCTGCCAGAGGAGCATTAAAACAGCGGTCGTCACCAAATTTGTCGGTCAAATCGCGTGTGGCCGTGAACACACCCCCTTTTCCGCCGGCAACATCCTCGCCGTAGACGACCATTTTATCATTACGCTCCATCTCTTCATGCAGTGCATGATTGATCGCATCCACGACAACAATGTTATCACCGGACGGCTCGTTCCATTCATACGTGAGATCGAGTTCGCCCTCGTAATACACATGCCTCATGGCACTTCCCGGTTCAGGATCGGGCTGGGCGTCGGCCCACACAGCCGCGTCATCCACAGCTTTTGCTACTTCCAACCGAGTCGCTTCGATGAGTTCGTCATCGAGCATACCAGCCTCGGACAATCGCCGCTCGAGCAGAATGATCGGGTCATTCTGCCGATCCTCTTCCAACTCCTCCGGTGTGCGATACTTGGCATGATTGTCCGACGAAGAGTGGGGAAGCAGCCGAACGACATGGGCAATCAGACACACGGGTCCTTTTCCCGAACGGATGTGCTCCGTGGCAGCTTTAGCCACGGCATACATCTCGAAGAAATCGGTTCCGTCTGCGTTTATGCGGCTCAGTCCTTCATAGCCTCTCGCGAGTTTGAAGGCCGTTCCTCCGGCCGTTTGATCGGCAACGGGTACCGAAATAGCATACTTGTTGTCCTGTACCGCAAAAAATACAGGCAATCGGGAGCGGGCGGACCAGTTCAGCGATTCGTGAAAATCGCCCTGAGACGTCGCGCCGTCTCCACAGGAGCAATACACCAGCGCGTCAGATTTTTCTTTTTTCAGGGCGAGACCGACACCTGTTGCCGGAAGGAACTGAGATCCGACGGATGAGGAAACCGGCAGAATGTTTCTATCAGCGTTGCTGTAATGTTCGCCCATTTGACGACCGCCACTGTTGGGGTCGTCCGCCTTGCACAAATGCAGGAGGAGCACTTCCTGCGCCGTGCCTCCGAGCATCAGATAGGTCGTCAGATCCCTGTAGTAGAGGCTGAACCAGTCGTGTCCAGCATTCATATGCAGACCGGCGGCTGCCTGCATGGCCTCGTGTCCGGCACATCCAATGTGAAAAAAACCCTTGCCCTGTTTGAGCAGCGTGAGCATCTTTTCGTCCAGACGACGCGAGGTGAGCATCGTGCGGTATACGCCGAGGAGCGTTTCCGGCTTGAAATCCTCCGGTCCGACCGGTATTAATTCGAGATCAGATTCAAGAACGACAGAAACTTCCAGATCAATCGGATTCGAGGAGCCATTACCGGCCACATTACGGGCTGATGTATCAGACACGATGTCTATCGACGGTGCCTTCTTCACCTTCTTCGCTTTTGCCATTTCGTTGAACGATGGTCCTGGCGCCCCGGTAACCGAAAATTACGCGCTTTCCGGTGGTCAGCTGTCAGGGCGGATTGGTATCTGGAATCCTATCAGGAACGATCAGAATCCTGATGTTTGGATCAAACCGGCCAGTTCGGGCCGGAATTTCCTGTCGTGGTCCTGTCTACGTTCCAGAATACAAAATTGTTTTCTGATTGCGCCGGCATGAGGCATGAAACTTCCTGAAATGTGGATATTTACGACTCCTGCGCGCCTGTTAATGTGGTGCCGGAGGACCGGGTCCACCATCATGGACTGTGGCATTACAGCGCCGTCACGCCGACTCTCTGCGTGTCGGCTCGTCGGCGTAGGGCAGTTCAAACCAGAATCGAGAACCACGCCCTACGATGCTTTCAACGTTGATATTCTCGCCGTGAGCGTGCAGAATCTGTTTCACGATACTCAGCCCCAATCCGGTACCTCCGCTTTTTCTGGAGCGGTCTGGATCCACGCGATGAAAACGTTCGAAAATGCGTTCGAGGTGATCATCGGGTATCCCTCGTCCCGTATCGACAACCTCGATGCGAACTTTATCGAGATGACGTCGGAAGCGGCAGCGCACAGTGCCCTCATCCGAATAGGTAATGGCATTTTCGATCAGGTTTATCAGGACCTGCCGGATGCGGCTTCTGTCCGCACAGATATGAACAGGTGTGTTTTCTATGACGAGTTCGAGCCCCTTCTCTTCCGCTTTACCGATCTCAAATTCATAAATGTCATCCGAGAGCTCTTTTAGATCGAAAATCGAGGGATTAATCAGGTCTTCCCGGAATTCGAGCCGGGCAATTTCAATGAGGTCGTTGAAAAGATTGTTGAGCCGTTCCAGGTTCGAAAGCCCTTTTTCCGCATAAAACCGCCGTTGTGTAGCCGAAAGACTGCTTGACGACAACGCTTCCAGATATCCGCCGACCGAGAAGATCGGGTTACGGACTTCGTGCGAAACATTTCCGATAAATGTGTTCTGAAGCAGGGCGTGGCGTTCCAGTTCCTCGCTTTTTTCCTTGAACGCCGCCGACATATGGTTCAGGCTTTCAACGAGTTCCTGGAACTCGACGGCTCTGGAGTCGACGAATATTTCTTCCTCCAGATCGCCTTCGCTGATGGATCTAGCGCTGTTCCGAATAGATTTGAGTGGTTCGGTGACTTGTTGTGCGGCTGTCCAACTTCCAAAAATGGCCAGAACCAGCGCCATGATCATCGATACCGCGAGAGTGACCTGCATCCGGCGAATGAGAGCGAAGAGAGGTGGCTCGGCCTCACCGACGCGCACAATCAGATTGGCCTCTTTTCGGCGTGTCGCGGCAAAATACGTATGCAGACCATTTTCCGTGCGTTGGGCAAATCGTGTGTCATCTTCCGGCTCAAACTGCATTTCTTCCCGCGCCAGAAGTGCCCCGTCGCTGAGCAGTTGATCGCCGTGAATATCCAGTAGAAGTGAATCATTCGACACGACCGTGATGCGAAAATTCGTTAATCTGGCGATATCACGGATCGTCTGAAGGCGCTCGGTTCGTCCCTTTGCTTCCTGGATCGAGCCCACAATGCGCGAGACATGGCTGGACATGGTTTGCCGAAAGGCCACCTGGATCTCGCTGCGAAGAATGAACGTGAAGTACAATCCTACAGCCACGACGGCTGTACCCACAAAAAACAAGAGTGTGAGGCTCATCCACGTTTGGGTGGAGGCACGTCGTGGGAAAATGTGTTTAAACAACCGGTTCAAAGCCGATTGGAGAGCGGAAAACACAAGAAACGCCTTGGTGGATTGGAATCAGTTATGCACGAAACGCTCGTGCGAGCGCCCGGTTCAGCTTATCCCTCCTGAGCGCCTTCTTCCTGAACGAACCGATACCCAACACCGCGTACCGTTTGGATATGTCGAGCGAACGAGCCCAGTTTCTCGCGCAGGTTTTTTATATGCGCATCAACGGTTCGCTCGGTTACCATCATCGCATCTTTCCAGATCGTTTCAAGAAGTTGCTGACGGGTGAACGCCTTCCTGGGATGACGAACGAGATAACGCACCAGTTCAAATTCGGTAAGCGTCAGGCCAAGGTCCTTCCCGTCCAGTGACGCCCGATACTCGTCTTCGTAGATGGTGAGGTTGTTGACTGAAAGTGTGCGACTCTCTTCAATACCCGCACGTCGCAGAACGGCTTTCACATGGGCGACGATAACCTGAGGAGACACAGGTTTCGTAAGATACGCGTCTGCGCCAAGCATCAGACCCTTGATCTGATCGTCTTCCTCGCTTTTCGCCGAGAGAAAAATGATGGGGATCGTCTCCGTCTCCACACGGGATCGCAGTCGTCTGCATACCTCGTATCCGTTCATTTCCGGGAGCATGATATCGAGCACCATCAGGTCGATTTCAGGAGTGGCTTTCTCCAGAGCTTCATCGCCCGAATAGGCCTTGTGGACGTTGAAGCCCTCCTGACGTAAAAAGTGACCGACGACTTCGACGATGTCCTCTTCGTCGTCAACGACCAGGATGTGTAGTTCAGAAGGATCGAAAGTACTCGCCATAACCTGTATTCTCGCTATCGTTTCGCGGTGATGACGCCGGTGAACGAATCCGTATGCAAATCAAGAGATGCGTTGTCCCGGAATCGCCGGAATATAAGACTTTTCGGAAGAAATACTGACTGGATTTGAGCTGGTTTACGAGTGAAGATAGATACGCTCAACGCGGGATGATACGCCGCAGACGATTTCGTACGGAATTGTGTCTGCCAGGGACGCAATTTCTATGGTTGTCGGACCGCCTTCTCCAAAAAGAATGACAGGATCGCCAGGTGAGACGGATGTCGACTTTTCTGACTTCGGACCCAGATCAACCATGAACAGGTCCATACAGACGGTTCCCACGACGCGGTACCGGGTTCCGAGTATGCCGACCGATGCCCGGTTCGTAAGAAGTCGCGGGTACCCATCTGCATATCCGGCCGCGACTGTTGCAATTCGTGTTTGTCGCGGTGCGGTCCATAGACCGTTGTAGGAAATGGGTGTACCTGATTCAACCGTTTTAACGTGGGCAATTTCCGAACGCAAGGTCATTACGGGACGAAATGACATCTCAAGCGCAACCGGTGGGGCATCCAGTAAACCGTAGAGCGCGATGCCCAGTCGCGCCTGGGATATGATCAACGGGTCGATGCTTTCCGGAACCGTAAAAAGTGCGCCGCTATTGGCAACGTGTACGGGGGCGGGTACAGAACCCAGGTCCTTGAGCGCATCGACGAATCGGCTCCATTGCCGGCTCGTAGACCGCGAGTCTGGATCTGATACGTTCGCAAAGTGAGTGCTGATGCCGATCAGGCGGATTCCCGGCATGCCCTCGAGTTCTCGCAAGATCCCCGGGAGTTCGCCGGGTTTGATTCCCAGGCGGCCCATTCCCGTATCGATATGTACGTGCACGTTTAATGCTCCTACACCGCGTAAAAGATCAACGGTATCTGCTCCGGTGACAAACGGTTCCAGTTCGTATTCGACGCACGCGCGGACGGAGGCGTTTCGAGGGGCACCAAAGACCATGATGCGGCATGCAATACCTGCTTTTCGAAGGACGACAGCCTCGGCAACCGTAGCAACCGCCAGACAGCGGAGCCCCGCGTCGATCAATGCGCACGAGACTTCGACGCTTCCGTGTCCGTAGGCGTTGGCCTTTACCACACCGATCATTTCGATACCGGGTGCCTGCTTCTGCAGCAGGCGAAGATTATGGCGCAGGTTGCACAGGTCAATCAGTGCCTGCGTGGGTGCCAGTTGCGACGAATTGGTATGCATTCCGGGAAAGCACCTTCGCGTGGTTTCATTGTTCGACAAATAAACCACAAAATAATCAGCAAGTTATGGGTGTACTGCCATTCGCCAAAGGGGACATCCCTGATCGGCTGTGGAAAGTCTTTGAAGGTTGCCATCGATAGGGTCAGGAACAAGATTTCCTGCCTTTCTGCGCTTTAACTTGATGTCGATACGATCCAGAGAGAGTCTGCATAGATATGACTGAAACCAGCACACCCAACCTGCTCATTCAGGGTGGGTCCATTCTGAAACCGGGAAATGGAGATCCGGAACGGGTCGACATACTCATTCGGGGAGGAGTAATCTCGGGAATTGGCCCCGACCTGAATCCGGAGGGCGTAAAAGTCTTTGATGCCACCGACAAACTGATCTCGATCGGTTGGATGGATATGCATGTGCACCTTCGTGAACCGGGACAGGAGCACAAAGAAACGATCGAAACGGGGTGCCGGGCCGCCGCGTTCGGGGGCTTCACGGCTGTCGCGTGCATGCCCAACACCGAGCCTCCGATTCACACGCGCGATGTCGTCGAATTTGTCCGCGAGCGGGGAGATGCAACACCCGTCGACGTGTATCCGATTGCGTGCGTATCCCGGAACCGTGACGGTAAACAGCTCGCCGAGATGGCCGACCTGCAGGCGGGAGGAGCGGTCGCCTTCAGCGACGACGGGTCACCGGTTCAGGA
>CAZGOS010000155.1:0-7521 GCA_964527795.1 uncultured Rhodothermales bacterium | reverse complement strand
GACGAAACGTTGTTCGCGATCGCTTCCGACCCGGAAGCTACCAACTCGCTGATCTCGGTATATCACAAACAGCCACTGCGTAAAGCGACTACAGTCGGTGACTATCGCCAGCAGTTCATCGTTGAAGATCTGTACAATTCAATGCTGAACAATCGATTGAATGAGCTTGCGCAATCGGCGGATCCGCCCTTTGCATTCTCGATTTCGAACCAGGGCCAATTCGTGAGATCCGGGGAGGTTTATTTTCTCGCTGCGTTTGTCCCGGACGGCGGAATCGAAAAGGGGCTCAATGCAATTCTGACCGAGGCCGAGCGAGTCGCTCGTTTCGGATTTGCTGAAAGCGAATTCGAACGACAAAAAATTGAAACGTTGCGCAATTTTGAACGGGCGTACGCCGAGCGAGACAAACGTGACTCACGGCAACTCGCGGCAGAATATCGCAGGAATTTCTTGACGGACGAACCCATTCCCGGCATCGAAATGGAGTGGGAGATGCATCAACAGTTCGTGCCGACAATCACCCTGGAGGAGGTAAATAGTCTTGCGCGTGCGTGGATAACGGAGCACGACAGGGTCGTCATGGTCAACTCGCCCGAAAAGGCAGATCTGGAGATTCCAACCGAGGCCGGCCTGATGGCTGTTTTCGAATCAATAGAGTCGGCTGAGATCACGCCGTATGAAGATGCTACGGTTGACGCTCCACTGATGGCAGAGATGCCAACTCCGACCGCAATTACCCGCGAGGAGACGATCGAAGAACTCGGCTTGACGATCTGGGAGCTGGGTAACGGAGTTCGCGTATTGCTTCGCCCCACGGATTTCAAGGACGACGAGATTCTCTTTAGAGCCTTCAGTCCCGGTGGAACGTCGCTGGTTGCGAACGCGCGGTACGTGCCGGCGATGACTGCATCAGCGATTATCGGGCAGAGTGGTGTGGGCGAGTTCAACAATATCGAGCTGAACAAGAAACTTGCCGGCCAGGTGGTACGTGTTTCCCCCAGCATTGGGACGTACACGGAGGGGCTCTCCGGACAGGCCTCCCCCAAGGATATAGAGACCCTGTTCCAGTTGATCAATCTCCAGTTCAGAGCACCGCGGCATGACAGTACCGCGTTTATTGCCTACCGGACGCGCATGGGAAGCTTCATTTCCAACATGGGTGCGAGTCCGAGAGGACATTTTCAGGACACGTTGTCCGTGACCATGTCGCAAGGCCACTATCGGACGAGACCGTTCAATATGGAGGTTCTTGGCGAGACTGACCTGGAAGATTCGTTCGCTTTTTATCGGGAACGCTTTGCCGATGCCGGCGACTTCACGTTCGTTTTCGTCGGAAATATTGATATTGGTACCCTGCGGCCGCTGGTGGAAACGTACATCGGCGGGTTGCCTTCAATTGATCGTGAAGAAATGTGGGTGGACATTGGAGTCGAGCCGCCCGTTGGCGTAATCAAGAAAAACGTTACTAAAGGGGTCGAACCGCAAAGCCAGACCACCATTATTTTCACCGGTGAAATCGAAGATACACGAGATAACCGTTATATCATCAGCTCGATGGCTGACGTGCTTCAAATCAGGTTGCGTGAGCGGCTCCGCGAAGACCTCGGCGGAACGTATTCGGTTCGAGTCAGCGGCCGTATTAGACGCGAGCCGGATCATGGATACTCGGTCTCTGTGAGTTTTGGCTCGGCCCCGGACCGAGTCGATGAGTTGACTGACGTTGTATTCCAGCAGATAGACAGCCTGTCGACGGTTGGTCCGGATTCCACTGATCGCAGCAAAGTGCAGGAACTCCAGCGACGCTCCTATGAAACGAACATGCGGGAGAATCGCTACTGGCTCAATCAGCTCCTGAGTTCGGAACAGTACGGTAGAGACCCGCGACGGATTCTGGACTATGAAGAAATGGTTGCCGGACTCACTGAGGAACGGATTCGGGATGCGGCCAGGACGTTTTTCAATACGGAAAACTACGTCAAGGTTTCGCTCTTTCCGGAGACTGTGGCTCAATAAGTGGTTAGACGGGTATGGCATTTCTGCGCCTTAACGGTCGGGGTTTTCTCCGCATTTTGAACGCCCCGGTTCTCCTATTAGACGTGCGGCCTGTTATACCCATCTGCCGACTGTTCAGATCTCGCGATGACGCTCGCTTTGGGATCTCTATTTCTATTCTTAGGCTTGAGCGCTCTGGAGATCAGGGAGGCCGGAATCTTCTTTGCCGGTCAGCTTCTTAAGTGGGAGCGGATCGAATTCTACGAATGGGAAGAAAAGGCTCTCACAATCAGGGTGAAAAGGTGATGGCTCTACATCCGAACTGTGAGATACCCCGTACCCCCTCAACACAGGGATGCAGTGAATGGTCTGTTCGTGTTCGGCGGCATGACAACCACGACCACGTCGACGCTCGATCGCGGCCGACTGCTCAAGAGCGCCGGCTCGATGACGATGGAGATGACCATGACGATGGGCGACCAGGAGATGCCGATGAGCACCATCGCCAATACGATCGTCGAACTCGTCGAAGGCTGACGTCAAAGCGTGCAGGGGAATGCCCCATCCGACGTGTCGAACAGGGCATTCTTCCGTTATTGGGAGGTTAGCGTCGATTCCGATAGTCCGATAGTTGTCTACTCGATTTCGCGAAATGAACTCACTCAGAATCAGCGATTTTTCTCGATTTTGATTGCTGTCGAGTCGTTCTGCGCAGTCTGTTCCGGAACGGGCTCGATCGCTTTCGCCTGAATGACCGCCACAGGCTCTTCCCTCGGAATATTTTCGTCGCTCCAGGTGATGATTTCCTTGACGAAGTCCTGCGCGAGTGTCTGCAGGTCGATCGGGGCCAGATTTGCATCCTCCTCGACGAGCTCCACGCGGGCAAAGTTTTGCACAGCCTTATCATAACTGTCGTCGATCGCGATGGCTTTTCCGTAGGCCTCCTCAGCCGCTCTGATATGAGCGGTGTGCTCTAGCGCCATGCCGAGATTATTGAAAAAGATTGCCACATCGTCCCTGAGCTCGGTTGCTCGGGCCAGCGGCGCGAGGGCCAGTTCATGGAACCCATCCTCCATGAGTATGAGCGCCAGATTGTTCATGGCCCAGGCATCCTTTTCGTCGATTCGAATGGCTTCGCGGTACGCATCGGCGGCTTCTTCAAGTCGTGCCAGCTCATGAAAAGCGCGGCCCTGAAGGCGATACGTCACGCCGAAGAGTGGATCGAGAACGAGGGCTTCTTCAATTCGAACCAGCGCTTCCTCGGCACGCTCCGAATCCAGATAAACGCGGCTCAGATTGAGCAGGCTTTTTACATGATCCGGATCGAGTTCGAGCGCGCGAACGAAGGCTGCTTCGGCGGTCTCAAAATCATTTGATTTCCAGGCGGAGAGGCCCAGCATGTAATGCCCCCACGGATTGTCCGCTTTCCGCTCCGTAAAAGCAGCGAAAAGCGTTGTCGCTTCGGTGTACCGGCGTTCTTTGTAGAGGGACTCGGCTTCTTCGTACGTCACCGGTTTGGGCGGCTCCGGAGGCGTCACGATGATGGATTCGGTTTCTGCGAGCGACGGTGTCGATTCCGCGATGGGAGTTGGTAGCGGAGTCTGTCTTGGGCTCTCCGTTCGCAAGGCCTTCTCGCTCACTTTTTCTTTTTCGTTGCCATCGCAGCCCGAAAGGGTGCTAAAGGCCAACGTCAGCAGCAGAGCGAATGCGATGCCCGCGACTAGTGAGATGGTTGAACTGGTTTTTGATTGCATGATCATCCTCCTTGTTGCATGGTTGCCCCTGCGGGCAGGTTCGTATTACAGGCGTTCGGGAGGGTTGCATTTCAAGAGGTGGTCCAAATCAATGTGCGGCGCGTGCCTGGTTGGTTAAAAGACGATGCGGCCCAACGGTATACCGGATTTACAGAACCATCTCAAGGCAACGCAATATCAGTGAATGTGTCCAAAAGAACACAATATAATCGACCTGATTGTGTACATATGGACACATATTTGAGATGATTTATCCCTTTCCGGCTCGGGAATCTCTGGTGGGAGCCGGGACCCGGAACCCCTCGTGTGACTCGAGACCGGGCCTCTGGTATTCAGGAGCTGAAAACGCTCAGTCCGGCTGCTCGATCGAGAGACGCCTCATGATTTTCAGCAGACTGGCGTGATCGTAAAGATCGAGATCTTCAGCCGTTTTGCTGATGTGCCAGTCATATCGCTCCAGTGCCGAGATAATGATCCGTCGCTCGGCTTCGGCTTTCAGATCTTTGAATGAGCGGTTGGCGCTCGGCTGCGTCTGCGTGGGCTCCTCCGATCGAATCTCAGCGGGTACGTCCTGCAGTTCGATCTCATCGGAATCGGATGCGATGATCATACGCTCGATGATATTTCGCAATTCCCGGACATTGTTTCGAGTCCACTCGTAATCGGTGAGCGCTTCCAGAACGCCCGCGCTCAGCTTCTTCGGTCGCAGACCGAACCTTTCGCAACACGTCGCCATGAAATGATGCGTCAGATTCGGAATATCGGATCGGCGCTCGCGAAGCGGGGGAACCCGCAGTTCGTGCACGTTCAGTCGGAAGTAGAGATCGCTGCGAAACGTTCCAGCCTCAGATTCTGCTTCAAGGCTTCGATTCGTTGCAGCGAGCACCCGAGTCGTGATCTTTATCGTCATTTCGCCGCCGACACGTGTTATTTCGCTACGCTCGAGTACACGCAACAATTTCGCCTGAGTCGCCGGCGGCAGTTCCCCAATCTCATCCAGGAAAAGCGTACCGCCCGAAGCACGTTCAAATGCCCCTCTATGTACACGGTCGGCGCCCGTGAACGCCCCTTTCTCGTGACCGAATAGCTCGCTTTCGACGAGTTGTTCTGGCAAAGCCGCACAGTTGATGGCAACGAAAGGCTTCGCTCGCGCGTCAACGCCTTGGCGATGAATCTCGCGGGCGATCAACTCTTTTCCCGATCCACTCTCACCGACAATCAGCACCGGACTGGGGATTTGTGCAATGCGCCGAATCTGGTCCAGCAATTCCAGCATCGCCGGGCTTGAGCCGATAAGCGAAGACTCCGAATCGAGGCGTCGACGAAGCGCCCTGTTTTCGATGTCCAGACGAGCCATTTCCAGAGCATTCTCGACCTCGGTAACGACCTTGGCCATCGACTCGGCCTTGTCGATGAAGGAGTGGGCGCCCAGCCGGATCGCCTGTATGCAACGATCATAGTTGCCTGTCCCCGTGTAGACGATTACCGGTATCCTGGAACCCGATTTCTTGAGGCGCCTGAGCACTTCAAAACCGTCCATGCCGGGCATTTCCAGGTCCAGAATGATGCAGTCGATGTCTTCCGAGGTGATTATGTCAAGCGCATCCTCACCGCTGGCGGCAACAATCGTCTCGAATTCTCCGATCCTCTTCAGGTCGTAGGCATACTGCTCCGCAAGCGAAACAACGTCGTCAACAACCAGGATCTTTGGCATTGTAATTATCGATTGGGCAATCTGTGGCTAGTATTTCGTTGCCTTTTTAGAACGGCCGGGCTATCCGTGGCTAGGTCACGCGACCCTTTTTGACAATGTAGTGATCCGAGATTTGATCAGGTTGTCCGAGCCCGCAGAATTGCCTTGATATACGGCCTACTGGCTGGTCGGACCACCGAATGACTTCGACGTGTGGACAATAGTTAATATCTCAACGACTTCGTCTTCCTTGTCGAAAAGGTAGATGACTCGATATCCCCGATAGAGCAGTTCGCGAATTGCCAGATCCTGAATCTCTGGAACCATCGGCCCCATTTCTGGCATTTTCTCCAGGGATTGAATTCGCTCGAATACGCCGGCTACGAAAACGGGTGCATAGCCAGGTGAAGCGTCGAGATAGTACGCCTCAATCGCATCAAGGTCTTTCAGCGCTTGAGGTCGCCACTTAAGAACAGCCACGACTTAATTCCATTTACGCTCGTTGCGCGGCTTCTTAAACTCTTGGATTACTTCTGCCTGAGAAATGCCTCGTCCTTCCTGTTCCAGGCTGGTGCGAACCTTGCTCAGAAGGATGATGCGCTCAATAAAATCGTCAAGATTCATGTCATCGCTTGACATGTCTCGCATGACCCTCTGGATGTCGGTTTTAGATATTGTCGCGGGCATAGTGGTTCGTCATATTCGAATAGTGTTCGCGATGAGAAATAGTACGCCGTCTATCCCACTGAGTTCGTCACAGATCGAGAGCGGCCGTATTAAACGTAGTACACCCTAGCCACAACCGGCCGTGCGAGCCCGGGGAATTGATTTGGATATACAACCTTACAATTCCCAACCGAGCCATTCAGCGAGCCGATTTTTGATGCGTGCAAGCCGCAGTTTGCCCGTGTTTAAATCGGTTTGAGGGAACCGGAAGAGGACGATTTGACCAGATCTCTTCACTAGAAGGACTCAGTCAGATCTGAGAGAGAATACTCTGGTGTTTCTTCGTCCTCCATTCCGTGCATGGCAAGTGAAAGCGAAATATTCGACCACTCTCGTTCATTCTGAGCAGAATCCTCTCGATCGGCCTTGGCAAGGAGGTGCTCAACGAAGTTTAGAACTTCTGACTGTAGTCTCTCCGGAAGACGTTGCACATACTGTTGGATTCTGTCGGCAACTGCCATTTCACTTCCTCAATTGGGTTCTCGACTGCTGTGTGGATGTTATACCAATGTTATACGATTTCGATTCGTATTAACGTATGTGAATAAAGAGGGTTGGATAGCCGCCGAATTATATCACGTTCATACCGTCAGCTCTGCAAATCTACGATTGGGTTTCAGTTATCGGCAGTTCAACAATGAACCGACTTCCTGTGCCGGCCTCGCTCTCAATCGCGACGGTCCCTCCGAGATCCATCACGAGCCGCCGAACGATAGACAGACCCAGACCCGTTCCGTTTTCTTTCGTCGAATAGAAATCTTCGAAGATTTGATTCTGCTGTTGTTCCGTCATGCCCCGGCCCGTGTCGGCGACGATCAGACGAATGAAGGATCGGTCGTCTTCGCCCTCGATTTGCCGCGAAGAAATCGTGACCTCACCGGCGCTTGATCCCAGGCTCTCAACGGCGTTGTCTACCAGGTTTTCTACGATGCGTCTGAGTGATACCGCATCGCCCGTGACGGGACCGCACGTATGCAGGTCCACCCGGATCGTTGATGCGCCGACGCCCTGGTAATCGTTGGCCACCTGGGTCGCGATTCGATTCAGATCGCACGGCCGCTTCTCCGAGCGGGGACTCAGCCGCGCATAGTTGGCAGACAGGTTTTCCAGATAGGTAATGCTGGATTCAAGGGCATCGATGCGCTCCCGAAATATTTCCGGAAGCCGCTCGGGATCGTCTGTGGTCACTTCCGACAGGTGTTGGAAAATATTCCGAATGGGCGTCAGTCCGTTCTTGACGTCGTGGTTGACCTGTCGCGCGAGATCACCGACGACGGCGCGGCGTTCGGCGTCTTTGATGGCCAGGATGCTCGATCGCAAGCGAGTAGTGAGTTCAGCAAGAATGGCCGACAAGGT
>CAZGOS010000154.1:0-7537 GCA_964527795.1 uncultured Rhodothermales bacterium | reverse complement strand
CGAATTGGCCCTGGCCCGAAACAGAAAACGCGAAGGGTGGATCCGCTGATTGCGCAAGCTCGTTTAACCGGTTGTTCAGCATTGAATTGTACAGGCCTTCAACGATGACCTGCTGGCGATAGTCGCCGACGGTAGTCGAAATACGCAATGGCTGTTTGTGATATAACGCGATCTGCGAGTTAGTAGCTTCCGGGTCGGAAGCGATCGCGAACAACGTTTCGTCGTGGTTAGGTACCGGGAAGACTTCACGCGGTGCCGGATTTTCTGCTGCAGGTATCGAAGCAAAATGACGCCGGATCATGTCCTCTATGACGTCCTCATCAAAATCCCCGACAGCTATCACCGCCATCAAGTCCGGCCTATACCACTTTTGGTAATAATCTCTCACGCGGCCGACTTCAAAGTCTTGCAGGCTTTCAAAGGTCCCGACTGGAAGGCGTTCGGCGTACCGAGAACCCCGGAACAGAATGGGGAACTGCTTGTCTCTCATTCTGGCGGCGGCGCCCCGCCCCAGCCGCCACTCTTCTATGACCACTCCCCGCTCGAGGTCTATTTCCTCCACCTCGAGGCTTATCAGGTGAGCCCAATCTTCGAGAATCTGAAATCCGGTTTCTACAACCTCCGGGTCGTCCATCGGGACTCGAAGCATATACACTGTTTCGTCGAAACTCGTGAATGCGTTCACGTTCGGGCCGAACCTCATACCGATCGACTCCAGATACTCGACGAGTTCCTGCTTTTTGAAGTGTTCGGTCCCGTTGAAGGCCATGTGTTCGAGCAGGTGGGCCAGGCCACGCTGATCATCATCCTCGAGGACCGAACCGGCGTTTACAACCAGCCTCAATTCCGCCCTGTTTTCAGGTCTTGAATTTGCCCGGATGTAGTATGTCAGTCCGTTCTCGAATGTGCCTGTCCGAACGGCAGGGTCAATCGGGGGGACTTCGTCCAGGCCCGGGAGCTGGCCCTGTGCTGAACTAGTGAAAAAAAAGGCGGCGAATATCGACGCCAGAACCAGGCGGTGGGGGTATTTCATGTCGCGATCCTTGATATGATAGGCTGCTCATCTATAGGAGAACCAGGGCGAAATTGATGCAGGGAAGACCCCGGCGGCTTTGGTGGAGAAAAACCTTACGCACTTGATCAGCTTATCTGGTCTGATACGCTGGGGAATAGACCACACTATTCAGCACCAAACGGTGGGTACCTGCGATGTAGAAGAAAAGAAATGCCTCGATTATGAACGTCCCGTACATGGAAGAATGCCCTGTCCGACACCTCGGATGGGGTATTCCCCGTTTCTGACGTCGACGGTGATGGTGACGTTGGCGGCGACGGTCATTACGAATCTCCTTCGCCTGGAGTGTCATCAAAATGAAAAGTCCAGGTATGAAGTGGCGAAATACCTGTTACAAAGTGATGCAATGAACGGTACCTCGCGTCGAACCTTTCTTCATACGGGAATTCACTGTTTCTGGAGCCCGTCTTGGGTAAATACCAAAATCTGTTCTGACCGTCCTCCGGCAGAGAAATCTTCGAAGAGAGTCTGGGAGATCGCGTATGTTCGGTCCGGACTACGCAGGTACCAACAAAGGACAATACCGATATCATCTATAGTCTCCACTGGATGACAGAGGATCAGAAAAGGGCTGTTTTTATGATAACGCCGCGCGATTCTTGGGGCTCTGTGATGAGCACACCGCCCGCCATTGTGCCATGGTGACTCAAGTGGATGCTTAACAGTTGACAGCGGTGGGTGATCGCCGGATCTTAATGATCAATGTTCCGAATTTTCCTTCGCATAGCTTTTTTTCTACTGACGCTGGCAGCCTGGAACGAGGCAGCCTTAGCCCAGGGAATCGTTATTCGCGGATTGGTTTTTGACCGGTCGGACGGGCAACCCCTTCCCGGTGCAAATGTCATTTTGCGCGACTTGAATCGGGAAAGGGCGCAACCACTGGGCACGTCGACGGACAAAGACGGATTCTACCAGATCAGTCAGATTGCTCCGGGAACGTACGCGATGCGAATCAGCTTCGTGGGTTATGCGTCGTTTACGGATACGTTGTCTCTCGGACAGGCGCCGTTCGTCACCCTCAGCGTCGAGTTGGAACGCGTCGCGCAGCAACTGGAAGAGGTGATTATTGCCGGTGAGGGAGGGGCCGCGCGCGTCCAGGCCGGACGTCAGACTGTGCGCCCTGCGGATCTCAGACGGATCCCGACTCCGGATGCGAGCGGGGATCTTGCGTCGTACCTGCAAACCTTACCTGGAGTCGTTTCGATAGGCGACCGCGGTGGTCAGCTTTTCATACGCGGCGGAACTCCCTCGCAGAATCTCGTGCTACTCGATGGCGTGCTCATTTACCAACCGATGCACATTCTTGGATTCTTTTCCGCTTTTCCGGAAGACCTGGTTTCCTTCGTGGATGTTTACGCGGGAGGCTATGGAGCCCGCTATAGCGGTCGGATATCGTCTGTGATTGATGTGGCGACACGGGACGGCAACCGGCAGTTTTTTCAAGGTTCGGCCTCTATCAGTCCGTTTCTTTCCAGTTTCCGGATTGAAGGTCCTTTGCGAAAAGGACATATATCCATGCTGGCGTCGGTCCGTCGATCAATGATAGAGGGACTGGCGCCAACTCTGTATGGGCGTTCGTTGCCGTTCCAGTTCGGTGATTTTTTCATCAAGGTTCAACGAACGGACGGTATCAACAGCAAGTGTTCTGTGAGTTTGATGTCCACGTATGATCGCGGCCGAATCGAAGCGGAAGGCGAGCGCAGTGATGACGTGTTTCAGTGGAACAATGTGGTCGTCGGCGGCCGATGTTTGGTCTTTCCGACAAACGCACCCTATTTGTTCGAAATCACCACCGGCCTCTCGTATGTAGATAGTGACGTAGGAAATGACATCCAGCCTGAACGCACTTCCGATGCTCTTCAGTTCGGCGTTGACGTGCATTTGAAGCGTGTGATTGGACGCGCTCAACTCAATATCGGCTCATTTGTCCGATTGACCTGGATGGGACTTCAGCTAAGGGAACAGTTTCTAAACATCGATCCGCTGGAAGATCTTCTCTTTTCACTCGGGGCTTACGCAGAGACGGTGTTTTCGCCGAGCGCGTACCTGACCATCACGCCGGGCCTGGCTTTGGTTCTTCACCCCGAAGATTATCCCATCAGTATTGAGCCACGCCTCAGGGCTGTATGGAAACCCGGCGGAAGGGATGGCGCAGACGAAATCAGCGGCGCAATTGGACTCTACAGGCAGACACTCGTCGGCGTTACCGATGAAAGGGATGCCGGCTCAGCCTTCATCGCCTGGATGACGGCGCCCGTCAAGACAGCACAGTCCGAAGCCGTTCATGGTTTGATAAGTTGGCAGCGGCCGGTTGGACGTCGCATACGCTTCGCGACCGAGGCCTATTACAAGCGCATGAAGAATCTTCCGATCCCGACGTGGAGTTCCGTCGCCAGTTTCACTACAAGTCTCGCTCTTGCCTCGGGCGAATCTTATGGCCTCGATAGTCGACTGGAGGTTTTCGGTGAAAATATTTACGGCTACGTAGGCTACGGATATTCCGAGACGCTCTATTATGCAAGTGAAGATAATTTTGGATTGTGGTATGGAGAATCGGTTCAGAAATTCCATCCCCCGCATGACCGGCGCCACCAGTTGAACGTCGTGTTCAGTCTTGACCTGGGACGGTTTAGAGCAAGTGCACGCTGGCAATATGGATCCGGGCTGCCGTTTACGCAGCCTTACGGCTTTGATGAACTCATATCTCTGCGAGACTTTGCCGATGTTCGCCGGTCGGTCGGAACCACACGGTTGCTTTACGACAAACCGTACCAGGCGCGCCTGCCGGCGTACCACCGGCTCGATCTGTCCGTTGAAAGGATTGTTGATGTAGGAGAAGGAAGCCTGACGTTCCAGGTAAGCGCCATCAATGTCTATGATCGCGCCAATCTGTTCTATTTTGATCTGTTTACGATACGGCGCGTCGACCAATTACCCTTTCTGCCGACACTCTCGATCAAGTACGACTCGAACCGATGATATGGACTCCCATAAAATATCGTCGTCTCAGTACGGTGCTTTTGATCTCGGCACCACTCTACCTGCTCGCCAGTTGTGACACGAGCATCGATCCTTTTCAGGACTCAGACCTTCATTTTTCGATCTGGGGTTACCTGGATGCCGGTGCAGATTCGCAATTTGTTCGCATCTCGCCGCTCAGGCGATCGATATCTCTCGGTGATCAGGATATCGACGCCACCGTAATGCTCGAGGATATGGGATCGGGGGCGAAAACGATCCTGCGCGATTCTGTATTCGTCATGGGACAAAAGACGGTGCACAACTATTGGTCGGATGTGCTGCTCGAACACGAAAAGACATACCGGCTAAGTGTCACAAATTCCGCCGGCGATGTCAGCGACGCTGTTGTTGCGCTTCCCAAAGCATTCCCGTATCCAAACGTCCGTTTCGGAGGAGGTATTGGCATACCGCCGGAAGACGCGTCGCTTACCATAAAGATCAGCGGTGTCGAGCGCATTGCCGCGATCAAGATCGTTTACCAGCTTGGAACGCCCGTTAAAGGAGCGCCTACGGAGTATTACGAGGCCTCGTACCTCGATCGAGTCGCCATTTGGCCGGATGTACTCGCCGTGGTGATTATTCCCTACGACGAGTTTTTCCGGAATACGTTCAGCGAGTCGTGTCCCTTCGTGAGCGACGCGTGGCTTGTTGTTGCCTCGGCCGGCCCGGATTGGCCCGACTTTCTCAATATTGACGATGAGACACTCGCTCGGCCGGATGTTGTTACGAACGTAAACGGCGGCGTCGGTTTCCTCGGCGGTGTATCAAGCAAAGTCATCCATTTGCCGGAGCTCGCCAATCTCCTGGCTTGGCTGCAGGAGCTGTGCCGCCGGTGCGCTGCGGGTGAAAAGATTACGGCGTGCAGATTCTAGAATCAGACATCGTTTACAGTGCAATCAGTGATCATAGTGAAGCGCTGAAATCGTTTGCAGGCCCGCAATCCGAGCCCACAATCCGTATTCGGGTATTGACGCACGGATAAGTCTGCACTCTACCTACATCCCTTGTAGGGGATTCCCTTCGTCTTCGCGGCAGTTGGGCGGTATTTTTGTGGCGTACGAGGAGTGTAATAATTGTCGATTCAGGAGGGTCAGAAACCGTGAAGGAAAGCTTTGTAGAAGGAACGACGGACTCCCCATTATTAACGTCTACGATTGGCGAAGCATTCGACCGGGCCGTAAAACAGTGGCATGACCGAGAAGCACTGGTTTCATGCCACGAAAAGATCCGGTTTACCTGGGCGGAGCTCGGCGAGCGCGTCAATGCGTTTGCAAGCGGAATTCTGGCCATGGGATTCAGATCAGGTGACCGCCTGGGAATCTGGGCTACGAACCATGCCGACTGGACGGTGGCTCAATTCGGATGCGCAAAGGCCGGTATTATCCAGGTAAACATCAATCCTGCCTGCCGCCTCCCGGAACTGGAATTCGTACTCAATAATGTCGGATGCAAGGGACTGCTCACGGGCGTTCAATTCAAGTCGTCGAACTACATCGCGATGCTTCAGGAATTGCTCCCGGAGCTGAATGAATGCCGGTCGGGCAACCTCGTTGCCGAGCGCGTGCCGGAGCTTCGAGCCATAATACGTCTCGGGCGAGAAACCACTCACGGCATGCTGAACTTTTCGGATCTACTCAATATCGGGCGCGGCCAACCAGCGGAATTACTGGAATCCGTTGCCTCAACATTGAGCTGCAGGGATGCGATTAATATCCAGTTTACGTCCGGAACAACGGGGCTTCCCAAGGGGGCCACGCTGACCCATTACAACATTTTGAATAACGCCGAGATCATCGGCAACAACCTGCGTTATTCCGCAGAGGACCGCGTCTGCATTTCCGTGCCGCTCTACCACTGTTTTGGAATGGTCATCGGCAACCTGACCTCGATCACGCACGGCATCACCATGGTCTATCCGGACGAAACGTTCGTGCCCGAAAGCGTGCTCACTGCCGTCAGCACGGAACGTTGTACTTCCATTTATGGGGTACCGACCATGTTTCTTTCGGTACTCGACCATCCTGCATTCGGTGACCACGATCTGACAAGCCTTCGAACAGGTGTCATTGCAGGAGCCCCCTGCCCGTTGGAACTCATGAAGCGAATCGTTTCCGACTTCCACTTGCCGGAAATGACGATTGCCTACGGCATGACCGAGACCAGTCCCGTTACCTTCCAGACTAATGCGGATGCGCCATTCGATAAACGCATCAGTTCCGTTGGACGCGTTTGCGCGCATACGAAGGCAAAAATCGTCGATGTTGATGACAGGATTGTTCCGCCGGATGTTCAGGGAGAAATTCTGACATCAGGATACTGTGTCATGGACGGATACTGGAACGACGAAGAAAAAACCAGTCAAGTCATTACGGCGGATGGTTGGATGCGCACCGGAGATCTGGGCATGCTGGACGACGAAGGATGGCTGCACATCACGGGCCGCGTCAAGGACATGATCATTCGCGGAGGAGAAAATGTATATCCCGTCGAAATCGAGGAATTCCTCTTCAGTCACCCGAAAATCTCCGCCGTTCAGGTTATTGGCGTACCGGATGAAAAATTCGGAGAGGAAATTGCCGCCTGGATCCGGCTCAAAAAGGGCGAAACAGCCTCTGATGAAGAGATTCGGTCATACTGCAAAGGGGAAATCGCTCACTATAAGATCCCCAGGTACATTCGATTCGTGAAGGAATTCCCGATGACGGTAACGGGCAAGATCCAGAAATTCGAGATGCGAAATGCCATGATCGAGGAACTGGATCTGGAGCTGCCGGAAACGGCATAACGGCGGGCATTCCTTACAACCACGGGTTGTATTTTACGCCTATTCTGATCCGAATTTCAGCTATTCGTACATCGGGGTGGGCGCCATGAACAAGCTTCTACTTGTAGCAATTCCAGTCGTCGTTCTCGTGGCGTTTGCCACATGGAAACCTGTCTTTCCACCGTCTATAACCCTGAATGACGACGCTTGTATCGACTGTCACAAAGATTCCTCTCCGGGACTGGTAGCCGACTGGCGAGCCAGTAAGCACTATCTGGAAGACGTGTCGTGCTCCGATTGTCATGGCGGCAAGCATACGACGGTGGAAGATTCAGACGAGGCCAGGCTTCCTACACCGGACACGTGTGCGGATTGTCATGACGACCGCGTCGAGGAGTTCAAGAAGGGTAAACACGCGCTTGCCTGGGCGGCCATGAAAGCCATGCCCACTATCCACTGGCAACCAATCGGGATGATAGAGGGCCAGAAGGGATGTGGTGGCTGCCATAAAATTGGGCTCAAGTCGGAAGACGAGATCATCGAGTTAAAATTGTTAGGACAGGAATACGGTAGCGCGTCCTGTGATGGTTGTCACACGCGTCACCTCTTTTCCGCCAACGAGGCGCGTCAACCTGAAGCGTGCCAGACCTGCCATATGGGATTTGACCATCCTCAGT
>CAZGOS010000153.1:0-7605 GCA_964527795.1 uncultured Rhodothermales bacterium | reverse complement strand
GTCGCCAGGTCCTGTTGCCAGGCTCTGTTGCTGATAATGTGAACTGATAAGCGAACACGAAGATGATTCGTCTTTGGGACAAGATCCGCGATTGGGTCCTTCTATTCAGCCTGCTTCTCATCTCACTCATATTTCTCCTGTCCGTAAATGAACCGATGGTTCGCGGACTTCGCGCCCGCGCACTTGAAACAACCGGATCGGTCGAATCCTGGTTTACGTGGCTCGGCAGTTATGTGCGCGCCGCCGAAGAAAACCAGGCGCTGCGGGAAGAAAACCACCGTCTGTCGAGCGAGGTGGCGCGTGCGAGAGAGGCTCGGCACCAAAATGCGCAGCTCCGTGAGCTGCTGGCCCTTCAGGATTCGCTGACGACGGACGCGATTCCCGCCCGTATCATCTCCAAGGACATCACGCGAGAGCGAAACCATCTCGTGCTCGATGTGGGCTCCGAGGACGGTATCCAGGAAGGCATGGCGGTTGTCGATCCACGAGGAATTCTGGGGAAAATAGTCCTGGCCGGTCGGAAATATTCGAAGGTGATGACCTATCTCAATGCCGATTTCTACATCCCCGTCAAGATTCTAACCTCCGATAGTGACGGTTTATTGCATTGGGACGGTGAGCGTTACGATCGGCTTCTGCTGGAACTGGTGGTGCGTTCTCAGGAAGTGAGTCCTGGTGAAGTGGTGGTAACGTCGGGATATTCCGGCGTTTTCCAGCCGGGTTATCCCATTGGAGAAATCGATTCCGTATTCGTCAATCCCGGCATGATAACATGGCAGATTTTCGTACGCCCGTATGCACGACTCGACAATGCCACCCACGTATTTGTCATTCGCTCCATCCCGGATCCGGAGCGAATGTTTCCGGAATCATGAAGCATATGGTTAAGCGAATGAACTCATGTCGTATGAACGTCCTTCCCATTTGCGTGGTTTTCGTACTGGTTTTCACGATCGGTTGCCGAACCGTTTCTCCGGTTGCCGGTCAGCAGGGACCCCGGTCTCCAAGACAACTGCGTAATGCGATAGATGATATCCTGGAGGAAGAGCAGTTTCAGAATGCTACGTGGGCCGTCTTCATTACCGATCTGCTTGACGATAAAGTGCTCTATCGTCATAACGAGAATCGAAGCTTTATCCCTGCATCAAATACTAAACTCTTTACAACCGGTGCGGCCCTCGATCAGTTGGGCCCCGAGTTTCGCTACGAGACCCGGCTCTTCATCGACGGGCCAATCGCCGATGGTGTTCTTGAAGGAAACGTGATCGTGCGCGGATCCGGCGATCCCGTCATCGGAGGGCGTTTCAATGACGGTGATCTTACGCAGACCTTTCGCGAGTGGGCGCAGGCACTGAGAGATTCAGGCGTTCAAAGCGTCGCCGGCGATATCATCGGCGATGACGATGTATTTGACGATATACCGCTCGGGTACGGGTGGAGCTGGGATGATGAGCCGTTCTGGTACTCCGCGGAAATCAGCGGACTTTCGTTCAATGACAACTGCGTCGATTTTTCTATTGAAGCACGCCGCCCCGGAATGCCGGGAACAATCAGCTGGGAACCGTTCGGTACCTCTTATATCAGTGTCGTAAATGCCAGCGTGACCATTGATGCGGACTCTTCCCTTCAGGAAGGTTATTTCCGAAAACGCGGCACTAACGCCTTTCGCATCTACAGTGAAGTTCCCGCCGGGCGAGTCGATCGTGAATCTCTGACCGTGACCAATCCGACGCTGTATTTCGTTCATGTGCTCCGTGAAACCCTGCTTTCAAGCGGAATATCCGTCATCGGCAGACCTGTCGATGTAGACGATCTCTCGATCAAGCCTGACCTGTCTTCCGGCAGCATGCGGCTTATCGCCACGCATCGCTCGGAGCCGCTCAAGGACATCGTTCGCATACTGAACAAGCGGAGCCAGAACCTTTATGCTGAGCAGTTGCTTCGCACGCTCGGAGTGCTCAATCCGGTTGAGGATCCGGAATTGGAACCGGGATCCGCCGAAATGGGCATAGCGCGCGCTATGGACACCTTCGTGGCGGCCGGCGTGGACACCAGCAGAATTCAACTGGTTGATGGATCAGGTCTTTCGAGAATGAATCTCGTAACAGCCGAAATGACATCGGCCCTTCTGGGGTATATGTACCATCACGCCGACGACAGCACAAAAAGCACGTTTATCCGGTCCCTACCCATTGGCGGCATTGATGGAACGCTCGAATTCAGATTCACCGAAGGCGCGGCGCACGGCAATGTCAAAGCGAAAACGGGCACCGTATCGAACGCCAGCACGCTTAGCGGATATGTAACGTCCGCCGCCGGTACGCCCTACTCCTTTGTTCTTATGGCCAATCACTTCACGGTAAAAACGTCCGCTGTTCGAAATGCACAGGACCGCATTGTGGACCTGCTGGCAAATTACCGTCGCTAGACATTGCACGAAGCACGATGCCGGAATTTTCCTTTTCGACTTGATATTAGCTTCGCCCTCATCCTACCTTGCGAACAGAATTGTTTTTAATCGATTTAGTGTATTCCAATTGTTTTATCCCACTGATCCCGCTTCCGGTGCATCCCCCTCATCTATTCGCAGCACGACAGTCGTAGGAGTTCGGCACAACGGTAAGGTTGTACTCGGTTCAGACGGTCAGGCAACGATGGGCGACACGATCATGAAGCATCGTGCCCAGAAAGTCCGAGAGCTTTATGGGGGCAAAATCCTTGCTGGATTCGCCGGAGCAACGGCTGACGCATTTACGCTATTCGAACGGTTCGAAGAAAAACTCGAGCAATACGGCGGCAATGTGACAAGATCGGCTGTCGAACTGGCGAAGGATTGGCGAACAGATCGGTATCTGAGACGACTCGAGGCCCTGCTGGCTGTTGCTTCGCCGGACAGGCTCTTACTCATCAGTGGAACCGGGGACGTCATTGAACCCGACGATGAGATTTTGGCAATCGGATCTGGAGGACCCTATGCACTTGCCGCCGCGCGCGCGATGATGAAGCACTCCCCTGAAATGACACCCCGAGCGATCGTGGAGGAAGCCCTCCATATCGCAGCCGACATCTGCATCTATTCGAACCACGAGGTTACGCTGTTGGAGATTGATGCGTCTTAGAGGTACCCCCTTGAAATCAAGTAATCGATTATCGTCCTGTATTCACAAGTAGCGGTAGGATATGATGCCACTCAAGAATTCTTCCAGAACATCTTCTGACTATCATCAGAATGCTGTTATCCTCGTCGATTTTGCAAACGTTCAGCGCGTCGCACGTGAATTGATCGGTGATTCACACCAGCCGGACGGAATTGTTCTTCGTCTCATTGACGAGCTGAAAAAATACGTCTCGCACGACCTGGGTCTGAGGGCCGTGAGAACGCTCTCATTTGCGACCATACCTCCGGGCCAGATGCGAGGTCACGAAGTAACCGGTGCACTTCTCTCAAACGGGGTCGAATCGCGATTAACGTATACGGGAGCCGACGCGCAGGCATCTGCGATAGATCTGACGCTTACAGCTTCCAGGATCTATCATTCCGCTCCCGATATCGACGTGTTCGTTATCCTCTCCGGCGATCGCTGGTATGTCCCACTCGCCCAGTTTCTGCAGCGTCGCGGGAGATCGGTTCTGGTGGCCACCCTTGAAATTCCCACTGCAGCCGAGCAGGTACCTGCCGATCTTACTGAATGTTATTTCAACGCTAGAAAACTGCTCCAGAAGGCGGGGCGACTTGAATCCAACGGATTGCCGATCTCAATGTCTGACGAGGAGTATGGCGACGAAGACACGATTGAAACACGCCGTCCTGAATCGACTGTTGCCGTTGAGGATACGATCGCCCGTCAAGCGATGGAGATCATCGAAACCTACTTCGGACAATACAAGGAGGTCTATCTGACACCTCTACTCAGAAAACTGACGGAGCTCCTCGAACATGAAGACGAACCAAAGACGGTCATCAACTACCTGGAAGAATGTGGTGCCGTGTGGCTGGAGAAACGGCGTGGTTTTCCGCATAATTATACCGTCCTTCTTGTCAATAGCGAGCATCCCGATGTAGCGGAAATCAAAGAGGCCTTCAGTGACGAAGATCGTGACGCCTTCTACGACGACAAACCCTTCGACGATTTGCCGGAAGAGTACGCTACCGATGAGACAACCTATGAGGAGGCACAGGACTAGGGTCTGTTAACAGATCCTAAAAACGCAGCATGCAGAAAGAGCTCACCCCCCATCAGATCGTCTCGGAACTGGACAAGTATATCATTGGCCAGCACGACGCCAAGAAAAGTGTGGCCATAGCACTTCGTAACCGGTGGCGCCGACTGAATGCATCCGACGAAATGCGTGAAGAGATCATGCCGAACAACATCATCATGATCGGTCCGACGGGTGTAGGAAAAACAGAAATTGCGAGACGACTCGCTCGACTTGCCCATGCCCCGTTCATGAAGGTCGAAGCCACCAAGTTTACGGAAGTCGGCTATGTGGGAAGAGATGTCGACAGCATGATTCGTGATCTTGTCGACATCGCCATTAATATGGTTCGCGAGGAATACACGGAAGGTGTGCAGGTGCGTGCGCGTGAGCTGGCAGAGGATCGTATACTCGATATTCTCATTCCTCCGGTGCCACGACAATCAAACGAGATAACGGCCGGTCCTGGATTTGTCATGACGGAATCCAGTTCAAACGAGTCCGGTATCGAACCCTCCGATGAATCCGAGTTGCGTGAGCGCACCCGTGATAAATTCCGCCGGAAACTGCAGAACGGAGACCTCGATGATCGGGAGATCGAGGTCGATCTCGCATCAGATCAGACTCCCATGCTTCAGGTATTCGGCCCAATGGGACTCGAAGAGATGGGTGTCAATCTTCAGGATCTGTTTGGAAACATGGGCGGGAAAAAGACAAAGAAGCGCAGGGTAAAGGTCGCTGAGGCCCGGGAAATCGTAGCTCAGGAAGAGGCTCAAAAACTCATCGACATGGACAAGGTCACGAAGGAAGCTCTAGTACGCGTCCAGGAATCAGGCATCGTTTTTATCGATGAAATTGATAAGGTGGTCGCTCGTTCAAGCGCTTCGAAAGGTGGACCGGACGTGTCCCGAGAAGGTGTCCAGCGTGATCTGCTCCCGATCGTTGAGGGCTCGGGCGTCATGACCAAATACGGCATGGTCAAGACCGATCATATCCTTTTCATTGCCAGCGGCGCCTTCCACATCTCAAAGCCCAGTGACCTGATTCCGGAAATGCAGGGACGATTCCCGATTCGAGTCGAATTATCGAGTCTTACGGAAGAGGATTTCTACAAAATCCTGACTATTCCCAAAAACGCCCTGATCAAACAATATCAATCGCTGATGGAATCAGAAGGAGTCGACGTTGAATTCACCGATGACGCCATCCGCGACGTCGCGCGCATCGCTGCCGAGGTTAATTCGGACGTTGAAAACATTGGAGCTCGTCGACTTCATACGATTCTCACTACGTTGCTTGAAGACATCCTGTTCGACGTACCCGACGCAAACAGAGAATCGAAAATCGTAGTGGACAGCGCTCTGGTTGACGAGAGACTGAGTGATATCGTCAGAAACCGAGATCTCAGCCAGTACATCCTATGACCCGCCGCGCGTCGATCCATTCCCTGGAGGAATCCGGGATTCGAGATCGCTGGTCCGCGCTCGAAAACGTCAGCGTGCTCCAGACGCCTTTTGCCAGTCTCGCATACGTCGAAGACCTGGCCGCCGTTCTTGAGCGCTCCGTCAAGGCGGTATTTGTCGCGAACGCCGAAGCGGAGAATGAAGACGTTGCGGGCGCTCTTGTCCTTGAGCGTCGAAAGTCGGGCGTCGCGTACATCGGATTGACCGGATTTACTCCGTTCAGCGCAATCGCTGCTCGTCGCCTGCCGCTTGAGGCTGCAATTCATGCTCGTACATCCTGGCTGGATGTTCTGACCCGGACGCTCGGTTCAAGCGTGAGTAAGGTGGACCTGATTCTCCCTCCTCCCATAACGGATGTTCGGCCATTTCAGTGGGCGCGGTGGGATGTATCGCCTCTTTATACGTTCCAACTCACCATCGACGATCCTGAGAGGTGCCTTTCCGGTTGGTCGGAGGGCGCAAGGCGGGTCTTTTCCCGCACGAAGGATCGATTTCATCTTGAATCATCTCAAGCAAGCGAACATGACATCGTTCGAATGTGCCTTGCCGCCTATGACCGCCACAATAAACGTGCGCCGCTCAGCTCTGATAAACTGGAAGGGCTGGTGCTGAGACAGGTACGCCGACGACAGGCCATCTGTTATACCGTGCATGAACATGAAAAGAAAGAACCGGATGCCGGAGTTGCCGTTCTCGGTAGTCCCCCGGATGCATATTACTGGGTAGCCGGCAGTATTCCCGGCCCCGCAATGACGGTGCTCGTTGGAAAGCTGATGTTTGCGCTGAGCGAGAAGGGATTCCAGCGTTTTGATCTGGTGGGCGCCAATACACCGTCTATTGCCGAGTTCAAAAGACGCCTGAATCCTACGCTCGTGTCCTACTTTCGAGTTCGTCACGTCAGAAACCGAATGTTGCGTATCTTTTTGGAACTTAAAGAAGCTATCCGGCGCTAGACTCCATCCCGTATCTCTTACCGTATGCTCCAGGGCGTGCAACCTGATACAGAGAATAATTCCAGACCCGAGTTCCATCGCGCACTTTTTGTAGCCGTTTCCTTTACCGCGGGACTCTTTTTTCTGCGGTTTGGATACGACTTCGGCGTCAGTGATCAGGGAGAATTCCTGTCTCTGCTATTAAACCGGCTTGAGCCGGATCTTCTCAAGAATGACTGGTACGTTGGCCTTCACCGATCCCAGATACATATTCGAACGGGCATCGTAACGGTTCTCTATCTACTCGCTACGTTCGTACCGGTCTGGCTGGCCGTACTATTCGTGTACATTGTCGCCTCGCTGCTGTGCATTTCGGGGATATTTCGACTTTCGTGGCTTCACACGAATTCGGCAGCAGCTTCCGTGCTGGCGACCGTGGTTATTCTCGTTTTTACGCCGCACTGGAATCTGGGCGGTAACGAGTTCATTAACCGGATGCTCATTCCCGGCACGCTTGCCTGGGGACTGGCCCTCTGGGGTATTGTCCGGTTCTACGAGGAGCGTCTTCTGGCCGCCGGACTGTTATTGGGTATGGCGGCTCTCATTCAGCCGCTCATTTCCCTTCAACTATCCATGCTTCTCGTGGTGGTTACCGTCGCGTCACATGGTGTGGGTGACATACGTTCGATGCTGCTCGGAAGCGCGCGTCTGGTGATCCCATTTATCGTAATAGCTTCCCCTGTGTTGATTCCACTGGTCCTGGCGCAGCTCGAAACGCCCTCTTCCGCTGAGGCCCTTTATACGCTCGCCGCATTTCGCGCTCCTCACCATTATCTGCCTGATTCGTTTCCGGCCGTCAGTTACGTACAATTCGCCGTAGTCGTTGCTTTAGGAGGGATCGGGATGCGCTTCCTGCCCGAAATTCGAAAACATCGACCCCGCGAGAAAACTACTGTTCTGCTACTCACAATCGCCGGCTTCCTGTTTGTCGGTATGGTTGGAACGTCCAT
>CAZGOS010000152.1:0-7643 GCA_964527795.1 uncultured Rhodothermales bacterium | reverse complement strand
AAGCCCGCTGTGCGGTCGGCACAACGGGCTTTATTGTATTATAACAGGGCCGGTTCCCTACAAAGAAGTGAGTCGGTGATTGCGCTCGTGCAAAATCGAGCGGATCGTGTGTTTCACCTGATCAGACTTCTCAAAACGAACCGATCGTTCCAGGAATTTCATGGCCCAATCCGAGTCCATCCGGGCCAGAGCGACGACAGCCATCCGCCGTACTCGATCCGCGTCTCCGTCCCTGTATATCCGCATGACATCGAAGACGGCGTCTTCCGAAAGGTCGAAATGTTCGCCGTACGCAATGATCAGACGGAGCGCAGCGTACTTCAGGCCTCTGTGTCCTGAAGAAAGAGCGGTCTCCAACCTGTCACCGTATTCAGACCATTCGACTACGGTCAGGGTTGGGGGTATGAGTGGAAGATGTTCTACCTCGCGCACCTCGGCAATGATGGTAGACAGGTCTGCATACTCGTTTAACCGGTATGCGTCGTCGCCGGCGTCGATTCCGAATGACTGTTGTGCTACCGCAGGATACGCAAATAAGGCTGTCACGAGAAGACTCAGCGTTAGCCGGCGGCATGTTGATGACGTGTTCATTCTTTGACCCTCCCAAGAAAGATTTAACACGGACGGAACGATCACCAATTCTTGTGAATAAGACTGGCTCAGTCCCTGATTTTATGAAGTGTCCTCCAAATGCCTTTCGTTTTCCGTTGTCGTTCAAGAGCCTAACTGAGGTGGCCCACAGTAACGACTCAATGTTTCTTTCGGACTACGGAAAGGGCCGATAAAGGATGCGAATTTTCAGGGGTACCGGCGATTTAAGCGCCGAATTGTTACAACATGGATCTGAACTGTAGTAGACCGGATATGAGTGGACCAGGAAGAAAGGCACGCCTGCACGTGGGCAGATATTCGCGTACAACGCTGATGCAGATTATCGCGGCGTTATTAGTCGTTCTCATCGGCAGCCCCGTTTTCGCTCAGGGGTTGGTGGACGAGAAGGACGCGCTGAAAGGACTGGAAGGCGCCTACATCATGGGAGGCGACGTTGACGATGTATTGGCCGTGTCGGGACTACGGAAAGAGGATGTGCTCTCGGTCGTGACTTCCCGGTTGACCGGTACACGTTTTCGAGTCCTGAACGAAACGGAATGGCTCATGCTCGACGATTCTCCCGTGTTGCACATTGACCTGTCGTCGGCTATCTCGGACGAAGGACATATTCTATATAGTATCCGACTGGAAATTCTCTTTCTCGTCAATCCCGTCTCGCGACGCGATTTCACGACATACGCCGTTGCCTGGGGCGAAGGGAAATATGGAGTTCTCGGCTCGAACGGATCCCCCGCTATTTTACATGCGATTGAACTTCTGCTTGATCGACTGATCTCCGATTACATCGCCGTTAATAGTTAAGTCGGGGATGGATAACGATTTTGCAGCACAATTTAGCATCACAATCAAGCAGCACAATTAAGCCGCACAACAATGCCCACAATAAATGCGAACATGAGTCGTTCGTAGGTCAATTATGTCGAGCGTGATGCCTCGATGGAATTCCGGCAGCGCTTACATCGTCCAATCAATCAACGCACGCCTGAAGCCAGGGTATATCGATGCTGCGTCATCTAATAAGGAAAGAGGTACTCGACAGTCTGCTTAACCAACGGTTTCTGGCGCTTGCTCTTTTCAGCATCGTCTTGATGCCGCTTAGCGCTTTTATCAACTTCGAGTACTACGAAGCTAGAAAGGAAGCATTCGACAGCCAGTTGGCTGAATATCAGGCGGAAGAGCCATCGCCGTGGAATCTCAGGGCGTATCGATCGCCCGTTATTTTGTCGGCTCTTGCCAGAGGTACGGAACCGTATATGCCCATCTATTTTGCGTTTTCGAGCGACGCCGCGGCTACGACGGCAGGAAATATTGAAGCCCAGGATTTCTCTACTCTGTCGACATTTGGAAACTTCGACTTTCTTTTTCTTGTCCAGATTGTCTTCAGTCTACTGGCGGTCCTTCTCGCGTTCGATATGATTGCCGGAGAAAAAGAACGGGGAACCCTCCGTGCCGTGCTGGCCAACCGTGTGCCGCGGGATTCCATTTTATTTGGCAAGTTTATCGGTGGCTATGCTGTTTTATGGGTTACGTTCTTAATCGGAACGTTGCTTCTCTACGTCATTCTGGTCGCATACGACGCTCGTTTTCTGACTGGCGACATAATGATGCGGTTCGGGTTCATTTTCGCGATGTCGTCCCTATTCGTGGCGGCCTTCTTTTGTCTTGGTCTCATGGTGTCAACGTTCTGTCATTCTACCCGAACGGCGATCGTCGTGCTACTGGTAGTCTGGGTAGTATTGCAGCTGGTTGTGCCAAAGGCCGGTGAGAAGGTAGCCGCCATTGCACTTCCGACGGATTCGCAGGAAGCGATACGCGTCGAGAAAGCGGGCGTCGTCAACGATCTCTCTTCTGAGATGCGGGAAAAGTCAGGTGAATTATATATGAGTCTTACTGGAAGCGATACCATCCGTGGAGCTTTCGAATTTCTACAGAGCGGTGCACCGGCTGCGGACCAGTTCAAATCCCGGTATCTGGATCTCGCCACGAACTATGACAGGCGACAGCGCGACCGCATTCGCGAGATCGATTTGAACTATCTACGTCAGAAAGAACAACAACGCTCGTTGAGCCGGGCCATTTCTCTGCTGTCACCTGCATCCGCCCTGACGTTCTTCGTAACGGATGCAGCAGGTACGGGCGATTTAGCTTACGAGGGGTATCGAAATGCGGTTCAGGCTCACTATCAGGTGATCGACCAGACCATTTTCTCTCATCAGAGGAGCAATCGATTTGAGATTTCGATGGGTGGCATGACGATGATGGGTGATCTTGGGAACGAAGATCCGCCGCCACTCGATGAGCTGCCGGCTTTTGAAGTTCGGGAACCCCAGCTTTCCAATGTGCTAAGAATCAACCTGTGGGCGATGGTCAGTCTTCTCGCCTACCTTTTTATCCCGTTTCTGATATCATACGTTGCCTTCTTGAAATACGACGTAAGATGACAGCGAAAAGCATGCCCTTTGCACCTACGAGTTATTAAACCAGAGATGAGAATTCACACCCCGAAACTGTTTTCGATACTGGTCCTTTTGACTGTTCTGTTGTCTGCCGACGTGCTGGCCCAGAGTAGTACGTTTTTCAATCAGCGCGACGATCAGTATACGCTGTTGGGCCTCAAACGTGCGAAGGAGGTCTACGATGTCTCAAAGGCGGAATATGAGCGCCAGAAAGATCTTTTCGACCAGAAGCTGATTCCGAGAGCTGACTTTGACAGAGCTCGGGCCAGTTACACCGATGCGGAAGTGAATTATCAGCAGTCGCTGCTCGCCGTCATTTTCGAGCAGCAGTACGTAACCGTGCTGAGTGCGATTAAATACCAGAGTGTCGGCACCCGGAAAAAGGTTCGAATACGGGTAGGCAATGCTGCCGCCGGAGGCGCCGAATTTGCTCAGATAACACAATTTGAGGATGAGATATTCCGTAGCCTGCAGCCCGACATCGTTCACGACGTATATGTCTCGTTGCTCAATGACGATGATTCGATCATCGGTCTGCCGTACGAGGCCAAAATTGAGGAGCTCGTCTTCGGTTCACCGCAGACGCTCGAGTTTACGCTTCTTCAGGACGTTGATGCGATCTCTGTAAACATTATTTTCGGACGCGGATCGGAGCGAAGGCTGAAAGTTTTCCTGCAGAAAGACGCGTCGGTAAACAAGGCCGCCATCCAGTCGGATCAATTCTCCCAGGAGGTCGAATTGGGTGGTACGACCGACTACGCGATGTCAATTGAGCTGTTCAGCGGTGTCTCCAACACGTTCAAGCTTGAGGCGGTTAATCTTCCGTCAGAAATCAATCGCTACTTCGTGGATGCAGTTTCCGGAAGCCGTCTCAGTCAGTTCCAGTTTCAGGAGGGTGTGAACACCCGCCAGATTGCGCTGCGCATATTCCTGCCGGATCGGCCTACACAAAACGTAAATATGGATGAACAGATTCCTTTTTACGCGGTAGCCGTTCCACGCGAGCGTTCCGATGAGATCGGAGACCTTCGCGAGCGCACCATAACGGCGGATGAGCTCGACGAACTCAAAATCGGATATGTTCGACTTGAACTGGTGCCCAGGGGTGTCGGCGAGATTCTCGTTCGCCTGCCACAGCTCTTTCACACGATCACGGCGGATGAGACGGTGGAGCTATCGCTCGAGATCGTAAACGAGGGCACCAGGCGGCTCGATAACGTGCGCATAGAAGTAGATCCGCCCCTTGATTGGACGGAGCGCATTGAACCGGAAGTAATTCCGGTTCTGGATATCAATGAAGAGGGGAGAGTCAGGCTATTTATTACCCCACCCTCCGACATCGGGCCCGGTCGATATGAGGTCCGAGTTCGAACTACATCGTTGTCGGACGACCTGCCGATTCGAGGGGAGGACAAAACGATTACGGTAGAAATTGAGCAGGAGGCCAACCTCCTGGGAACGATGTTCATCATCCTGCTTATTGTCGGTCTCGTCGTCGGAATCGTCATATTTGGAATCAGGTTGTCCAGGCGCTAGAAAGTCACGACAGCGAAGGCAACTGAAATAGCATTGTGAGGTAAAGGAAGTATGGAAATGAGCGAAGAATCGAGATATGCGGAAATGGCGGAATCGGAGAAGCGAACGAATGAGCCGATGCTTGAGGCCGTTGGCCTTTCGATGCGATATGAGGATGATACACTTGCGCTCAACAGGGTGTCGTTTACCGTTCACCCCGGCGAGATTTACGCCATGTTGGGTGGAAATGGAGCCGGCAAAACAACCACGATCAACCTCTTTTTCAACTTCATTGAGCCTACCGAAGGTGAAGCACGTGTGGATGGCATCGTAACGCACAAGGAGCCACTGAAGGCGAAGGAATATCTCGCGTTCGTTTCAGAGAATGTGATGCTCTATCCCAACTTCACGGCGATCCAGAATCTGGACTTTTTTGCCAAGCTTGGGGGAAAGAAGGACTATGCAAAAGATGACTATCGGGATGTTCTGCTCCGCGTAGGCCTGGACGAAGATGCACACTTGCGACGCCTGAAAGGTTTTTCGAAAGGAATGAGACAGAAATGTGGTATTGCCATCGCCATTCTCAAAGATGCCCCGGCGATTCTGTTGGACGAACCCACAGCTGGTCTCGATCCGAAGGCGGGAAGGGAGTTCATTAAGCTGCTTGAGGACCTACGCGAAGAGGGGAAAGCGATTCTTATGTCCACACATGACATTTTTCGTGCAAAAGATGTCGCCGATACAATCGGAATCATGAATCTGGGTGAAATCGTCATGCAACGAAGTGGAGCGGAATTGCGCGGAGAAGACCTGGAAAAGCTGTATGTCCAGTACATGTCCGGTTACATGGAATCGTCGAATGTAGTATCGGTTCAGGAAGAACCCGCAGCCGAAGAACCGGCAATATCTTGATAATGGAGGGGATCTGCCCATGTTTAAACTTCTACTCGAAAAGGAACTGAAGGAGATCGTCGGTACGACCAAATTCGCCGTCACCTTCGGCGTCTGTGCCGTACTGATTCTGTTGGCCTTTTATGTGGGCGCCCGAAATTATGAGGTAAGCCGACAGGAATACGAAGGGTCGGTTGTCGAGAACACCCGACAGATGGAAGGGCTGACCGATTGGAAGGGAATCGAGCACCGCATCTTTCTTCCTCCACAACCCCTGGCAGCGCTGGTTTCCGGCGTATCGAACGATATCGGGCGTACCGTCAATATGGAAATTCGGGGCGAGCTTCGCTCTGAAGACAGCCGCTTCAACGAGGATCCCATTTTTGCAGTATTTCGATTTCTGGATCTCGAGTTCATCTTTTCAATCGTTCTTTCGCTGTTCGCGATTCTCTTCGGGTACGATGCGATCAACGGCGAAAAAGAACGCGGAACGCTTGCGCTTTCTTTTGCCAATTCGGTGCCGAGGGATCAGTACGTCCTGGGCAAACTCGTCGGTTCGTTCGTCGCTCTCGTCGTGCCGCTGCTGATTCCGATATTGATTGGTTGTCTGATGCTCCCGATGCTTGGTGTGCCGATGGACGCGGATTCCTGGATACGCCTGGCGATGGTCATCGTGGCAGGCATCCTGTATTTCGGCGTTTTTCTCACGCTTTCCGTATTCATTTCGACCCTGACCGAGCGCTCATCCTCGTCTTTTCTATTGCTGTTGGTCGTCTGGATCTTCGCCGTTCTGATTATTCCCAGAGCCTCCGTACTGATTTCAGGGAGGGCCGTTGATGTGCCCAGCGTCGACCAGATCGATTACGAGAAAGGCAAATATTCAAGGCAGTTGTTCACGGAGCGCATGGAGGGCATGCAGGAGTTCATTCAAGAGAATCGGGCCAACGATGATCATGGCCAGTTCATGGCGGACATGCAGGAGTTTACACGCCGGCAGCAGGAAGATTTTGATGCGAGCATGCTGGTCCTGACGGAACAGCTCAATGAAGCACGCGACAACAAGTCCCATGTGCAGCAGGATCTGGCGCTTGCCCTGGCACGGATCTCGCCCACCGCTTCATTCTCGCTGGCAGCGGCAGATCTGGCTTCGACGTCACTCTCGCTGAGAAAATCCTATATGGAAGCCGCCAACGCCTATCAGAGTGCATTCGCTCAGTTCATGCAAAGTAAAGATGCCGATTCGCAGGGATTCCGGTTTACGCGGCACCGAAACGACGATGATGTGGAAGAACCCGAACCAATCGACGTCAGGGAGTTGCCCGAGTTTACATATGAACCTCCCCGTGCCTCAGAAGCGATTTCGGCATCACTGCCCGATCTGGGCCTGTTGCTGCTCTTTAACATCGTCTTTTTCGCAGGCGCTTTTGTCGCCTTTCTGAAGTATGATGTTCGGTAACGCCCACCGGGCGCTGCAAACCCAACCCAATCACTGTTCCGACTGATACCTCGATGTTTAAACTACTCGTCGAAAAAGAGCTCAAATCGATCCTGCAAAGCCCCAAATTTGTAGCAACATTCGGGGTCTGCTCCCTGCTGATTCTTTTGAGTGTTTTTATTGGCGTGCAGGAATTCAAGGCGTCCACCGATCAGTACGAGACCGCCAGACAGCTCGTGGACCAGCAGATCGCTGAAGCCACTTCCTATTACTCGCTTGAAAACAGGATTTATCGCAAACCGAGTCCGATGCAGGTTTTTGTATCGGGCGTGAGTTTCGATGTGGGTCGCGTGTCAGCCATCAGCAGTAGCGAGGAGATCAAACTGGAGCAGAGTTCTTATTCGGAGACACCGCTTTTTGCCGTTTTCCGATTCGTCGATTTCACATTTGTCGTGCAGGTCGTTCTCTCCCTGTTTGCCATCCTGTTTACATACGACGCGATCAACGGCGAACGTGAAAGTGGCACGCTCAAGCTGGCCCTTTCGAATGCGATTCCGAGGGGGCAATATCTATTTGCCAAATTTGTCGGTTCATGGCTCGGGCTCACGATTCCCCTGCTGATTCCCATCCTGATAGGTGTACTCATGGTGATCGTGTTGGGCGTGCCCATGAATGCAGCCGAATGGGCGAAGCTGGCTGCGCTGATTGCCGTTTCGATACTGTATTTCACATTC
>CAZGOS010000151.1:0-7671 GCA_964527795.1 uncultured Rhodothermales bacterium | reverse complement strand
ACACCGAGAAGCCCGAGGCGACCGACAGGCAAGGCGCCCGGGCGATGCCATAGCAGCGCTATGGCGAGGAGCGGGAACGCAGCCGGGTGGTATGCATCGGGCTTCGAATGTAGCAGGATTTTTGTCACGAGGTACTGGCCCGGTCCAGGACATTCAAAGCCGGATACAATAACGACAGGAGGGCGAGCCCGGCGATGCGGCGCACCCTCTGGTTTCGAAAAAGATGTCTCGGGATGCTACGAAATACCTTCGTAGAACCTGAATCGACGTTGGTCGATCTTGGTTACCGATTCAAATTCCACAGGAACGTGTCCTTCCACCCAGTCCGGGAGTTCCTGGTATGCCATGGATCGCTCACTGAAAAAATGCCGGGTTGTTTCAGGGAACGGACGGTACGATGCATTCACATGGCGAATACCATGAGCAATGTGCAGTGTGCGCTGCCATCCCCGTACGTCTGACGACGCATCCAGCGAAACGTAAAACGGCCGTCCCTCGCTTCCTGAAAGAAACGCGCTGAACTGATACGGGTCCAGGATCACGTCTTCGTACGTGCTTTTCCCACGGTAACCCGTTTCAACCCGATTGCGGATAACCCACGCCACAAGAATCTGCTCTTCGGGGCGTTTTGTCTCTGAGAAAATGGCTCGTGCCAGCCAGAGGGTTTCACGATCAATCATCTCGGGTGGAAGCGGCGTCAGCTTTCCAGGATTACGCATGGCTTCCGCGAAAGCGTTGATGGGATGGGTTGCGGACAGATCGATGCCCTCCGTCATCTCCGGGAGATCTATTGGCGCCGGCGCACGAAGTACATCGAGTCTGAATGCCGATACGCCAATGAAGCACACAACGATGGCACTGATTAAGCGCAACGTATTTGGCTTCCTGATCATTGTTTATTCTCAGTTGGTTCTTGATGCCCGTTCTGCGACACTTTCGACGTGCCACGTGATCCAGGTAGGATCGTTTCAAATTGGGAAGGGCTTACGGGCCCAGACGGCCGCACTCAACGACGTACTGAGAGCGATGTTTCAGGTATCATACACCTCGTATGTACCTAATAAATAATGGTATATGCCTCGTATCTCTTTTATTCACACCCGGTTCAAACCGGCTTCACTGCTGCTTCATACCCCCGGAAGTCAGCATGAGCATGTACCAATCAAATTCAGTTCCAAGTTGCCGGAGATCCTGAATGATTCACATGAGTATTTTGCATGAGGTGACCCGTAATATGCCGGGCCTCATCAACAAATACAAGAAATCAGGCTATTTCGTGAGATGATGTTGAAAATTGTTTCAGATGCGGATATTCCCTTCGTTGAAGAGATGTTTTCCGAATGGGCTGACCTGGATCTCATCCCGGGACACGAAATCGGTCCTCAAACAATAAAAAGCGCTGACGCGCTCCTCGTACGTAGTATTACGCGCATAGACGCAGAACTGCTCGCGGGCTCGGCGGTGCAGTTTGTCGGTTCCGCTACAGCCGGACTCGACCATATCGACCTGGATTTTTTGAACAGAGAGGGCATTCATGTGGCCGATGCGCGTGGAGGAAACGCCGAATCCGTAGTTGAATATGTACTTGCGGCTGTTTTTCACCTGTCGGCTGCGATGGGGAAACCGGTCATTGGAAGCACATTGGGTATAGTTGGCTGCGGACAGGTAGGCGGTCGCCTTATGAAACGCGCACGCAGTCTGGGATGTAGTGTACTTGCGAACGATCCACCACTGGAACGACAGGCGGATGCGCGTGGCAAAATCCATAGTTTTGTATCGCTCGAACACCTGCTTTCGGAAAGCGATATCGTCACGCTGCATGTGCCTCTGACCAGAGAAGGCCTTGATTCGACGGTAGAATTGATTTCTGCCGAGGAGATCGCACGCATGCGGTCCGGTGCATGGCTCGTGAATACATCCAGGGGCGGTGTAATCGACGAACAAACCTTGTCGGAGGCTCGACGAAACGAACACCTGGGAGCTGTTGTTCTGGACGTCTGGCAAGGAGAGCCCGTACCGGATCCTCGGGTGCTCGGTATCACGGATGTAGCAACGCCGCACATCGCCGGATATTCTCGCGACGCGAAACGCACGAGCACGCGCATGATCGCAGAGGCGTTCACAGAATTTTTCGATCTGCCACAACCTCATTCCTCGACGACGGACGCGTCTGAAGGCTTCCCGCTAACGCTGCCGGAAGTCGATTTCCAGGATGAACCGGACATGTATGTCCATGATCTCATTCAGCAGATGTATGCCATCATGGAGGACCATCAACGCATGCTGCAGATTCCTCTTTCACCGATCGAGATGCGAACAGATGCCTTCCGGCGGCTGCGATGCACATATCCTCCGCGTCGAGCTTTTCGGCATTTCACTCTGCAAGACGCGCGTCTGTCCCGTGGACTCAAGGAGCGACTTGGTGCGGGCCTGAGCATTACGATCGAGGGCGAAAAAGGTGTGGAATAGCGGTGATGCATACCTACGGCTCCCTGCCGCTTGAAACTATCAGGCGACTTGCCGCGGCTATACGCATACAGCAGACCTCTCTATCTGTCAGTGACGCCCTCCGCGATGACCGGCACCACAGCTCGCAGCCGGCATGAAGTCACCCCGGGCGAACATTTAGCACATTACCGGAATCAATGCTCCCCAAATTGGCAAAGTGCGGCCTTGTTACGCTGTCTCTCTTGATAGTTGGTATTGCGAGAGCGTCCGCGCAATCGCCCGGCGAGTTCGATGTACCGGATCGAAAGCCGAATAGTCGATACTTTACGGATCGGTTTGTGGTGCAACGACCTGCGCTCTCGTTCAACGGATTCTCCTGCACACAATCCGATACATGTCATCATGGCCTGGGTGTGGCAGAGGTGCTTAGCGATTTGCTGGGTGCAAATACCGATCATCTGACGGTAGAATATTTCTCTGAACTCATCGACTGGGCCCGACGATCGATTAAGCCGACACCGGTTACGCGTTCTGAAATAATCGATAATACCCGTGTATTGCAGGCGCGCGGTACGCTGGCGCTGCTATTGATTGTTCTGGAAGGAAATACATTCTCGACGATGCGGCTTAAAGAGCGTTTCACTGATTTGCCCGTAAGCGCCGCGGATGCGACGACTGATTTTTTTAACATTTTGCCTCAGTATGACGCCTATCGCATCAGAAAGAACATCAGCGATGATGCCGTCAAGTGGACGGCTCCAATCACGAACCTTGCTCGATCTCTTGATCTGTATCTCTCTATAGAAAACGCCATCGACTATTTTCCATCTCACCTCTTCGGCGATCGGCTTCCTTTTCTCCCATCTTGTTCTGACAAGGCAACGTTTCTCGCATTGATCGCGGAGGAATCCGATCGTCTCGACGAACTGGGGAATGAACCCGTTTTTTTTGGAATCAAACGTGATGAAATTCAACCGGGAAACTGGCCGATGAAGGTGCACGTAGCTGTAGCGTATGCGAGTCTGGTTCAGCAGGAAGAGACGAACGAATCCTGCCTCAGTTTACCCGATCAACCGTATTCTAGATGGCTGGAACGGGGCCTTCGAAGTGCCGGGGCACCCACTGCTCGAAACAGAAGCAAACACTGGAACTATCAAACCGGAAGCGGGAGTCGATTTTTTGCCGAAGGTCCTTATTACTTCCACCTGACACTGTCGGAGATCGTACCGTTCTGGCATGCGGTGCGCATCAATAACCTGCTGGGTTTCCATCCGGACTTCGATCTGGACGATCCGTTTCATTCTTACTGGTTCATCGAGCCAATTGGCTGGCTAGCGGATACCGTCACCCCTGCCGGGGAAACGTTGCCGCTGGACGACGGCAATCGGATCTTCATGTCGAACGCGAGTCTGATGCGCTGGCGTGCAGATTACGGCGACGCGCAGACGGGCCGGAAATATGCATGGATCGCCGACAAGAAACCGATCGACATGCCCCATGATCCGAGCCTTCTTCCGATGCATCTGGCAATTCCCCGTATCGGGTTTCAGAACGGGATGGCGCCCGTACGTAGTGTGGGCACAATTCAGGAAGGAGAGACAGCCCGGACCAGCGAACAGACGGTAATTATTCGGCGCACGTCCTCCGATTCGGTCGGACTGCAACATACCCACTATCTGGCTTTGAACGGCGAGTATGGGGATGCCATTGTCCGCGGTGAAGGCCATGAGCAGCCTGATCAGTTGCAGCTCCTCTATTACGTGGATGATACCGCCGTTCTTTTAGACTCCGGTTACGATAATGCCGAAGGTGTACAAAACAGCAGCTGGAATCATTATTACGATCATAATGTGCTGACCATTGCCCGGAACGGTGAAATCGGCGATGGCGGGCTGCCGCCCCCGATGCCGAGTTTGTTTGCGTTTCGCATCGTCTCCCGGCACGCACCGGCGCACGATCTGGCACATAGATCCTACGGGAAACTCGATCTACTTTCGGGCAAGGTTCTGCTCGGCCTTGGCGACGGCGCTGAACCCGGCCCAACTGTCGAATATATTCGCCACACCCTCTTTGTAGGAGGGGCGTCTAGGCCGTACCTGATCGATGTTAATCGCGGTGTATCGGCCGACGCCGATCTACAGTTCAGGATGAGTTATCACATTGGGGGATACCTGGTTGCATCCGGCCCATTGAACTACTCCTGGAGATTCGATCAAGCGTATGGAGGCGCGATCGAGGCAAGAATCACAGCTTTCCGTACGGACGGTGCCCTGACCCGGGAGATCGCGATTGATACCGTGATGGAAAAGTTCCGGGAAAGCGAAAGCATTGCGAGACTGGACCTGAGGTCGACCGATGCCGGGGGGGAGTTCACTTCAGTGACGTATATCGAAGCGAACGCCCCTGGAGAACTGAGCATGAGGCCGTTCCCGTTCCCGGTAGAGGGTGCGTCCGGCAATGGGAGGTGGGCGGCGTTTATTCAGAGGTTGCCTTCCGGCGCCGTAGATCTTTTCATTACCGCGTTCGGCGTCGAGCCAGGAGTTTCTGCACGCATTTCTGCACGCATTTCTGCACGCATAGAATTGGACAGTCAGATGGTAGAATTCAGCGTGAACCCCAATGCGGAGTTCGGATTTGCTCGACTGCGTCCTGCCATGAATGGTTCGTGGCTCGTCGATCCAGCGTACGTTTTCAATCTATCGTTCGACCTGGCTCGCGTCGGCGTACAGACGACCGAAGCACCCGGTCGGCGGGAACGACTTCTCATTCATCCCAACCCGGTACGTGATTCAGCAAGAATTGATTATGTGGTTCGTTTATCCGGGCACGTTCGACTCTCGGTGTTCGATGTGCAGGGCCGGGAGATTGACGTCCTTGTGGATGCTCCTCAACCGTCCGGCAATCACGCTCGCCGGTGGTCGACGAATCAGCTGGCTAACGGCGTCTACTTTTTGCATCTGACGTCAGGCGACGAACGACAGACGCGATCCTTCATTGTACAACGTTAGAGGGCAACGTTAGAGGGCAACGTTAGAGGGCAACGTTAGAGGGCAACGTTAGAAGGCAACGTTAGAGGGCAACGTTAGAGGGCAACGTTAGAAGGCAACTATAGAAGCGATAACCACGCTCGGATCAGCTTCTATCGTATCCGTATGATTTAAGAAAGGCGTCCTTATTGCGCCAATCCGAGCGAACTTTTACAAAGAGCTTCAGGAAGACGGCACGTCCGAGGAAATTCTCGATATCGGTTCGAGCTGCCATACCGACGCGTTTGAGAGCGCTGCCTTTCTTTCCTATCAGGATACCTTTCTGAGAATCCCGTTCCACCACAATCTCGGCGTCGATCAAATCCTTCTCCCCCTCGTGTTCCTCAAATACGGTGATATTGACCTGACACGAGTATGGGATCTCCTGCCGGAATTGCTGAAAGATCTTTTCGCGAACGATCTCAGCGACGAAAAAGCGCTCAGGGTGTTCGCTAATCACGTCCCTTGGGTAGAGAGGAGGTCCGAGCGGTAGGCGATTGACGATTGCGTGCATCAATACGTCCAGATTCGTTTGTTTCAGGGCTGAGATCGGGATCACTTCTTCGAAGTCATATTCATTCGAATAGGACTCGACCAGCGGCAACATATTTTCGGCACGGACCAGGTCCATCTTATTGACGACGAGAAGCGCAGGTCGACCGGACAATAGCTCGAGCGTATGCATATCGAGTTTCTCTCGAGTTGCATCCGCGAGGAATACGAGAACGTCAGCGTCCTGAGTGGCGCTCGTTACGCTGGCCATCATCGCTTTCTGAAGGCCGTATTTTGGAGTAATTACACCGGGTGTATCGAGGAGAATCAGCTGGAAATCCTCTTCGGAGAGAATGCCGAGAACACGATGCCGGGTTGTCTGGGGTTTTCGTGTGACGATTGAAATTTTCTGACCGAGCAATGCGTTGATGAGGGTGCTCTTACCGACGTTCGGTTTTCCGATCAGCGCCGCATAGCCGCTCTTGTGCGTTTGTTCGGTGTTTTCGGGGTGATTCATGCGAGGTTGTTCCGGCAGGGTTGTTCCGGCAAGGTTGTTCCGGCAATGTCCTGACTTTGATCTGCGGACATCCCATCATGTGACTGATCACGTACAACAACGGATACCAAATCCATTACTCCGGTTTGACGAGTGCCAGCATTTCCCGTACCGCCTGCTGCATTCCGACGAAAACGGCACGGGCTATAATGGCAAATCCGATGGATACTTCATGGACATGCGAAACAGATTCTCGAAAAAGTGCAACATTCTCATAGTCGAGTCCATGGCCGGCGTGAACCATCAGGCCGTTCTCGTGTACCTGCTGTGCTGCGGCGGCCAACCGGTCGAGCTCGAGACGTTTTTCTTCCTCCGTCCGTGCATTGGCGTAGTCCCCCGTATGCAGTTCGACAGCGTTTGCCCCAACGTCCGATGCGCCATCGATCTGATCGGGCACAGGATCAAGAAATAATGCTACCTCGCCAATTCCGGCGTCGTACAGTTTCTGTATTGTCTGCGTGATCCGATCTCGCTGGGAGACCACATCCAGGCCTCCTTCCGTCGTTACCTCCTCGCGTCTCTCGGGCACGAGCGTTGCCAGATGTGGCGCCGTGCGGCAGCAGATCGAGATGATTTCGGGTGCGAGTGAGAGTTCGAAATCGATTTTGGAACGAACCTGCTCTTTTATCAGCTCGACGTCCCGGTCGTTGATATGTCGTCTGTCTTCGCGCAGGTGAAAGACTATTCCATCTGCTCCTGCAAGTTCACACTCCAGGGCGGCTTTGATAGGTTCGGGGAACCATTCCTGTCGGGCGTTTCGTAGAGTTGCAACGTGATCGATGTTAATAAGTAGGCTGGACATGATTAAATTGAGTGAATCAGCAACTATCCGATCTTAGTTCAGTCCACATCTGGTATACCGAAAACTATAGCAATAAACATAGTTTGTTTAGGAATGTTTTGTCCTTAAGTGTGCACGATTCTCGGGTGAAATTGCTTTTCGCATAGTACACGGTTATTTTCGGGGCCGATGTAAATATGCACATCACACCACCGAGTCTTTCATTCTTCAAGCTATCCTATTGGACACGAAATGGCGTTTAGCAGCCGTGCATTACAGTTAACTATTCAGGCCATCCTGGGTATCGTCATTGTTGGCCTGGCATACGTACTGTACGATTCCATCACAACCCCCTACGAAGAGGTAGA
>CAZGOS010000150.1:0-7683 GCA_964527795.1 uncultured Rhodothermales bacterium | reverse complement strand
GTCTTTATCGCCGGGTACGCGCACGGTCGCTACAGGGCGCTGTCAGGATGTGTTAACTCGCCCTAAATCGATGTGCGAAAAAAAGCTCATCTCGATATAGCACGTCATAGCCGTTTTCTTTCAGATACAGGCAGCGATCGAGATCGATGAGGCTTCGGCAAATGTCGCTGTCAACGGAGTTACGGGCGATCTCAATGATTGTATCCGTGTCAAGCAGCTCCCTCGCAATCTCGCTCCGTGGATACGCATTTCTACCGTATCGATCGGAGAAGTAAAAGTCGTTGTGCTTGTTCTTGTATCTGGTGAAGCCGCGGTTCTTGAAGGCGAAGAAAGCATTGAGCGGTCCGGGTCTTCGAACAATTTCGGTGTTTCCGCCGATGTTGTCATGGCAACAGGTTCTGCAGATCAGGAAGGGGGATTGTGTCGCCAATGCATAGTCCATGCACCCGTCTGATACCGATCCGCACGCCCCAAAAAAGGTGACGGCGGTGGGCATTCTCTTAAGGTTCGGACTATAAATATTTTCCTGACGAAACGCGTAGTTCGCCAGATGCCCGTACTTAAATGGATTGACAATTTGATAGAGCCGATTCCATGTTGGATCAAAGTCGGTACCGAGGACTTCATAAGACGGAAGAGCGCGAGCCAGCGACCGGGCGTGCCGACCAAATACCGTAGCCGGATTTACGATTAGACGCGATTCAGAATCTGATTGTGGAACGTTTTCGCAGATGAGAGAGCGGAGATACGCGTCGCGTTGCCCGCGGTGATGTTCCCACGTAATCGTCCGGCGGCGCCAGGGTTGGTCTGGAAACCGCGGGAATACGCTATCCCACGCCTTGTGCAGTTCGCCGAGATGGAGTTCTATGCATACAGCTTCCCCGGTACGTTCGGGGTCCGCGATGTTGCCACTCCGAAACTCCGCGAGGAGCCCCTCTATCGGCTTCGCGAAATCAACCGATGGGCAAATCTCATGAAATGCGTCCAGGGCAGCGCTAGACATTCTCTTCCTGACCCGCCCGGTCGACGTTCGAGTACAGCGCCTGCACGAGGTCGATCGGCAGTGGGAATACAACCGTCGTATTGTTCTCGGCGCCGATGTCCACGAGCGTCTGAAGGAAACGCATCTGCATGGCCATCGGATGATTTTCGATCACCATGGCTGCATCTCGAAGCTTGGCAGAGGCCTGAAACTCGCCTTCTGCATGAATGACTTTTGCCCGGCGCTCACGTTCTGCCTCAGCCTGTTTCGCCATCGCACGCTGCATATGCTCCGGTAGGTCAACATGTTTTACCTCGACGAGAGATACCTTGATTCCCCATGGATCCGAGTGTTTATCGAGCACGTCCTGCAAGCGGCGATTGATCGTGTCGCGCTCGGCCAGCAGTTCATCCAATTCAATCTGACCAAGAATGCTTCGTAGCGTGGTTTGCGAGAGCTGCTCGGTCGCATAACGATAATTCTCGACTTCAAGAATCGCTTTTAATGGATCGATCACCCGGAAATACACAACCGCATTGACCTTGACGGAAACGTTGTCGAGCGTGATTACATCCTGTGAGGCTACGTCCTGAACGATTGTTCTCAGGTCCACACGGACCATGCGGTCAATGGGCCAGAAAACCAGCAGGATTCCTGGACCCTTTGGCGCAGGAAGTACACGACCGAGGCGAAAAATGACTCCCCGTTGATACTCAAACAGGATGCGAATGACGCTGATGAAATAGAGCGCCACGATCGCAAGAACAATTCCACCGACTTCAATTCCCATGGCTTACCTCCTCGATTTATATGTCGCTGGACGACTTCACTTGTCCCAGACCAGCCGACTTTCTCACATTCAGCGTGAGATTTGTTCGTGATAGAATATCCACGTGGTCTCCCTTTTTCAGTGGGCGCATGCATACAGCTTGCCAGATTTCCCCGTGGATTTGCACGACGCCTGCATACTGACCTTCTTTCTCCAGAAATGATTCGAAGACAACACCGGTCTCTTCGAGAAGCCCTTCCTCGCCTGTCTGTACGCGGGTTCGGTGGGCTTTTACGACTCGTGATACCAGGAAAAAGGCAATGACTGCGCTGGCAATCGCAACGGGTACCACAACGGAGAGCGAGATACGCATGACCGGAAATGGGGAATCAACCAGCATGATTGCTCCCAAAATCAGGCAGACGGCTCCACCTACCGTTAGAATTCCGAAACTGGTAAAAAACGCTTCCGCGACAAACATTCCAATTCCAAGGAAAATGAGTGCAAGACCAGCGTAGTTGATGGGAAGGACAGCCAACCCGAAAAAGGCGAGAATGATGCAGATGGCGCCCAGCGTACCAGAGATGCCCCATCCCGGGGAGTAGAATTCAAACATGAGTCCGTAAAATCCGAGCATGAGGAGCAGGAACGCTATGTTCGGGTTCGAGAGCACTGAAAGCAGCATTTCACCCCACCACATCTCGAATCGAATGACGTCTACACCTTCGGTTTCCAGGATCACGGTGCCGGACTCCAATTCAACTTCCCGCCCGTCGAGCCGGCGAAGTAGATCATTGATATCGTCGGCCAACAAATCGATTACGTTGATCTCCAGAGCTTCGGTGCTTGGGATGGAGACGCTCTCGGTGACCGATTTTTCTGCCCAATCCTCGTTACGTCCGCGCAGCGCTGCAATCGAGCGAACCCAGGCGACCGTGTCGTTGAGGATCTTCTCCTCCATAGTCGTTGGTGTTGGAGAATCGGAGGCCGGCTCCTGATCGGGCGGTTGTCCCGGTGCACCTCCCATCTGAACAGGATGAGCGGCCCCTATGTGAGTCGCCGGGGCCATTGCTGCAACGTGGGAAGCAAGTGTAATGAATACTCCTGCCGATGCAGCGCGCGCGCCTGAAGGCGCTACATATACAACGACCGGCACACGGCTGGCCAGCAGATCCTTGACGATGGTCCGCGTAGATTCGAGAAGTCCACCGGGCGTATCCAGCTCAATTATCAGACAGACAGCCCCTGATTCATTTGCCTCCCGCAGCGCCCGTTGCAGATAACCGGACGTGACCGGAGTGATAGCATCATCGTCAATTCGGGCAACAAGTACGGATGAACGGGCATCCTGAAATGGCGTTAATGGCCCCCGTCCGCCCGGCGTCGTAGTAACCGCAAATAGAAGCGGCAATAACGCTGTGACGGCTATAACGGGACCGTATCGTATATGTTGTATCGACAGCATGACGTGCCCCAAAATGGCGTGCCGCTCTGCCCCGCAGCATATTGTTCTGACAGAACATATATACAATATAGGCGCATACGTGAGAAAGGGAAGTCAAAACATTCTCTTAGCCTGAGATTCATATGTTTACTCATTCAATACATTTTCGAGTTCGCCAAAATCATCATCTGCCATGAATCCTATTCTGAACGACATTCGATCGTTACTGGTACGTGATCTGGAAACGATGGCGCGAGAGATTGCCATGTTTGCCGACGACGAGACGATATGGAAAACGCCGGAAGGCATCACCAATCCTGCCGGCACACTGGTGCTTCATGTGTGCGGTAATCTCAAACACTTTATCGGGGCCGTATTGGGCGGGACGGAGTACGTTCGTAATCGCCCGGCGGAATTCAGTGAGCGCTCGGCGACAAGACAGGCGCTCATTGACGAACTCAAAGACACGATGGATACGATCGACGAAATCGTGCCCTCCGTACCCGAGAGTGAGCTAAATGGCGAGTATCCCGAGCTGGTGGGAGGCTGTAAGCAGAACACGAGATTATTTCTAATTCACTTATGCACTCATCTGGCTCTCCACGTTGGACAGGTCGGGTATTTGAGGCGCATTCTAACCGGCGACAGTAACAGTAGCGGGCCCGTATCCGTAAGAGCGATAGCTGTCACTTAGGGTATTACCCCGAGAAGTCATGGTGATCAAGCTCACGCGAGAAAAGCACACCCAATAATTTCAATACGCATTCGAGGCACATGACAGATATCATCACGGATCCAGGGCCGGCTAACCTGAACGATCTGATTCATTACCAGGACGACGCAATTGTTAGCCGAACCATGATCAAGAGCACAGGCGGATCCGTCACCGTATTCGCCTTTGACAGTGGCCAGGATCTGAGCGAGCACACGGTTCCATTCGACGCACTGGTTTACGTTTTTGATGGCGAAGCCGCTATTCGAATTTCTGACACCGGACACCGTGTGGTCGCCGGTGAAACGATTGTACTTCCAGCAGGCGTGCCGCACGCCGTGAAGGCTGTGCAGCGGTTCAAAATGATGCTTTCGATGGTCAGGTCTTGATGCAAAACGGGCGAACACATGGCGATCTCACGTCGACGATTCATACAACGTGGCTAACGTCGCGGACGATCTGATGAAGCTCGTCGAAGCGATCAGGGCGTGACGCAGCCTCAGCATTCGGAAGAGACTACTGCGCGCACGTTTTGAATCCATCATTGCCGGAGCGTATTCTTCCGTCACCCTGAACCAAGAGAAGGCCACATGATTCAAGAGCCCCTCGCCATTCTGGCCGTACTTCTTGGCGCGATCTATTTTTCCCTGAAGATGGTGAACCGATACGTCTGGGCCGAGAGGCTCTCGACGATCATGTGGATTATTTTTACGTGCGCCATTCTTTCAAACCTGGGTCTGATTCCGACAGACGCGCCGCTTTACGGATTGCTCATTGATTTCACCGTTCCGTTCGCAGTATGTGTGATCCTTTTTACCGTGAATCTGAAAGACGTACTCGAAGCGGGTCGCCCGATGCTGGCCGCCTTCGGCCTGGCGACAATCGGCACGGTGCTTGGTGTTGTTATAGCGAGCCTCACTCTTGAACCTTTTCTCTCGAATATTCTGGCAGAAAGGAGCTGGACCATCGCCGGGCCCTATACCGGGACGTACATAGGAGGCAGTCTCAATTTCTTCGCTTTGTGGACGGGACTTGAAGTCGGGAATCCGGATCTGTTGGCTGCGGCAAACGCCGTAGATAATCTGACGCTGTTTCCACTCTACGCACTGTGGATGTTTATTCCGGCTGCGCTTGCCGGCAGGTATGTGGTGGCCAAACGCTGGGAAATGCATTTTGACGACGACGAGGGTGATTCAGAACAGGACGAAAAGCCACCGCTGGATCCTGTTCAGGTGGCCACACTTTTCTTTCTCGCAATCGGCATAATGGCGGTCAGCAACTGGTTGAAAGTCGCTGTTGTCGATCGCTTCTTTCCATCGGTACCGACGATTCTCATCGTGACGACGCTCGCGCTCGTCGCTGCGCAATTTGGACCCATTCGCCGACTGAAAGGTGCCTGGGAAATAGGGGACCTGGCATTTTATGTTTTTTTCGCCGCGGTCGGAGCTCTGATCAATTTTTATCAGGCGGTCATCCTTTCACCGGTGCTATTTGCATACGTCATCATCATCATGGCCATCCATTTTGCTTTTCTCTTCGGCACGGGACGACTGTTCAAAATGGATCTCGGTGTTTTGACGATCGCTTCGGTAGCGACAAAAGCCGGACCGCCGCTGGTTGTCCCGGTGGCGGAGGCCAAAGGATGGCGTCATCTGGTGCTACCGGGTATAATCCTGGGCATGCTGGGATACGCAATCGGGAATTATGTTGGTTACGCTGTTGCCCACGGTATTCGAATTATGCTTGGCGGATAGCGGCACGCTCGGATTCGCTACGAAATCCCGGCGAGAACGCCCCGCATGAATGCAAACGACCGTAGCATGCCGGGAAGTGGATCGTCGGCGTCTATTTCATACTCCAGATTGACGTAGCCCGGGTAGTTCATGCGAATCAGCTGCCTGAAGATATCTGCAACGGGCATCGCGCCTTCACCGACTATGCACTGGCTCCCAGCTTCAGAGAGATCAGCCAGATCCTTGATGTGAATGTCCAGCAGCCGTCGTCCCGAGACGGCAATTTCCTGTACGACATCATTTCCGGTTCTAGCCGTGTGCCCGGCATCAACACAGACTCCGATGCGCTCATCCATGTCTTTGATGAACTCAAGTGCATCGGACGGTGCAGGAAAATGTTCGTCCTCCGGTCCATGGTTATGGATAGCGACGGGAATGTCGAATTCCTGAACGAATCGTTCGATCCGCGGAAGGGTCTCGCGCGTAGGCCCGATCACCATCATCGGAAGGCCCGCAGCTTTTGCATAATCGAAATAGAAGCGGATGTCTGCGTCATCGTCCCTCTTCAGATAGATCACACCTCCGCTCACAATTTTAAGCCCTGCCTGCTCGTACTCTCGAACGGCTTCAGTAATTTCTTCCGGAGACAGCCCGTAGGGAAGATGCGTCGATTTCAGGCTTACGAAAGGTGTTCCCAGCGCCTTGATGGTCTCGATCGCCTGTTCCCGGTTGAGGTTACGCAGTGAATACGACGCGACGCCGAGGCGAACTGCACTGGAAGTTCGTCGACGGGCAGAACCGGGACCGGCGAATACACGGGTCGGAATAGACGCGAATAAGACTCCAGCAACACATCTTCGAACGAATTCTCTTCTACCGTGTGATCCCATAATCATAAGACGTTTAAGTGCACAGAGTTTGATTCGTGACTCTGCCTAGTCCAATTTCATCTCCCATCCCGGCTCGTAGGACCTTGCCCAGTACTTCATATGTCGAGATTCGACGGGATGACCGTTCGTCGGACCGATTCCCAGAGATTCACCGGCATAGTGTGCCACGTTTCCCAGATGGCACAACAGAACACTCTTATGGCCATCCTCAATGGGCGAGTTCAGTCGATTCCGGCCCCGAATGGCTCCGAGGAAGTTGGCAATGTGGTGATCCGTTAATCGTCCTGCGCCCTGAATATCCAGCGCACTTCCACCACCGCTTCGCGTGTGGCGCAAGATTTCTTTATTGCCCAGGTCATACACGATATACCCGTTGCGGTCCAGGATTGCAGATCCGGCGTCGGCGTGGATCGTGACTCCGCGGCCACGACCGTGCACAGGCATTCCGTTGCAGCTTCTTCCGTTCCAGGTGATCATCGCACCGTTTTCAAATTCGAAGTTTACGATCTGCGAGTCGGGGAATTCCCAGTCGTCGTTGAAGTGATATCTACCTCCTGCCGAATTGACGCGGACCGGAAAGTCGACACCGAGAGCCCAGCGTGCCATATCGATCTCGTGCGTACCGTTATTGCAAATCTCACCGGTCCCCCAATTCTGAAACCAGTGCCAGTTATAATGCACGTAGTTGTTTTTGTACGTCGTTCTTGGTGCCGGGCCCTGCCAGAGATCCCAATCCAGATTCTCCGGAACTGCAGCCGGCGTACCCGTACCGATCGTTTCACGCGTGTTAGCATACCAGGCCCAGGCAAGATAGGGGCGTCCGATCACGCCGGATCGAATTGCCTCGATCAGTTCGATTGATTCGGGTGCGGATCGCTGCTGGTTTCCCATCTGAACCACGCGGTTATAGCGGCGCTGGGCATCTACGAGGATTTCACCTTCGGCCGGATTGTGCCCGCAGGGCTTTTCGACATAGACATGTTTTCCGGCCTGAAGCGCCATCAGGGTTGCGGGTGCGTGCCAGTGATCCGGAGCGGCAATAACCAGCGCATCAACGTCCGGATCGTCGACTGACCAACACAATCGTCTTGCCACTATCTTTTAGTTCATAAATCTTCTTCAAACACTTACGCTGCGCCTCTTCATCACCCAC
>CAZGOS010000149.1:3865-7694 GCA_964527795.1 uncultured Rhodothermales bacterium | reverse complement strand
CTGTTTGGTGCCGGGATGCGACCCCCGAGTTCGGAATACCTCCAGTTTGCCAGAGTAATCTCGACCGAGCCGGTTCCAAAGACGATTCCAGGCTACGTATCAGTTGAAATAATACGTTGGTGAGATATGCGGGCTAATCTGACCGTTCGCTGCCGCACCGGAACTGCGTGACCGGCGGCCCGGTGTACGGGCCGCTCACATCATTCAATGCTCAGCAAAAAAGCGCTTTACGTCGTCGTCGCGAAGCGCAAAAAGAATCCAGACAAAACAGCCCAGAAACAGCAGTACGTACACGACAACGAATACGATGGCGGGAAGGGTGTTCGGGTCCAGTACAGTGCCGTAAATTCGGACATTCATCACGGGACTGATGGTATAACCGAGTATCGGAACGGCGACGACTATGAGAACTCCGACCGCTACGAGCGTGATGGAGATTCTCCGCCAGATCTCATTTCGACGAAAGAGTCCTATGCCCGCCGGCAGAAGGATCATTTCGAGGCCGAAATCCATGGTGTGCTCAACCCAGTAGGTCCACAGAAACTGAAACCAGGAGGCAATGCCGATCACGACAAAGAGAAAGGCAATGACTTTCATGCGCTGGATACTATACGTCATTCTACCGATTATCTAATGAACGATAACACCGGGGCAAGGAGGAACATCAAGCTATTTTTTTGTGAGTTCGCAATCGACGATGCAGACGCAGAAAATGATGTCCGTCTCATACTCGATCAGCCCCCACAGCAGTGATCGGCGTACGCGTTTCGGGCACTCTCCGAAAGCCCCACATTCTTCACCAGGTCCCACGAACTCGATCTTGCATGTAATCTCGATCTCCTTGCCGTACGCGAGGCGACCACTGCGCGCGCGCGGCACGCAACCGTCGGGTACGATCCCGGAATAAACGCCGTCACGGGCACGCGCATCGAATTTTTTCCCGTCATCATAGATAACGACGTTTGGCGATCCTTTACGTCGAGGAAGAATATTGATTCCGTCAGGCAGGCGCAGTCTGGATCCACTGTTCTCAAATGCGATTTTCAGAACAAGTTGGTCACTTCCCGACTTACCGATCACCGGGCGTACGGAAACAGATCGCACCGATGATGAAAGCACAGATTTCAGATGTTCCGTTGAAGTTGGATGGACGAGGGCGGATGAGTCGCATCCTGAGAAGGAAAAAAGAGCAATAGCTGTTAGATAAAATGCCGGGCGGGTGATGTAGCGATAATTCATGGCTGATCAGGATTAACGTTGGAGGACGGTTGGCGGCTGAAACCGAGCGACCTCCGTTCGCCGGTACTACTGGAAGACCAGAATACCAGGTGCTACACATTCAGCGTGATTTTGAAGGATAGAGCCGTCACGCGCCAGGGTGTAACGGTTTCCACATCCGGCCATCGGGATTTGGTACACTGCTGTGATATGGATCGAATCTTAATCAGATATCGATTCCCGAATGTGTATTTTCACCCCGCTCGAAAATCGCGCTTGAGATTTTCATTTCAACGATCATATTCTCCTTTCCCTGAATGACGACAGCCGTACTGAGAGAGCCTGAGGTTAATCTCGAACTCGCGCTCGAACATGGACTGACGGAACAGGAGTACGGTTGGGTTCTGGAGGCGCTGGGACGTACACCGACGTTCGTAGAACTCGGAATCTACTCTGTGATGTGGAGCGAGCACTGCTCGTATAAGAACTCGATTGCACTACTGAAGAAACTGCCCAGGGAAGGCAGGGCCCTACTCGTCGCGGCGGGTGAAGAAAATGCCGGACTCGTAGACGTAGGGAACGGTCTGGCCGTCGCGTTCAAGATCGAATCGCACAATCATCCATCTGCTGTCGAACCCTATCAGGGAGCCGCAACAGGTGTGGGTGGCATCCAGCGAGATATTTTCACGATGGGCGCGCGTCCGATCTGTTCGCTCAATTCACTTCGCTTTGGCTCACTCGATAACCCACGCGTGCGGTATCTTTTCGACGGCGTCGTCCGTGGTATCGGTGATTATGGGAATTCCTTCGGCGTTCCAACCGTGGCAGGCGACGTCTATTTCGATCCCTCCTACGAAGGCAATCCCCTCGTGAATGCCATGAGTGTCGGCATCGTGAAAGTGGGGGAAACGGCGTCAGCGATAGCGGAAGGCGTTGGAAATCCTGTTTTTATTGTGGGATCGGCCACAGGTCGGGACGGAATTCACGGAGCGACTTTTGCCTCCGAAGAAATATCGGACGAAAGCGAAGCGAAACGACCCAGCGTGCAGGTGGGTGACCCCTTTACGGAAAAACTGCTTCTGGAAGCCACGCTCGAAGCCATAGCAAGTGGGGGCGTCGTGGGCATCCAGGATATGGGGGCTGCGGGTTTGACCTGTTCGTCGTGCGAAATGAGCGCAAAAGGCAAGTCGGGCATGGTGCTACACGCCGACCGGGTTCCGATTCGAGAGGAAGGCATGACGCCGTATGAAATCATGCTCTCCGAAAGTCAGGAACGCATGCTCATCGTCTGCCGGGCCGGACGAGAAGAGACGCTGGCAGGCATTTTTGATAAATGGGACCTCCACGCCGTAAAGATTGGCGAGGTCACGGATGATGAACGCGTTCGCGTACTCTGGAAAGGAGAGGTTGTGGCGGACGTTCCGGCCGATCACCTGGTTCTCGGTGGCGGTGCACCGGTATACGAGAGGGAAACACTTCGCCCTCGATACCTGGATGAAACAGAGGCATTTGATTCCGATCAGGTTTTGGACGTGACGGAAGATAACGCTTCCGACGTACTCACGGAGCTGATGGGTTCACCAAACATCGCTTCAAAACGATGGGTGTATGAACAGTACGATACGATGGTCCGTACGAATACGATTGTCGGACCTGGTCCATCGGATGCCGCCGTTATTCGCCTGAAAGGTTCTGATCGTGGACTGGCCGTAAAGACAGATTGCAACGGTCGCTACGTCTATCTGAATCCACGTAAAGGAGGCCAGATCGCCGTAGCCGAGGCTGCCAGGAACGTCGTATGTGCAGGGGGAAGCCCCGTCGCAATTACTAATTGTCTCAATTTTGGGAATCCCTATAAACCGGAGGTTTACTGGGTCTTCAAAGAGGCCTTGACGGGAATGGGTGAGGCGTGCCGGGCACTGGAAACGCCGGTTACGGGTGGCAATGTCTCTTTCTACAATGAGAATCCGGAAGGAGCCGTTTTTCCGACGCCGACCATTGGCATGCTGGGAGTCGTGGAAGACGTTGACCGTGATGCGACGACCATAGCGTTCAAGTCGAAGGCGGATATCGTCGTGCTCGTTTCGCCTCCGGCGTGGATTCACAAAAACGATATCAACGCGAGCGAGTACCTGCACGTCATTCACGGCCGGACAGCGGGCGATGCTCCCCACTTTCACCTGGAAGAAGAAGTAGCGGTGCAAGATGCCTGTCGCCGCATGATTGGGGAGGCGTTGATTCGTAGCGCCCATGACGTTTCGGATGGAGGCCTGGCCGTGTGCCTGGCAGAGAGCGCCATTGCCTCGCCGGACCTGGGAGCCGACATCGAACTGGATGCCGATAACAGCGTACGTTTAGACGCCGTGCTGTTCGGGGAAGCCCAGTCGCGAATCGTATTGTCCGTCGATTCAGTGGATCTGGATCGGGTGCATGAAATCGCAGAGGAAGTCGGCGTGTCGGCAAGCGTAATCGGGCGCGTGACGGATGGGCCGCTGTCTATCTCTGTAAATGGAGTACAGACTGTCAGATTGGCCCCTGCCGAACTCAGAAACGTGTACGAGGATGCCATTCCTTCATACATGAACTGACGAAGTGGCCTGATTGGAAAGAC
>CAZGOS010000149.1:0-3765 GCA_964527795.1 uncultured Rhodothermales bacterium | reverse complement strand
TGGGAGCTCGTTTGACCGTAACACTTTGACGAAATGGGCAACCAAGCCCAAGCCGTTAGAAGATTCAACAACTGTATAATCCCGAAATTCCGGGGGGAATTAATATGGCACAGGACGCCAAATACGTAGAAGTTACAGACGATACTTTTGAGAGCGAGGTTCTGCAATCGGATCAGCCGGTACTGGTTGATTTCTGGGCGGACTGGTGTGGCCCGTGCCGGATCATTGCGCCTATTATCGAAGAGCTTGCAGAAGATTTCGAGGGACGGGCGAAGCTGGCGAAGCTGGACGTAGATTTCAATCCCAAAGTAGCCATGAATTTTGGAGTTCGTTCCATTCCAACCCTTCTATTCTTTAAAGACGGAATGGTGGTCGATCAGCTGATCGGCGCAGCTCCGAAAAAGACGTTGTCCGATAAACTCGAAAATCTGATAAACCAGGCTGTTTAAGATGAAAGGCGTTGATTTCTCATCAGCGGAGCACCAGAAGGTCGTTATCATCGGTACCGGGCCCGCGGGGTTGACGGCAGCTCTTTATACGGCCAGGGCCAATCTTGAACCTGTCGTATTTCAGGGTCCGGAACCCGGTGGGCAACTTATTATGACCACCGATGTCGAGAATTTTCCTGGTTTTCCCGACGGCATTATGGGTCCGGATATGATGATGAAATTCGAGCAGCAGGCGCAGCGTTTCGGGGCGGACCTTCGATACGGAACCGTGACGTCGGTGGACTTCTCGGGACCTGCGTTTAGAATCGTCATCGACCAGGAGACGCCCGTTATCGCAGACGCCGTCATTATCTCCACCGGTGCATCAGCGAGTTATCTGGGCCTTGAAAACGAAAAGAGACTGCTCGGTCACGGCGTATCCGCTTGTGCAACGTGCGACGGAGCGTTCTTCCGAGATCAGGAAGTCGCCGTCGTTGGCGGCGGGGATAGCGCGATGGAAGAAGCACTTTTCCTGACGCGCTTTGCCACGAAGGTATACGTAATACATCGTCGCAGCGAACTGCGCGCGTCCAGAATCATGCAGGAGCGTGCTTTCAAGGAGGAGAAAATTGAGTTTGTCTGGGATACCGTAGTGGAAGATGTGCTCGGCGATGAGGAAGTAACCGGCCTGTCGATCAGGCACGCGCAGACCGGGGAGACCCGTGAGCTCGGAGTACAGGGACTGTTTCTTGCCATAGGGCATACGCCGAACACTGCCGTTTTCAACGACTGGCTCGACATGGACGAGACCGGTTATATCAAAACCCGAGCCGACAGCACGTATACCAATGTCGATGGCGTATTCGCCTGCGGCGACGCCCAGGATCACGTCTACCGGCAGGCTGTGACCGCTGCAGGAACGGGATGCATGGCGGCCATCGATGCCGAGCGGTGGATGGCCGAGCGCGGCGGCTGAAGGGCGCCCGAGCTTATCGCCTGAACAGATTTCTCAGGACGAAAAATACATTTTCTTTTCGCTCACGCAGGCGGCGCGAGAAGTATGGTACCCACATCTTTCCGAAAGGGATATAGACACGCATATTGTATCCCTCCCGAACGATAGCGGTCTGGGTCGACGGTCGAATTCCAAATAGCATCTGGAATTCAAATCTCGAACTTGAGACGCCATTTGAGGATGCGTACTGCTTCGTGCGTTCAATCAGGATATCATCGTGCGTCGCGATGGCAGGGTAATGGCCTCCGGCGAGCAGCAATTCCATGTACTCGGAAAATCGATCTCTGATAACGCTCATGTCCTGATGAGCGATAGCCTTCGGTTCCCTGTATGCTCCCTTGCATAAACGAACGCAGGCATTGAGATCGCACATCCTCTCGATATCCTCTTTTGTTCTTTTGAGGTAGGCCTGAAGCACAATACCAACGTTCTCGGGGTAAGTGGAATGAACGTGCTCGAATATCTCCAGCGTGGACGCCGTCACATCGGAACCTTCCATGTCCAGGCGAACGAACGTGTCGTACTCACGCGCTGCATCAAGCAACTGAATCAAATTGTCTCTGCAAAATGACTCGTCGATTTTTTGACCGAGCATGGACAACTTGATCGAGATATTGTGATCGATACCGCTATCCGAGGTCGCGATCGTTTTGACAAGGTCGATGTAGCCGTCTCGAGCGGCTTTCGCCAGTGATGGATCGTTTATGTATTCTCCGAGCCGGTCAAGCGTAACGTGCAGTCCTTTTTCGTGGAGCGATGCCGCTACCGGGAGCGTTCCTTCAACCGATTCGGCGGCCACAAAACGCCTGGCAAGAAAGAACGGAAGTCTCATGCGGATTCGAGGCTTACTTATAATCGGAAGCACGTTTTTCAGTCTCAGCGAGCGAAACTACGCTGCGCGAAAAGGGCCTGCAAACTAAGACTTGGTAAGGGCGTTTTCGAGATCGTCGACGAGATCGCCCGGATGCTCAAGACCGATCGATAGCCTTAATAAGGAAGGAGACGTCGTTGTTTCAGGTCCCTCCATGGAGGCGCGGTGTTCGATGAGGCTTTCCGTTCCTCCAAGACTGGTAGCTCGCGTAAATACTCGTGTCATGGCTGCGACCGACAGGGCACGGCTTTGATCACCATCGACGGTAAACGAGAGCATGGCGCCAAAATCAGCCATTTGCGACGCAGCAAGTCCGTGACCGGGATGCGAGGCAAGACCAGGGTAGAATACCTTCTTTACGCCACCGTTCGAGGACAGAAAGGCTGCCACGTGTTTCGCGGACGCACACTGATGGGCAAGACGGACGCCGAGGGACCGTAATCCCCTTATCGTGAGCCAGGACGAAAATGGATCAAGTACGGCGCCTGACTGCTGCTGATAACGCGCGATGCGGTGAAAATAGTCTGACTCGTCCCGGACTATTATCGCACCTCCAAGCACGTCCGAGTGGCCGGCCATGTATTTAGTCAGCGAATGCACTACCACGTTCGCACCCAGTTCGAATGGTTTCTGAAGAAGAGGTGTCGTCCACGTCCCGTCGACGATCAAGAGAGCGTCGTGCTGCTTTGCCATGGCGGCAAGTCTCCGGATATCTGAAATCCTGAGAAGAGGGTTCGATGGCGATTCGACCCAGATCATCGCCGTGTCTGCCTGCATTGTGTCTTGCACGTGTTCCAGATCCGTCATATCGACTGTGCTTACTCGCATGCCACGATTCTCAAACTGTTCGACAACAAGACGTCGAAAACCGTGATACACGTCGTCCGGAATCAGTATGTGGGCATCGGACGGCAAGGCCTGCAGCACCGCGTTACAGGCTGCCATTCCGGAGGGGAAGGCCCTGGATGCAAAACCTCCTTCAATCGCCGCCAACGACTTCTCTAATTGCGCGCGTGTTGGATTCCCGTCCCGGGCATACTTGAAGCCATGAGGATATGTGCCGTCGGGATTCCGTTCGTACGTGGTGGAAAGGTGTACCGGGGGAATCAGAGCGGCAGTCTCGGGGTCAATCTCACATTCAGCGTGAGCCAGTCTGGTAAGAATGTTCACCATTGCAGTCGAGTTTTATGCGCTTGGAAAAATAGGAGATGCGAGCTCAATTACCTGAACAGGAATGGGCAGGGCTCGCGCCAGACTTCTTCGAATAGGGCACTCGTACGTGCATGGCTGAAACAATGCCCCTCGCTCAGAAAACACATTCAGAGGCTTTTCAGAAAAAATATTCGCACATGTAACGAATCTTTCTTTGTTTTCACTATGAACTGTAACTATGGTGCAGGCTGTACCGTAGTTCACAGTGCGTCTTCCGATGAGTGGTTGCGGGGGTGTCC
>CAZGOS010000148.1:0-7708 GCA_964527795.1 uncultured Rhodothermales bacterium | reverse complement strand
ACTGGTTCATGGACTCGGAACATACGTACTAATCGTCTGATTCCTCGGTCAGCGTTTCGGATGAGGGTTCATCCAGCAGCAACCGATCGTTATCGGTCAGACGTCTATCCTGCTCGTCCAGCCGGTCAATAACGGGCTCAAGCGCTTCGCCGACGGCTTCCCTGATGAGCTGTTTCAGCTCGCTGGTGCGTAGGCTTCCACCATCGCCAAGACGAGCCTTGTGCGCTCTGCTCCAATCGAAGCTCATTTTGACGATGGCCAGCACCGACATGAAAACAATTAATACAATGAGTACAGGTGCCATAATTCCGTTTTGTCAGGTGGTTTTCTGAACGACCTACTCAACGACCTCGTCAACGATCTGAATAATTAATCCCTACGCTGCGTCAATCGTCTTTGTTACGGACGGAAACAGCCAATGAATATACCCTAATGCGCTCGAATCAGACATCTTTCTAGACATCTTTTTAGACATCATTGCCTCTCGGCGTGAAAGCCTGAATGCCCGTCAACGCCCTTCCGATAATCAGTCCGTGAATATCGTACGTGCCTTCATACGTATTGACGCTCTCAAGATTTACCATATGATGAATCACGCGGTATTCGCCGGTAATGCCGTTTCCCCCCAGCATGTCGCGAGCCGTTCGCGCGATGTGCAGCGCCGAGCCACAATTCGCTCGTTTAGCAAGCGACACCATGGCCGGAAGCGCCTCTCCGGCATCACTCAGCTCAGCCAAGCGAAGCGCCAGAAGCTGCATTTTCGTGATTTCCGTGGCCATGTCCGCCAGCTTGGTCTGAATGAGCTGTGTCGCTGCAAGCGGATAACCGAACTGCTTTCGCTCCATTACATATCGGCGGGCACGCCTGTAACAATCTTCGGCAGCGCCCACCGCGCCCCAGGCAATTCCATATCGAGCGCTATTTAAACAGGCGAATGCTGCTCTGAGCCCTATCGCGTCTTCGAGCAGATTTTCATCTGGTACAAAAACGTCTTGCATCACAATTTCACCGGTCACCGAGGCTCTGAGCGACATCTTGTTGTGCGTAATCGGCGCGGAGTACCCTTTCATCTCTTTCTCGAGAATGAAACCGCGGATCACCGGCTTATCGGACAGTGACTCTTTTGCCTGGGCCCAGACAATGGCGATGTCGGCGATGGATGAGTTCGTGATCCACATTTTGGCCCCGTTCAGGATCCAGCCTCCATCCGTTTTGAGAGCCGTAGTTGTCATAGAGCCCGGGTCGGAACCGTGGTCCGGTTCGGTCAGACCAAAACAGCCAATCAATTCTCCCAGCGCCAGACCGGGCAAGTATTTTTCGCGTTGCGCTTTAGACCCGAATTTATCGATGGGAAACATGACTAAAGAGGATTGCACAGATGCAAACGAGCGATAGCTTGAATCGACCCGTTCCAGTTCTCGCGCAATGAGGCCATATGCCGTTTGAGTGACCCCGGAGCCGCCGTACTCTGTTCCGATCGTCGCACCCAGCAGACCCAGTTCTCCCATCTCAAGCGGAATTTCATCGTGAAATATGGCTTGCTGATTTCCTTCGAGTGCCCGTGGCTCCAACCGGCTTTGCGCATATTCTCGCGCTGATTCCATAATGAGTGTTTCTTCTTCACCGAGCGTTGATTCGAAAAGAAAAAGATCGTCCGGATTGAGGTGTTGAGTGGCCATCGTTTATTCCTTTGTATCGTTTACGAAATCAACTGCCTGAAAATATAGCGTGACGACGCACTCAGGGTATAGGGCGTTCTCTGAACATCTGCGAACTTGACGTGTTCTTCGCACATGATTAAACGAATTAGCATTATTGGACTAGGCGTGATGGGTGGATCGTTCGGTCTGTCTCTCAGACGGACCCGAACCGACCTGCACATCACTGGAATCGATTCGACCGACGTACTTGACAGGGCAATCGATCGTGGCGCCATTACGCTGCGCGCCTCGTCCGTGGTTGAAAGTGTACGCGATGCTGATCTTGTCATGCTTTGCGCGCCGGTTCTTGAATGTGTAAACCTGATTCCGGAGATAGCCCCACACATTAAGCAGGATGCGATAATTTCGGATGTCTGTTCCGTAAAAGTACCACTGGTTCAGGCGGCCAATGAAGCTTTAGACAATCCGTCTCGGTTCATCGGCGGCCATCCGATGACGGGCACGGAAAAGAGTGGCATCAACCACGCAGACGAATTTCTTTTTGAAAACGCAACGTACGTGCTCTGTCCTCCGTCAGGGATCGACGGCGATGTGTTTAAGAGTCACCGACACGATTTCATCGAGCTGATTGAAGCGACTGGTGGGCGCGTATTGCTTATGGACGCTGAGAAGCATGATCGCATTGCAGCCCGCATCAGTCATCTTCCTCAGCTCCTTGCCATTGCGCTTGTCAACGCAGTCGGAAAACGGACTTCACAGGATCCTGAGATGGTCCAGCTGGCCGCGGGTGGTTTCAGGGACATGACACGGATTGCCTCTTCATCCTTTCAGATCTGGGAAGAAATTCTTGTCACGAATTCTGCTCGGATACAGGAGGCGCTCGACAGTCTGTCGATTGAGTTGAACGAACTTCGTACTTATCTGGAGAACGGTGATTACGATGCGATCGAATCCCTGTTCAATGCCGCGGAGAAAACCCGCACATCGATTCCTCAGCGTTCGAAAGGCTTTCTTCGACCCCTCTCAGAACTTTTCGTTTTCGTCTCGGATAGGCCGGGTGCGATTTTCGACATGACGGGTCGACTCTCTGAGGCGGATCTGAATATCAAGGACATCGAACTGCTCAAAATTCGAGAAGGCACCGGCGGCACGTTTCGTATTGGGCTGGAAAATGAGAAAGCAGCCGAATACGCCCGTACCGTGCTTACGCAAGCCGGATACCGGGTTCATCGACTCTGACATATTGCGTGAAAGCGGTATGACTTGGACGCGCGTTCGTTGCGCATAGAAAAGACCCTGCGTATCATCATCGCCGGTCGCAGTAGCATTCGCAATAGCATTCGCAATGCCATTCGCAATGCCCTTCGCAATGCCATTCGAAGTGAAGCGAATATGGAGCCTTCAAGCATGAATGCTAAAACATCGTTGTACGACATACATGTGGCCTTAGGAGCACGAATGATGCCCTTTGCCGGTTTCGAGATGCCGGTGCAATACAGTGGTATCATCGACGAACATACCACGGTTCGAGAGAGTGTGGGTGTATTTGATGTCAGCCATATGGGTGAAGTGCTCGTAACCGGAAGCGACGCATTTGCCTTCGTGCAGTACCTGGTAACCAATGATGCGTCCAGGCTTCACGATGGTAAAGCCATGTATACGGTCATGTGTACCCCGGATGGAGGAATCGTCGACGACCTTCTCGTATACCGACTTTCGTGCGAACGGTATATGCTTGTTATCAATGCCGCCAACATCACAACCGATTATGACTGGATGCTGCGCCAGAACGAAACCGGAGCAACACTCGAGAATCTCTCGGATGAAATCGCGCTGTTGGCCGTTCAGGGACCCGATGCTTTTGCAACGGTCTCCAAAATTGCACCTGGTTCCATTGACGATCTGAAATACTATCATTTCGTCGAACTGGGAAGCGGAAGCTTCTTTGGCTGCGAAAGGGCAATCCTTTCGCACACGGGCTACACAGGCGAAACGGGTCTGGAGATATACTGCGACGCTCAGGCGGCCCCTGCCATCTGGCAGTCCGTGATGGAAGCCGGCAAGGAATTCGGCATCAAACCGGTGGGACTGGGCGCCCGCGATACGCTGCGACTGGAGTCGGGCTTCTGTCTTTATGGAAATGACATTACGGCGGAGACAAATCCACTGGAAGCCGGCCTGGGGTGGCTCACAAAACTGGACAAAGACGCTTTCATCGGCCAACAGGCCCTTACGTCCGTCAAGGCATCCGGGCCTTCCCGCAAACTGGTTGGATTCGTGGCTGAAGAACGTCGTATTCCTCGACATGGAGATGAGATACAAGGCCCCGATGGCACTGCCATTGGTATCGTTACCAGTGGAACACAATCGCCGGTTCTGCGCCGCGGCATCGGTTTGGGCTACGTGCCGAACGAACCCGAATTCACGACTCCAGGATCGATGCTCTCCGTTATTTCTCGTTCGCGCAGTTTCGAGGTGTCCGTCGAACGTCCTCCATTTCATAAGATTAAATAATGTAATACGTCGGGCGCACAACCGTCTTCGCGAAGATGACCCAACGTAACATTGGAATAGCCCGCCGGGCTGCTTAGTTTTTCTTCATGGGAAAAACGGTCTCTAAAAGAAACCGCGGTCGCGGTAAGCAGGCGGAAAAATCTCCTTTTATTTCGCCGCAACGGAAACGAGAGATTCTGGGCCTGATTCTGATGACGCTCGCTCTTCTCGTTACGCTGTCAATTCTAACGTATTCGTCTGTCGATGAACCACTCGCCAGACGTTTCTCATGGTGGGATTCACTCTTCGAACCCGGAAACGAGCTTCCGGCCAATGCGCTTGGATTGATAGGAGCCGAAATTGCCCATCTGCTCGTGCCAGGTTTCCTCGGCTACTGTGTCCTGTTACTTCCACTGTCCATATTTGGTTGGGGCTATGTCTGGCTGCGAAACCGATCGGCTGAATACGTGCCTCTGGTGACCGGCCTTATGGCCGTAGTGGCTCTGCTGATCGCTTCGTTACTGGGCTGGTTTTCCATCGTACTGGAGTCCGAACTGCTCGTCTGGAGCGGCGCATGGGGCCTCGGACTGGCCGTTTGGATGCAACAGCTACTCGGCACGGCTGGTTCGCTGGTCATGTTCGTACTCATTCTAACCGTTACCGCCCTTCTTCTGGTCGACCACGATATCCAGCGCACTATTGACCGATTCGAAGCGGGTCTCGGAGTAATCAGAGATCGAATTGATGATTGGTGGGCTACTCGGGAGGACAGGAAGAGGGGGCGTCTGGAAAAAAGAGAACGGCTCGTACGTGAAAAAGAATACGAGAGGAAGACTGGAGAACGATCGCGACGCCTGGATACAATTCGCGACACTCCGCGGTCGAACCAGCCAAAGGCGCCCGAACCCTATATCGCGCATGCCGGTGAGGACCTGCCTCGCGAGAATCTGCCTTCGGGCATTCCCGATCCCACCGATCTGCTCGAGGAGGTCATGACCGCCGACGTTGAGATGCATGTGCGTCAGCAGGTCACAGAAGAACTGACCGAAGACTTGCACCGATCAGCGAACGCTCCGGCGACTGAGTACCCGTTTGACATGCCCGACCTTGACCTTCTCGACGTCAGGGAGGATCGAGAACACCAGATCGATTACGAAGAGCTTGCGGAAAACAAACAGATCCTGCTGGATAAACTCGAGACGTACAACATCGAAATTACCGCCATCGACGCAATAGTTGGACCGACGGTGACAATGTACGAGTTGACTCCTGCACCTGGCATCAAAATCAGCCGCATCACCGCCCTTGAGAACGACCTGGCGATGGCCATGGCTGCCCGAGGAATTCGCATGATTGCTCCGATTCCGGGCAAATCCGCCATTGGTGTCGAGATTCCCAACAGACACCGAGAACTTGTGCGGATCCGCGATATAATCGGTACGACGCGATTCTCGCAGAATACCATGGAGCTCCCCCTCATCCTTGGCAAATCCATTGAGGGTGAAACAATCATGGAAGATCTGACCCGCATGCCTCACCTGTTGATCGCGGGCGCAACAGGATCCGGTAAATCCGTCGGGCTGAATACGTTTATCGCCGGGCTGCTCTTTTCCTGTCCGCCCTCTCTTCTCAAGTTCGTCATGATCGATCCCAAGAAGATCGAGTTGGCGGCATATGCCAATATCACTTCTCATTACATGGCATTGCCACCTGAGGCGAGCGAGGTCATCATCACCGATGTTGATCAGGCGCTTGGAACACTTCGCAGTTGCGAAAAAGAAATGGAACGGCGCTATGACATCTTTCGTGAAGCGCAGGTCCGGAGCCTGAAGGAGTATAACAACGCTGTTGAACGCGGCATTCTTAAGAGTGAAGACGGGTACAACAAGATTCCCTATATCGTCATCATTGTCGACGAGCTGGCTGATCTGATGATGACAGCCGGAAAGGACATCGAGGCCCCCATCGCTCGTCTTGCCCAGATGTCACGCGCAGTGGGTATACACTTGATACTCGCTACGCAACGGCCGTCAGTCGATGTCATTACGGGTCTGATCAAAGCGAATTTCCCTTCGCGTATAGCCTACCAGGTCGCATCCAAGATTGACTCGAGAACGATTCTGGATCAAAACGGAGCAGAGGGTCTCGTCGGAAACGGTGACATGCTCTATATGTCGGGAAGTCATATTACGCGATTGCAGGGACCGTTTGTATCAATTGACGAAGTCGATCGAATCACTCGTTTTGCCGGCTCTCAGCATGGTGAAGGACCGTATTTACTTCCGTCGCTCGAGCTTGCTGACTCTTCGAGCGTTTCCGGCGTGTCGAGGAGCTCGGATCGTGACGAATTGTTCACTGAAGCAGCCCATATAATCGTTCGAAGTCAGCAGGGCTCGGTTTCACTTCTGCAGCGAAAACTGTCGGTAGGCTATGCGCGCGCGGCAAGACTCATCGATCAGCTGGAGGATGCAGGTATTGTCGGGCCTTTCGAAGGATCCAAAGCCAGAATGGTACTGGTTGAGGACGAATTCCAACTCGATCGAATGCTTTCGGGAACAGCGTCCACGGATGCTCCATGATCGGATCGGATTTCCTGCAACAGGATTACCTGAACAGATAGTTGTTTATCACATCCACGAAAATCATATAAATACACGATGGAAACTGTGCAGCAGCCGCTTGTTGGAATTTTGATGGGGAGCGAGTCTGACTGGCCCGTGATGGAGGGCGGCGCCCGCATTTTAAAGGACTTCGATATTCCGTTCGAAACCCGCGTACTTTCCGCCCACCGCACGCCCGATGCTGCAAAGATATATGCGGAGGAAGCCCACGGAAAAGGCGTGAAAGTGATTATCGCCGGCGCGGGAATGGCGGCACATCTCGCCGGAGTGCTGGCAGGATGCAGTCCGCTTCCGGTAATCGGTGTGCCGATTGCCTCGGGAAATTTAAAAGGGCTCGATGCGCTGTTGGCTACGGTTCAAATGCCCAGCGGGGTGCCCGTAGCAACTGTAGCAATTGGAGGATCAAAAAACGCAGCTGTTCTGGCCGTTCAGATCCTCGCCACCTGCAATCCCGATCTGCTTGAGCAGGTAGTGCTCTATAAAAAGAATATGGCTGGAAACGTCCAGGAAATGGACACCCGAGTGCAGAAATTAGCCAGTGAGCTCTGAGGTTTATTCCAGGAACAGGTCCTGCTCGCGATCCAATTTATCGCCCGTGACCTGGTCTGTTATACGCAAAACCAGTGTGTAGAGTCCCGGTTCCTGGTTGGTTGCGTCGAGAATGAGGTACTGTCCATCATTGGCACTCGACACCTGAATCGGGGTGGATACGGCAACGCCGCGATCTCCCCCGCCAAAGATCCCTTTTAGCAGATTCCCGATAACGTTGTCCTTCTTTTTCGGTGCAAGAGCAGCCTCAATCTGGTAGTTCGCAACTCCGTCGTTATCGAGTGCGAGATTGTAGACCTCGAAGTAGAGATAGATCGGCTGGTTCCTGGAAAATACCGACCATGGAGCCGGCATGATCGAAAGCCCGTTGCGAAGGATATCCGT
>CAZGOS010000147.1:0-7764 GCA_964527795.1 uncultured Rhodothermales bacterium | reverse complement strand
TCCCCGGGTGAACCCGGGGATTCTTCATTCATCGGGATCAACCTCAAGTTGCCAAAGCGGGCTGAGGACTTACGTTCCCTCCAGAAGCATACACGGTCATACCCGACCGCAAAATATTGATGGCAGCATTTATATCACGATCATGCTCGGCTTCGCATTCGCATTTCCACGTGCGAACCTCCAGCGGCATCGACTCGGCAATCTTGCCGCAGTCAGAGCACATTCTTGATGTATATGCCGGATTCACCTTCAAGAACACTCTCCCGCTCAGCTCGCATTTGTATTTGAGCATGCGCACGAACATGGACCAGCTTGCGTCAGAGATCGCTTTGGAAAGGGATCTCATCTTAAGCATGTTCGCTACTCTGAGGTCCTCAACAACAATCAGGTCGTTCTTGCGAACCAGTTCTGTTGAGAGGTTATCAAGAAAGTCCTTCCGGCGATCTCGAATTCGTGAATGGACTCGGGCAACCTTGCGGCGCTGCTTATCCCAAGCGCGCGAGCCTTTCTGTTTTCGTGACAGTCTGCGCTGCTCCAGGGCGAGCTTCCCCTGCAGATTCCGAAGATTTCTCGGGTTCCCCGACTTGAAGCCGCTGCTCGTGACAATCAGATCAGTCAAACCAAGATCAATGCCTACCTGCTTGGCTGTCGCAGGGAGCATGACTGCTTCGACTTCAACAACGAAGGTCACGAAATACCTACCATCTGGCTCAAGAGTCACGGTGGCCGTTGTCGGTTCTGACGGAAGTTCTCTCGACCATCTCACCTTAATCGGGCCGGGAGTCTTTCCGAGATGGAGCTTGCTATACTTAAGCTTGAAGCCCGAGAGAGTGAACTCGGCACTCTGCCGGTTCTTCTTCGACTTGAAGCGCGGAAACCCGCGCCCATGCTTCAAACCAAGGAAAGCCGTATTGAGATGCCTGAGTGCCTGTTGTACAGGTACACACGATACCTCACCGAGCCAGTCGGTCTCTTTCTTGTGCGCCGTAAGACGGGCACTGGACTCGTTATACGACATGGGCTCAGCGATCCTTAGATTCAATGCCCAGTTGAACGCATACCGAGCACATCCAAACGTATTGGCCAGAGCTTTCTTCTGCTCCAGGTTTGGATACAGACGGTATTTGTATCGGGACTTAAATCTCATATACTATATATGTAACACATATGTTTTTGTTCCAAAAAATGTGCAATTAACACAGCAATCGCGGGTCCCGGCATCCCGGCGGGTGAGTCCGACGCCCTGGTCATGCTCTTTGATCTGTTTCCTACGATTGCCGACCTGACCCGGACGAGCCTGCCCGACGGAGTTGAAGGCCATGACCTCGCAGAAATCTGGCGAGGCAGTTCAACAGAGACCAGAGACGTGTTGTATACGGTTTATGAGGATCTGCAGCGAAGCGTGCGAGATGAGCGCTGGAAACTCATACGCTATCCAAAAATCGATCGCATGCAGTTGTTTGATCTCCAGAATGATCCGTTCGAAATGAACGATCTAGCGGGCGATTCTGCTTATTCCGACCAGGTATCCAGACTCATGGCGCTCATGCAGACACAGCACGCGGATATGGACGATCCACATCCGCTGTGGGTTGACTCCCTGGTATCAATGGAATTCGACCATACATCGTTCGAAAGGCGTCCCGATCGCCACCAGCCCCAGTGGGTGATTGACAAGTACTTCCAGGAATAGCATCTCTGTTTTTCCGGCTTCGTTTGACTTCTTCCTCTTGATATGGGCTTGTTATTTGCCCGTTCTGAGGGATTCCCAGAACTCTCGGGGAGTTTGGATCTTGATCTGTGATATTTCATCGCGAACATCAAGCAGATCGCGATCTCCTGAAATTAGTACCGTAGCGCTAGCGTCGATGGCAGATTGAAGCACCACTCGGTCATCTGGATCTCTCACTATTTCGAACGAGACATCGCCCGTAGGAAACGATTCGATATGATGTTGCCGTAACTCTCTGAGAAAATCGGCAACATATTTTTTCGGCAGACCAAACTTAGTCTCGATAATCCGGGCAAACTCGCTGAGGACCTTTTCAGAAAGTATGAGATCGTGATCTACCAGGATGTACCTAAAGACATCAGATGAGAGGCCACGCGCCGTGTAGGCACCGATAAGTACGTTAGTATCCAGCGCGATCCTCAAGAGACCTCCTTGAATACATCCTCATCTGTAAAGAACCCACGAGCTTCAGCAAAAGGCATTGCCGTCTCGCGATGTTTCTCGAACGTCAGTAATGCAAGCTGCCGTTTTAATGCATCTCGCACAATGTCAGATTTGGATTTGCCCAGTCTTTTCGACACCCTGTCTAGCTTTTGCTGAAGATCTTTATCAAGTCGAACCGTAATTGCTGATTTCATCGCACTTTAAGTTGTAATACAATGTAATACAACAAACTGAAGAAGAAATGGTTTCAAGGGAGAGGTGCAGATAACGGTTTGGCAATCTGTGGCGAGTTCTCGCGAACTCCTTAGAAAATATGGCTGCCCGAAGCCGGATTCGGCTGTCCGAGCCTACAGAAATGCCTGGTTTTGCTGCCCCACGAAATGGAATAGTGAAATCAATCATTCCCACCTGAAAGAAGTCTCTCGACCTCATCACGTAACGCAGGGAGTTTGCTTACGACAACATCCCAGACGATTTCGTAGTCGACTCCGAAATAACCGTGGATCAAACGATCACGCATTCCGGCGATTGCTCTCCACTCAATATCTGGGTTGGCTGAGTGAAAATCCTCGGGAAGTTTTTTCGTGGCTTCACCGATGATCTCCAAGCTTCTAACGAAGGCGCGTTTCTTCGTTTCGTCCGAAAGAAACGCCTCTTTCGTTAGTTCCTTTTCACTCTCAAGCAGATACCTTATCTCATCGAGAATATGGCGCAGGTAACTGGACGGGGAGGGAGACATACTCGGTTTCCTTAAGAATCTGCGGCCCGATGTGAGGGCTAAGCGACTCTTTCGTGACGAGTTCTACGCGGCGTTGAAAAATATCCTCTAAACGAAAGCCGAGATGCATGAAGCTGTCGAAGCTCTTGCGTCCTGGCGCAAATTCGACCAGAATATCGACATCACTTAGTTCGTGAGGCTCATTTCGGACGAAAGAACCGAACAGCCCAATCTTCTCAACACCCAGGCTGCGTAGTTCCGGCGCGAGGCGCAGTAGGCGCGTCAAGATTTCCTCTTTTGTAAGCACTGTAGCTTCCATACTACCAATAAACGAACGACGACTGACATTTGCTCCTGGCAGCATAAAATGCATTCTACGGACCGAGCGCAACGATGCTACCACGCATCTGGGCGGAAATATTATCCTTCAGGAATGCTTCGATTTAATATTTCTTCGATCGCATTGACAACGGTTTTCCAATAATCTACAGTCAACGATCCAATCTCTCGATCGATCAAGGTCTCATTCGCAGTGAACAGCTTTTCAGGTCGAATGAAACTTTTCCTCTGCAAACTCCCTTGCTTGAAGTGGGTGTCCGAAAGTTCAAGGGCAGTGGAATCATCATACTTCCTACTCGTGATTTGACAAAGCAAGAAATCGTTTCGTTCAACATCTGCGAGGACGAAAGCAGGTCTCAGTTTGAAATCAGAAAGATCTGAAAAAGGAAACCGGACAAGAACGACGCTTCCTACTGCAGGTGTTGCCATGCCTCATCTTCCTCGGGACGGTTCCAATCCTTGGCCAAAGACGATTCACTCAGGTTGGAAGAATATTGAGACTCACTTTCGCCCGGCTCCTCGTCAAGTATCGTTACAAGGACTCTCCTGTCACGAGAGAAACGGAGTTTATCACGAAGGCGAAGCCGTCCGTCTCGTTCTAGAATGGCTTTGAAAGTATTCGGCATGTTTGCTGAAGTTCGTGATCCGATTTTAGTAGATACAGTTTTGATCCGAGATGGTTCTATGACGCACAAAACAGGTCTTCTACGGACCGAGCGCAACGATGCTACGACGCTTCATGCGATCCTGAATCGGCCAGGGTAACATCGACAAAGGCTTGGCGCGATAGGGAGACGCTGCAAGAAGTCTCCAGGTTTTCCGGGGTGCGCCTACTATTTCCGTCCGTCACAACCGGAAGAAGTGGAGGCATGTTGACCTCTTTTATTTTGACGACCTCTTCGTTGAACGAGATTTGAAAGAAACGTAGCTTGCGCGCTTCGCTGGGAAGTGATTGCCTGTTGATCCGGGACTTTTTCGTGGTCTTGAGTTCAACAAGAGGCCCTCTCGGAAGACAATATCGCTCGCGATCTCTATGTATATTACCGTCCCGGGCCTGTCAAACTCACCGAGAAATCTCCAGATTCGAGGACGATTCGTCGCGAGGGCGAATGAGTGATCAATTCGCATTGTTGAATGACATGCGTCTCTCCATCCTGGATGGCGACGCGGACGTATCCCGTCAATTGGCCGAGCGCGCACTCGCGCACGGTCTGGAGCCCGTGACGGCGATCGAAGAAGGTTTCGTTCCCGGAATCCACGAAGTGGGCTCTCTCTGGGAAGAGGCGAATATTTTCTCCCGGAACTCGTTACTGCAGCCGAAGCGCTGAGATCTGCAATGGCTGTTCTTCAACCCGTCCTTGGAGATCAGGTAAGCGTGAACGAAAGCGGACGGGTCGTCATCGGTACGGTGGAAGGGGATATCCACGACATCGGCATGACGCTGGTCGGGACGATGCTGGCCGCTCACGGGTTTCAGGTCCTGGACATCGGCGCCGATGCGCCCCTGGAGACATTCATCGAAAAGGCCGGAGAGGTCGACGCGGATCTGGTCTGCGCATCCGCCCTCCTGACCACGACGATGATGCGTCAGCCGGACCTGGCCTCGATGCTTGCCGGATCGGGTATTCGAGCCAGGCTCATGGTCGGCGGGGCGCCTGTCTCGGCGGAATGGGCGAATGAAATCGGAGCCCACGGGTATGCCGGCAATGCCATGCATGCCGTAAACGTAGCACAGGAGTTGATCCGTGGTTGATAAAGCCTGGTGGAAGCCACCCTTGCTACTTGACGGCGGCATGGGTACGCTTCTCATTCAGATGGGTCTGGAGACGGGAAAGGCTCCCGAATCCTGGCTGTTCGAGGAGCCGGAGAAAGTCGAACAGGCGCACCGGGACTACGCCGAGGCAGGATCGGATATCATTCAGACGAATACGTTTGGAGCGACCCCGGCCAGGCCGGCGGCCGCGGGCCTGGAAAGTCAGTGTAATATTCTGAATTCCCGGGCAATGGAACTCGCGCGGAGTGCATCAGGTGGGAAGACGTTGGTGGCTGGAAACATCGGACCTACGGGTAAACTTTTCCCGCCGATGGGCACGGCGACGGAGGACGAACTTTTCACCGAGTTTCGCACGCAGGCGGAGGCGCTTGCCACCGGAGGCGCCGACCTGTTGAACATCGAAACCATGTTCGATCTGAGGGAGGCGATCGGCGCGGTACGCGCTGCGAGCGCTACCGGCCTCGTCGTTTTTGCGTCCATGACCTTCGATAAAAAGAAGAGAGGTCATTTCACGATGGTCGGGGACCGGATAGGTCCGTCCCTGACGGCGCTGCAGGACGCGGGAGCTCAGGTCGTGGGACTCAACTGTTCGGTAACGCCGGCTGCGATGCTGCCCATGATTCAGGAGGCGAGAAAGTATTTTGACGGCTCGATCGTCGCGCAGCCCAACGAAGGCGATCCGCATCAGACCCCGGACGGAATTGAGTACGACGCAGATCCGGGCTGCTTCGCCGCGTACTTGCTGGCCATGGTCGACGCCGGAGCCGATGTCATCGGTGGCTGTTGCGGATCCACGCCGGAATTTATCAGAGAAGCTTGAAAAGCACTTGACAACAGGGGATGAAGGTTCGGATTCAGGTTCCACGGGAGGAGGTCAAACGTTACCTCGGCTATCCGGAGGGCGCGATCGTCAAGCCGCGCATCGAAGACACGCTGGACGAATTATGGCCAATCGCAACGTCGCTACTCGATCCGAGGGGCGTCTACAGGATCGTTTCGAAAGAAGAAGTCGCCGACTCGAACCTCCCTGATCCGTCGGACCTAGTCGGAATCGCCGTCTGCACAATAGGTTCAGGACTCGTAGTGGAATCCGCTGATCGTGCAGAATCCGGTCACTACCTGGCGTCTCTGATTCTTGACGCATTCGGGTCGGCTGCGGCCGAAGCCACGGCGTATGTTTTCTCCAAGATCCTCTGTAATGAAGCGACCAGGTGCGGGCTTTTTGACCAGCGCAGAATCAGTCCGGGTTACGGCGCCTGGGATACGTGCAACCAGAGGGCGTTTCTTGCCCTGCTTCCTACGGACAGCGTCGGAATCAGTTTGACTCCCGGACAGATGATGCGGCCGCGAAAATCGGTCAGTTTTGCCGTTCGTTTCCTCGAAGAGCCGGACGAAAACACGTCGAAGGATTGCGCCCACTGCACGATGAAGAACTGTGAATATCGACTGGAAGAAGTGATATGGGACCCGAAATCAAGTTACTGGAGACTCATGACGTTGAGTCGATTGTCGCAGACGCCGTCAGGACGCTCAGCGAAATCGGCGTAGTGATCGAGCACGACGAGTGCCTGCAGCTCGTTGAAGAGGCCGGTGCGGAGGCCAGGAACGGAAGAACCCTGATAAAGCCAAAACAGGCGTTAACGGCGCTCGAAAGGGCGCCTGAAACGATCGCGCTCTTCGATAGAACCGGAAACCCCGCGGTCGTACTGGGAGAAGGCGCTGCCTGTTTTGCTCCCGGATCGGCCGCGATCCATTTTCTGGATCCGGAGACGGGACGGCAGCGACCCGCAACGCTGGAGGATCTCGCTCACCTTGCCTGGGTCGCCCAGGCGTGCGATCATATCGGAGCACAATCGACCTCGCTCGTACCGAGGGATGTTGCCGAAGAACTTGCCGACAGAACACGTCTGGCCATCGCGCTGGCAAATTCGACGAAGCCGATCGTCACGGGCACGTTTCTCAAGGACGGTTTTCAGGTGATGATGGATATGCTCGTTGCCTTGAGGGGAAGTGCGGATGCCCTTCGGGAAAAGCCCCTGGCGATCATGGACTGCGCGGCCACATCTCCGCTGATGTGGAGCGATCTCACGACCGATGCATTAATTCAGAGCGCCCGGGCCGGGATACCGGCGAACATCATCAGCATGCCGCTGGCCGGGGCGACATCGCCCGTCACGCTGCGGGACGCGCTCGTGCAGCATACGGCTGAGAACCTGGCCGGAGTGGTCATATCACAGCTTGCCGCTCCGGGCGCGTCGGTCATCTGGGGGTGCTCGGCGGTCGCCTTGGATATGCGTTGCGGTACGACGCCGCTCGGTTCGATGGAGACGATGCTGTTGGCGGCCGGTACGGCAGCAATCGGACGAAGTCTCGGACTTCCTACCCATGCCTACCTCGCGCTCTCCGATTCCAAGTGTATTGACTGGCAGGCCGGCGCCGAGACCACGGCGGGCGCCCTCTTCGCGGCGCTTGGCATGCTGGACGTCGTATCAGGTCCCGGAATGCTGAACTTTGAAAGCACCCAGAGTCTGGAGAAACTCGTGCTGGACAACGAAGCCTGTGCCCTGGCCCGTCGACTCACGCGCGGGATCGGCCCAGGCTATGAAGGATCTTCGACCGACCTGCTTTCGGAGGTCGTCGACGCCGGCCATTTCCTCAAATCCCGTCACACGAGAACCAGTTTCCGAAAGGAGCTTTCATTCCCCGGGCCCCTGATTTCGCGCGACGGCTACGATTCGTGGATCGACCAGGGCGCTC
>CAZGOS010000146.1:0-7796 GCA_964527795.1 uncultured Rhodothermales bacterium | reverse complement strand
ATGCCGAAGCACATCAGCTACATGACCGAGAACTCGGCCAGCACGCGACGCATGGTGGCCACGGCCTTGTCGCGCTGTTCGTCCGTCAAGCCCGCCGATTCTTCGGCCAGGGCTACTGAATCTTTGCCCTCCGCGGCAGCTTGCGCAAAAGCCGAATCGGGCGCGGCAGATGTGAACGTATCCGGCGAAGAAATCTCGAAAGGAGCCACCACAGCAGTCGGGGCCATCTCGGTGGGCTCGGCTGCGGGAATCGTTGCTTCCGCGGCCGGAGTGGGAGGTGGAATCATTCTGGTTCCGGTCTATCACCGGCGGTTCCGGATCCCGATTCACAGGGCGGTTGGAACGTCCAGCGCGACCATCGTACTCATTTCGTTCGCCGGCGTGCTCAGTTATGCTTTCAGTGACTGGGATCTACACGTATCTGCGATTTCACTCGGGTACGTGGACATCGCGCGCGCCCTTATTCTGTCGATACCGGCTGCTATAACGGCGCGCGCCGGAGCCCGGACGGCACATCGAATCAATACCGTCAAACTTCGCAGGAGTTTTGCAGTTGTTGCCATCCTTGTATCGCTCCGTCTGCTCATGCGGTCTTTTGGGTTGGGATGATTTCGCCGTCTTCGAAAAGAAACCGAGTGAAAAAGGCCCCGTAAGAGAATTCCCATGAAAGCATTTTATCTACAGGCATTCACTATCACCGGAAGAATCGTAATGCGAGTATTTGTCATCCTTGCCACCACGCTTGTTCTTTCAGGGTGCCGTCAGGACGTGCAATCCCAGCAACAGATTTTCGGCGCGTCCGAACAGGGACCGGGCGTTCAGGACAGTATCGCCGTCGGGCGTCTGAACGCGATTACGCGTGCCGTGGAAAACGCCTCTCCGGCTGTTGTAAGTGTCAATGTCATCCAGACTATTCAGACCATCGATCCGTTCAACGATCCATTCTATAGTTTCTTTTATGGTCGTCAGCGCGCCCGAGTGCGAGCCCGTCAGGTCCAGAACATGGGCTCGGGTTTTGTCATTTCACCGGATGGGTACATCGTTACCAATGATCACGTTGCCGGCAAAGCCACGGTGATAACCGTCGCATTTCCCGACGGGCGCACGTTCAGGGCCAACCTTGTTGGATCGGATCCGGCCTCCGATCTCGCGCTTCTTAAAATCGATACGGACGATCCACTTCCGTACCTGAAGTTTTCCTCTACAGGAAATCCGATTGTGGGAGAGTGGTCTATCGCCATGGGCAATCCGTTCGGACTGTTCGAAGCTTCGGATCCGACGGTGACGGTAGGGGTCGTCAGCGCCACGGGCAGGGATTTGCAGCCGCAGGAAGGAAGATTATACCGCGACATGATTCAAACCGATGCGGCCATCAATCGAGGAAATTCAGGTGGTCCATTGTTAAATGCGCTCGGCGACGTCATCGGCGTGAATTCTGCGATTGTTACGGAGTCCGGTGGATCGGTGGGAATCGGATTTGCTGTTCCTGCGAGCAAAGCCGCCCGCATACTGACCGAGCTGAGGGAAAACGGTTTTGTGGATCGCTCCTACTACATAGGACTTCTTGGGAGGACGATGACGCCCAGGATTGCTCGCCAGTGGAACCTGAGTCCAAGTTCAGGGGTCATCGTCGAATCGGTGGATCCGCGTTCACCGGCGGAGAAGGCCGGTTTTCAACCGTGGGACATCATCGTATCCGTGGCCGCTGAACGCATTGATACCCAGCCGGATTTCGCCGCGCGTCTCTACGACTTCCGACCGGGCGATACGGTTGAAATCGGTGTTATTCGAAGAGGCAGGTCGATTGCGCTGGAAATGGAATTGGGAAGCCAGTTGGATGGTGACGGCTGACCATGGCCCCGGGGCAGACTAGTGCCCATATACGTTCCCCTGTTTTGGGATCACGCCGTTCTTTCCATTAGCACGGAATCGAATGGCTATGGTCTGCTGCTGCAGTAACCTGGAAATCGTGTACACTTCAAAATGCAAGTGCGGGCCTGAAGAATATCCGGTATCTCCCGAATAGGCGATCATGTCACCGCGCCGAATGCGATCGCCCTGATAAACCTTTACGCCGTTCTGCATCAGGTGCACGTAGTTGCCGATGGTGCCGTCCGGGTGTCGGATTCGAACGTAGTTGGCCTTCGTCTTGAGCGAGGGATCCAGGTCTCCGCGGTAATTGGATTCTTCGACCGCAATCACGATTCCATCTCTCGCTGCCCGGACGCGTGTGCCGACCGGCATGTCAAAATCGATGGCGTACTTCGTTTTGTGGGTGGCGGCGCCGTTGTAGCTCTGGCCGACGAGATAGGATTCGTCGCGGCCGAACGGCATTGCGTAGACGTACGAATCGTCATGATCGGCATCGAGCGCTCCGATTACCCACTTCAGATTGAACTGGAACGTCCACTTCCGGCCCGGTTCGGCTATTTCCAGGATCATGATTTGCTCGCGTCCCCGGGAGGTGAACGATTGGATCAGCGGGAGACGGCGATCGGATCGCATGTTCTCCAATTTGAGATCCACGAAAAGCGTGAAGTCCCAGGGCACGAGCTTGTCGACAATGAGCTCGACGCCATTGCTGTGCTCCTTGCTCTCGATGCAGAACGTTTTATCATAGCACTCCCGCATGTTTTCGTGATCAGACGAAATCACTGCTGTAGACATACCGCCGAGATGCGTACGGTGGGATTGTTCAGTCTGTCCCTCCGACGGACCGGAACCGCCCCTCGTTTCACCCGACGAATTCAGCGCAGGCCACAGAAAAAGCCCGACAAGCGCCAATAAGTGCATGATAGTCCGCATGCTGGAGGTATCGACCTCAATTGCGGTTTTTTCAATGTCGTTCCAGTCCGGAATGCCTGAATCAGGCGACGACCGACCAGGCAGTGCGAATGGCCTCTACATTGCCGGCGACCGATTGCGGGCCGCCGAAGACGGAGCTGCCTGCAACAATAACATCCGCTCCAGCCTCAACAACCTCGTGTACGTTGGCAGGATTGATGCCTCCGTCGACTTCCAGATACGCCGTTGGGTTTACGTCGCGAAGCATTTCCCTGAGGCGCCTGATTTTGTCCGTGCTCGAAGGGATATAGCCCTGTCCACCGAATCCCGGGTTGACCGACATGATGAGCACTAGATCTGCCTGCGGAAGAGCCGCCGTCAGTGAAGCCAGGGGCGTATCGGGATTCAATGTGATGCCGGGCTTCGCTCCGGCCTGCCGAATCTGTTCGACCGTGGCCGGCAAATCCTGGCAGACCTCCACATGCACCGTAATGATGTCCGCCCCGGCATCAGCAAAATGCTCGACATATTGTTCAGGATGTTCGATCATGAGATGAACGTCCAACGCGGTGCGCGTTCGATCCGCCAGTGGGCGAAGCGAACGAACGACAAGCGGGCCGATCGTAATGTTGGGGACGAAATGCCCATCCATCACATCGATGTGAAGCCACTCGGCTCCGGCGTCAATAGCTTCTTCGGCGTGGGAAGCCAGTCGGGAAAAGTCTGCCGATAGAATCGAGGGCGCAAGAAGAGGCATGGATGTTTTGTCTCGGCGGGTAGCTTACACGTACGCAACAATCGAGAGAGGGGCGCTCTCGTGTAGGAGCGCCCCGTATCTGCGAGCCGTGCACTGCGCTCATCAGAACATACGGAAAATCACTACGACGAGTGCGATCACGAGCACATTCACGAGGGCAATTGGAAGAAGATATTTCCAGCCCAGCGTCATGAGTTGATTGTATTTGAATCGCGGCAGCGTCCAGCGCACCCAGATAAACAAATAGGCAAAAAAAGCAGACTTGAGCACAACCGAGAGGATTTGCAGCAGGGTCAGCCAGGTGCTACCCTCAAGCGCTGGAATGGCAATCAGCAGAAGCGGTTGAAAGGGTACCAGGTATCCACCAAAGAAAAGTGTGACGATGAAGAATGACGCCACGAAAAAGTTGATGTATTCGGCCAGGAAGAACATGCCGAATTTCATCCCGCTGTACTCGGTGTGGAATCCTCCGACGAGTTCCTGTTCAGCTTCCGGCAAGTCGAAAGGTGTACGGTTGGTTTCGGCGAAGGCTGTGACAATAAACAGAATGGCACCGACCGGATTCCGGAACAGGTTCCAACCAAGAATAGACCATCCGCCCGCCTGCGATTCCACAATATCCGTCATATTGAGCGATCCCGTATACAGGATGACGGAAATAACAGCGAGGCCCATCGAGAGTTCGTACGAGATCATTTGCGCCGCACAGCGCAGACCTCCAAGTAGCGAATACTTGCTGTTTGAACTCCATCCCGCCAGTGTCACGCCATAGACACTGATGGACGTAAGGGCCAGCAGGACGAGAACACCGACGCCCAGATCGGCGACCACCAGACCGTTCGCGAATGGAATGAGCGACGTCGCCGTAAAAGCGATAATGATCATGATGCCCGGCGCCAGAGAATGAACGAATGGATTGGCGAGGTATGGAACGATGTTTTCCTTAAGAAGCAGTTTCGCTACGTCAGCGAATGGTTGAAAAAGGCCGAGAGGACCGACGCGATTGGGTCCGGGCCGATTCTGCATGGCTGCCGAGACTTTTCGCTCAGCGTAAACCAGAATGGCTGCCGACACCAGAAAAAAATTGGCGACGATAAATGCCATCAGTGCTGACCAGTACCAGGGTAGTGCCATCGGTTCGTTGTCTTCCCTTTAGTTTGCCGGCCATTTCACGTGCCGGCCATTATGAGCGGTTATGCGGTGACTGAAAATCTATACCCGTTCTGCGATTTCCGTAAGACGTACACCTTGATCGCCTACGGCTTCGTACGTAGCGTCGGCGTACGCTTCGAACTCACTGCATACATGATGCATGATTTCACGAGGGCCTGCGTACTTCATGTCAAATCCGAGGGCACCGGCGACTCCCGGTATCGACAGCCAGCCGGGCCGGCAGTCCACCATGTTCCCTTCGTTGTACCATCGATCGAACGGCGTGCCGTGTTTATCTGCGCGACTCCTGCCGATGGCCATCGCCAGCGTTCGGTTGACCCCCCGGATTGCTTTGGCGGGACGGGCGTGTTGCGCATGTCCATCAACATTCACGAATGTGCCGACGGTTTCCACGACGGTAGCTGCCGGAAGCGTAACATCTGCAGAGGTCCGGGTCTCATTCGAATCGTTAAAGTGATGAAGGATCACGGTTACGTGCCGAAGGTCGTCTGTCGAGCACAGCCCGGAAGCAACGGGATCATCGCCCAATACATAAAGCACCGTGATCTCCCCGTTCTTCAGCCGAGCGCCAAACATCTCCCTGTCAACGGCTGCAAATCCAAGTCTTTCGCAGCCACCGGAATTCGGCGTGCGGTCGTCTGTCCTGAGCCAGCCGTCGCCCGCGCCGGGATCTACATGTTCGATGAACGCAGGTGTGCTCGCACCGAGCGCCTGTGCCAGTTCCACGAGCAGGTAGTTGTCCTCGACGCACGAGTGGGCGGAGCCGAGAAAGGTTATCTGAGCACCATCCGATCGTTTAAGGGCGGTTGCCGCCGCCGCATAGGCAGCCTGCCAGGTCGCGGGTTCGCCTCCGACTGTCGGTCCGTGGGGTCTGTCTTCGTTGAAGCGCCTGTAGTCCAGTCGGTCCTCATCCGCCAACCAGTATTCATTCACAGCCATGTTCGTACGCGGCGTGACTTTCATGATCTGATTGTCCTTCACCCAGTAGTAACAATTCGAGCCTTTGGCGTTCGTCGTCGTGATGGACGGCGTGCTGCTCATTTCCCACACACGTGCCCTGAAACGAAAATCTTTCGATGTAAGCGCGCCCACCGGACAGATGTCGACCACGTTCATGGAATAGGGCTCATCGAAGATGGCACCCGGAGGCGTCATCGGGTAGTTGCGAACACCTCGCTCAATGATCGTGAGTTGATGGCTTTCCGATACTTCCGTCGTGAAGCGAACGCAGCGCGTACAGTTGATGCAACGCTCTCCATCGAGAACGACGCGTGGTCCAAGATCAATGTGTTTCGGCTTCTTTACCTTGCGAAACTCAAAACGTGATCCTTCCGGACCGTATTTGTAAGCCTGATTCTGAAGTGGGCAGTTACCGGCTTGATCACAGATGGGGCAGTCGAGCGGATGATTAATGAGTAAAAACTCGAGCGTATCTTTCTGCGCCCTGCGAACAATTTCGCTTGAGCGATGGGTTTTGACGACGAGGCCATCGGTGATATCCTGGGAGCAGCTCGTCATCAGTTTCGGGAAGAACCGGATGACTTCATTTCCGTCCTCATCCAGCTTCACTTCTCCGGTTTCGCGGTCTCGCTCAGGGTTTCCAATCTCAACGAGGCACTGCCGGCAATTCGCCGGGGCGGACATCGCTGGATGGTAACAGAAATGGGGTAATTCTATTCCGTGATCCAGGCAGAATTGCAGCAGCGAGGGCTGACTAGACTCGAACTCAAAAACCAGATTATCAATTGTGACCTTTGCCATGAATTCCGGTAGTTAGAAAAACCGTCTGCACACGTTAGAAAACCTGTTTATTCGACCGTTTCCAGGAGGGCACCCTCCCGCAGAGCGCCTTCTTGTACGGCGCCGCCCTGGACCAGGGACGGCTTGCACCGCGCTTCAAATTCATCTCGGAATCGCTCGATCGTATACCGAACCGGCCAGGCAGCCGCATCTGCCAGCGCACAAACCGTACGTCCCTCCATCTGTGAGCACAAATCGACGAGCAGATCGAGATCGCGTGTATGTCCTTCGCCTTCCTCTATTCGAGTGACGATGTTTTCCAGCCAGCCCGTTCCCTCACGACACGGTGTGCACTGCCCGCAGCTTTCGTGATGATAAAAGTGTGTGATGCGCCTCAGCCACGCGACCATGTCCGTATCTTCATCCATGATGAGCATGCCGGCGGTACCCATCATGGATCCGGCATCCCGAAGGGACTCGGCATCCATGGCGACGCCGTCGATCATATCAGCCCGCATTACCGGCGTAGAGCTTCCTCCCGGAACGACCGCCTTGAGTTTTTTACCGTTTCGCATCCCTCCTGCAACCTCGTAGATGAGATCCGAAATCAACATTCCGGTTGGATATTCATACACTCCGGGCCGGTTGACATGCCCCGATATACCATAGAGCACCGGACCAGGATGCCGATCGGCGCCGATATTGGCGTACCATTCGCCACCTCGACTGATTATGAGCGGGACGCACGCGAGTGTTTCAACATTGTTGATCGTTGTAGGGTAACCCCAGATGCCTTTCTGGGCCGGAAACGGAGGTTTCGATCTCGGATAAGCGCGCCGGCCTTCCAGCGAGTTCATCAGACTCGATTCCTCGCCACAGATGTAGGCGCCCGCACCTTTGTGGATGACAATGTCTGTCGAAAAGCCGGATCCGAGTATGTTCTGTCCGATATATCCGTTGGAGTAGGCTTTTTCCAGCTCCCTTTCCATGTGGGTAATCCAGTCGGCGAATTCGCCTCGCACATACAGATAAGCCGTTTTGACGGACATGGCGTAGCTCGCAAGCAGCATGCCCTCAAAGATCAGGTGGGGATTGTATTCCATGAGCTGCCGATCCTTGAACGTGCCCGGCTCCGACTCATCACCGTTGCAGCATAGAAAGTGCGGCACGTTTTCGTCAACAGGCGGCATGAACGTCCATTTCAGCCCGCACGGGAATCCGGCGCCGCCTCGTCCACGCAAACCGCTTCGCTGCACTTCTTCCGTAACGGCCTTCGGCGTCCACTTCTCGGATGCAAGCACGTCACGAAGTGCGCCGTATCCGCCCTCCGCTTCGTATACAT
>CAZGOS010000145.1:0-7889 GCA_964527795.1 uncultured Rhodothermales bacterium | reverse complement strand
TGGCCTCTGAACGCCAGGAATCCCCGGTACCAACCGTCTCCGACCGTGACTCCAACGGCATTGTCTCCTTCGACCACCAACCCCGTCACATCGAAAACCTGGTACTGGAGCCGGTGATCGTAGCTCGTCCACCCGGGCGTGAATACCTGATCCCCGACGACTTCGCCGTTGAGTTCCATTTCGTAAAGACCGAGGCTCGTCGCGTAGACGCGTGCCGATTGAACGTGGCCGCCCAGCCGAAATTCTTTCCGGTACATCCACGCCGGCTGCGACATGTCGGGCGCCTCGTCTGCATCCGCCGTTATCCATTCAGCGCGCCAGTCGCCCGTATTCAAGAGGCCCATCTCCCAGAACCCAGGCTCGCTCCACGCCGTTGCCCGCCCCGTTTCGTCCCAGATCCGAACGCGCCAATAACACCGCTGTCCGCTGGAAAGCACGGGACCCCGATATTCCACGTGAATGGATTGATCCGAGAGGATTTTGCCGCTATCCCAGAGCAGATCCACGCCCGCAGATAGCGCGATGGCGCTCGGCGCGACCTGTATCTGATAGGCCGACTGCATGGCGCCGCGCGCCTCTGACTGCAACTGCCAGCTCAGACGCGGCCTCATTACGTCGATTCCGATGGGATTCACGGCATATTCGGTGCGCATAGAGATCGGTGGGGTCTGTACAGCCGGTGCATTGGTGTCCGGGGTGTCGGGTACCGATGCGGCTAGTAGGGGCATAACTCCAGCGATAAAAAGCGTGACAAGGTACACGATCGTGCGACCGTTCGAGCGTAGCGTCATAGTAGTCCTCGAAGGGTGGGTCAGTAGCATGGGACGACGGAATATGAAGCGGTCTGCTTATATACTTCGTGCGGAGTTACGGCACAAACACTCGTGCAGTGAATGCGCGACGTCCGGACCGCGTTTTCAGGGCACTCAAAACCGGCCCCGTGTAACGCGATCTACCCCTCGGAACACGGATGATATGCGATGATTATCGAAACTGGTGAGAATCGGAACTGAGTAGCAGGAGCATCTCCCCCCGCGAACGTTGAGTTTCTCCTTCTGGGCGACGAACTTGATTCAGATGTTTCACCTCTCCCACCGTCGAAAAATGAAAGCATACAAGATTCTGTTCCTGCTGTGCATCCTCCCGGTGTACGGCGTCTCCGCTCAGACAATCGCCATTCGGGCAGGCCATGTTATTGACCCTGCCACGGGTTCCTCTCTAGAAAACCAGATCATTCTGGTTGAGAACCGGATGATCACGAACGTCGGAACCGATTTGGATATCTCGTCCGTCGACAAAGTCATCGACCTGTCGGACTCGTGGGTGATGCCGGGATTGATGGACGCCCACGTGCACCTGACGCTGAATATCCCCCATGAACTGGGGTATCCGGTGTCGATTGCAGCGTTTTACCTGACGGAAAGCAACGCCTATCGAGCACTTCGAGGCGTAAAGAACGCCAGAGATGTGCTGGAGGCAGGTTTTACGACGGTTAAGGATATCGGCAATGACGGCAACTACGTGGCCATTGACCTGCGCAGGGCTATCCGGAACGGCTGGATCGACGGACCTGCGCTGATCAATACGGGCAAAATCATCGCTCCGTTTGGAGGTCAGTCGAACAGTATATCGCCGGATCAGCCGCACGTCTGGGAGTTCGAGTACATCGATGCCGATACCCCGGACGAGGTGCGAAAGGCTGTCCGTCAGAACATTTATTACGGAGCCAATGCAATCAAGCTCGTCGCTGACAACAGTGCCTTCTACTACGACATCGATGAGATTCGAGCTGCGGTAGAGGAAGCCGGTAAAGCGGGTCTGACCGTGGCTGTGCATGCGTTCGGTGGTGAACCGGCCAGGAACGTCATTTTGGCCGGCGCCCAATCAATCGAACACGGCTGGGCGCTCGACGAAGAATTGCTTCAGCTCATGAAAGAACGGGGTACGTTTCTCGTTGGAACCGATTTTCCGCTCGAACACTTACAGCAAATGGTGATGTTCATCGACGATCCCGAGGGCATGAGCCGGATGATCGTCGATCGACTGCGACGCGCGTACGAGATTGGAGTCAAGATGGCCTTCGGAACGGACGTCGTTCTCGATCTACCGGGTAAGAATCGCGGGGAAATGGCTATGGACTTTCTCGGAGTCTGGGAGGAAGCCGGCATTCCTGCACCCGAAATACTGAAAGCCATGACCACGAACGCGGCCGAGCTCATGCGACTTCAAGGCGTGCGTGGATCCGTTTCGGCCGGCCAGTTTGCCGATATCGTCGCAACCCCGGGAAATCCTCTGAACGACATTCAGGAGCTGAAGTCCATTCATTTCGTCATGAAAGAAGGAAAGGTTATCAGGAGCCGTGCGCACTGAGGCGATGCTCTGTTTCTTGATTCCTGGATTCCACGAGACGTGATCTCTATCACGCAGCCGGAAATCCAGTCGGGTACATGTCGTGAAATGTGACGAATTACGTTTTTCGACTTTGGCTGACAGCAATAAGTGCCCATTTCCCGGTCGGACTGAGATACCGTGCCATCTCAAAGCCATTCGTAAAAGCACAAGCTGATCCTCTGTTATTGAACGGATGGCTGTCGGCTACGAAATCTGCGAACAAACACGACCGAATCTGCCATGACTTTTTCAGTGAATGCCATTTCCGACGTCACGGCCGTAATCAAAGTTGGAGAAGTTCTGGATTCCCGAACTGCAACGGAGTTCAAAAGTGTATCGAGGGATCAGATTCGTTGTGGTGTCCGGAACATTGTTCTCGACTTCACGGACACGGGATCCGTTGATTCGACCGGTCTTGGTTCTCTCTACACGCTGTATCGCAATATTTCCGCTGTCGGCGGCAAAGTATACGTCGCGTCGTTATCCGCCTATGTGTGGAAAACATTTGTTCTGACTCACACGTACCGCGTATTCCGCTCATTTATTTCGGTCGACGATGCATGCCGGGCAATAAGTGACTGCTCGTATTCGCGCTCGGATTCGATGCGGATCAGCCGCACTCCGGTACTCGTCGCGGCGTAGGCCCAGGGGGGATTTCGTCGCGGCGTAGGCCCAAGGGGGATTTCGTCGCGGCGTAGGTCCGGGGATTTTTCGTAGCCCTCCACGTATCGCCTCTCAGCAGAACAGCCATTTGCATTCTCATTGATTTAACCCTTGGCGCCGATGATCTGCCGGCGCTGATGAGCTCTATGGTTGACGGTCGTAAAACAGCACCTCCCTCTCATGTACCGAGGCTGTTTCCACGTGCGCAATGGAATGTTTTATAATCGAATTGCTTGATAATTCGAGTTTTTGATTTATATATGCCTGTAAACCGTTGCGATCGAGATCGCTTCTTGCTGAATGAGCTTCTAACAGGGATTTACCGATGGAAAGCAATACCGTACGCGAACATCAGGACGAATTGATCAGGCTGCTCACCCAAAGCTTTTGCCGTGAACTGATCAATTTCGGCGTTTCCAAGAACAGGTTGCCGTCGATTGCCGGCATGGTGCTGGACTATGTCATGCAGCAAAACGGTAAACCGTCGCCAGGATCAGCCCAGGTCCGTTCGTCGCTCGACCGTGAAAAAATTGAATCATCGGAAAGTGATGACGCTATTCGCTACGAATCGGTTGTCATTCGGCCTCTCACACCTGATCTTCTGCCGACGATATCGGAATGGTTGAATACGACGGATGTGCAGCGACACTTCTCCGAGCTTTATCCAACATCCGATGTGGACCTGCATAGCCATCTGTTCGTCGACGAGAGCACGAGTTATCACGGCATCCATTACGACGGCAGTTTCGTCGGCGTGATCGGAGGCGAACAAATCGACGAACGCCATCGACGACTGGAAATGAAAAAGTTCATCGGTGATCGCTCTTACCGAGGCCTCGGGATCGGAAAAACGGCAACATTTCTCTGGCTACACCACATTTTCGACCGACTGGATTTCCATAAGGTGTTTATCTATTCGCTCAACACGAACATCCGCAACATTAATCTCAATAGCCGTTTGGGTTTCGAGTTGGAGGGAATCCTCTCTGAAGACGCGCTGCTGAACGGCACGTACCACGATGTGGCCCGAATGAGTCTCCTGAAATCGAAGTGGCTACGGCAGTTCCCTGTTTGATGAAAAGGGCCTGTTAATTGGACACCGGCGCGCGTCGTTTGAGCACCTCGAAATAATTTTCGATCACGGTGAGTATTCGAGAAGGAGCTTCGGTAGCCTCGGCGACAATAAAACCTGATCCGTCCGGCATTACGTCGTAAATGAAGGGGTATTTGGTTCTGAAGATTTCTTGTGGCGGGCCGATCGCTTCAATCGTTTCGCCGACTCGAAGCGGAAGCTCGTAAAGAGCCGGGCCGCGAACGAAATAAAGGGATGAAAGGTCGGAGGACCAGGTCGGCGAACTCCCGCCGTCGACGGTCAGTGGGAAATCGATCGAACCGTCGATTGAAGCAACCCATACCTGCGAGCCGGGGGCCGTCTTCTTTGTATAGGCCATGAAACGACTATCCGGTGAGAAACGAGGTGTAGAGAGACCGTCGGGGTGCATTACCTGCAAAACTGTCGCCGAATCCGCTAGCGATACGACGGTGATTGACTCTGCCCATTGATCATAGGCTATATCGAGCACGGCGACCAATTCGCCGTTTGAAGACCCGTCATGAAATCTGAGTGTTCGGCCGTAATCAGAAACAGGCCGCACCAGAGATCGGAGATAGTTGCCGGATAGACGAACCCGACTTCCACCGACACCGGTTGACCGAACACTGTATATACTACCGCCGTATCGCCGACTATATAACATTTCTTCGCTATCGGACGACCAGACCGGTACGGAGCGTGCTGTCGAATCCGCTATTTGCTGCATTGGCGTGGAACCGCTCACGTCTGCAACGAAGATGCGCTTGTTCCTGACTACACCAATCCGTTCGCTTTGCGGATCGATACGAATCATTCTATAATCGTCCTGTGGGAATGGAAGCGGCGTTCGTACGCCTTCAAAATCAACACGTGACAGGAGCTTCGGTACAAATCCCGGCGGACGAGAATCCGTGTAGTGCACCAATCTTCCGTTGTCGGACAGCGCAAACCAGAGGTTTCTGATTTCAAGGACATCAGCAGCCGCACCTCTGAACTGAAGGGTGACCGGATCGAGTGCACGGGCGTAGAGCCGCTGTTCGACCGGCGGCCAATACAGGAGATGCCCGGATGCGGCATAAATGCTAAACGTATTATCAATTCCGGGAAGTGCAGTGCGTTCACCCGTCTCGAGATCCAGTGCATACAGATCCATGAACGCGTCTTCATCTTCAGCCAGCATCAACAGGCGGTCGTCGGGGAAAAAGTTGACCGGCCACAATAGCACCTCACCGGCGTCGGGATTGACTTCCGTCACGTCCGGTAGCACGCGACCGTGTCTGGTAATCCTCTCAATCTTTTTTAAATCGCCCCTGGAAAACAAAATGGTTTCGTCGCGCGCCCAGGCCCAGAAGACGTACTGGATACCTATTTCAAACGTTCTCACGGGTTCACTGCTGAGATCGACAGGACCGATGAATAAATCTTTCCCTTCGATGAATCCGAACAGAGAACTATCGTGCGAGAACCGCGGAACGCGTACCCGTCCGTTTCGAACAACTTCGTGGGTCACACCTGTCTCAAAGTCATATAATGAAAGAATATGACCGTTGCCACTCGTACGATCATGGCAGTATGCCAGGTAGCGCCCGTCCGGAGAAATCGCCGTATCCAGGAATCTCACTTCAGGTATTACAAGCGATGTGTAAACCGTTTTGGACGATGGTCGTGGCGCGGTTGAGCGACCAACGAAAATCCCACTAAGAACGGCCAATGAGATCGCGGCAGCGATGGCGACACCAGCAGCAAAACGGCTTCGCAAGACCCGGCTGGCTGTTGCGACCAGTTGAGGCGCCCATCGACTGCCTGATTTTTTTGTAGAGGCTTTCGCGGATATTTGACCTGACAGGCTGCGCCCCAATCCGTCGCGTGTCAATTCCAGCGCTCGAAGGTCGAGGATCAGATCATTTGCCCGCTGGTAGCGGTTTTCGGTTTTCTTTTCCAGGCATTTCGTGACGATGCGGTCCAGTTCCGGCGGCACTTCCGGGCGAAGGGCGGCGGGCGGCTCAGGGTTTTCGTTTAAGATCGAGAAGACAACCGCCTCCGGGAAATCCCCTTTGAATGCTCTCTGCCCCGTGATCATCTCGTAAAGCACGACACCGAGAGAAAAGAGATCACTGCGATGATCTACCTGGTCGCCTCGCGCCTGTTCGGGCGACATATAGGCGGCCGTTCCGAAGGCCATTCCACTTTTGGTAAGCGTCGCTTCCGTGGAAAATTTGGCCAGGCCGAAGTCCATGATCTTTACGCCGCCCTTTCGCGTGAGCATGACATTGGCCGGCTTAATGTCGCGGTGTATAAGGCCGGATTCGTGTGCGGCCGCAAGTCCCTGCGCTACATCAATAATGATGCGAACTGCTTCTTCGAGTTCGAAGGAACTCTGTACGATTTTTTCGGCGAGGCTCAGGCCGTCCACGAATTCCATGACGATGAACAATTGCCCATCGACTTCATCGATATCGTAGACCGTGCAGATGGACGGGTGATCGAGGCTCGATGCGGCCCGGGCCTCGCGGATCAATCGTCGCTTGGCGTCGGCATGCCCGGAATGATGCGGCGGTAGAAATTTCAGCGCTACGGTTCGGCGAAGCCGAGTATCGATCGCCTTGTATACGACACCCATCCCACCACGTCCAAGTCGTGAGACTATGTCGTAGTGTGAAATGGTGCGGCCCACGTAAGCGTCTTCTGCGCCGTCAAAGGGAAGTTCGAGCTCGTGAAGAACATCGTCCGCTTTCGCGTAACCCTCGAGCAACGTCTCTACTTCTTTTCGTAGCGCGGAGTCGCCCTGACAGGACTTATCCAGGAACCGGACTCGGTCGCCCGGGGCCAGGCCGACGGCCCTGTCAAAGAGGTCGCGAATCTTCGCGGCGCGGTCCGGTGAGACGGGAGAATCCAATGCACCGTACGCCGGCAGTTACTGGTCAGCAAATGCCTCTCAGAACGCTGACTGGTTCCATTCGCGTGACAACCAGGCTCTCGAAAATCGCAGGTCGCGCTCAGCGGTCGAGATCGAGATTCCCATCGCCTCGGCTGTCTCCTTCTGCGTCAACCCTGCAAAGTAATGATTGGCAACGACTTCCGCCGGTCTGGGGTGGTCCTTCTCCAGGCGATGCAGCGCTTCGTCGAGTTCGAGTAACTGTTCGGCGTATTCGTCCGGGATAAGCCGCGCCTCATCCAATGCTTGATCTGGCTCCCCGCCACCTCGTTTCAGCGCTCGGCGCTTTTGCGCATAATTAACCAGAATGCGGCGCATGACGCGAGAGGCCACCGCATAAAAATGCCCTCTACTCTCGTATTTCACCCGGTTGATATCCACGAGCTTGAGATAGGCTTCGTGGACCAGTCCGGTCGTATTCAACGTGAGATCGGAGCGTTCGTCACGAAGCCTGGCATGTGCCAAGCGTTTCAGTCTCTCGTAGACGATTGGCATCAGCTTATCCAGCGCTTCGCGTTGACCATCGCTGTAGGCAATCAGCAGCTTCGTTATGTCCGATGGATCAGACATGGTGGCCTCGCACGCGAAATTCTGCGGACGGGTGAGCGTGGAATCCCCGTAAGCTTTTCCTGCTCAATTACTTTCCGCTTAGTGGAATATTCGGCACAGAAGGCGCAATTCCAAAAGAGATTGATCGTGCGTGAAGGTTTTCCGGCCATTTTCGGGCCATTAGTAGTGGATAAACCATCTCAACTCTATTAACCAGAAAAATCCGCGTAGCGGAAGGGGGTGTCTTTATGAAGTTAA
>CAZGOS010000144.1:0-7942 GCA_964527795.1 uncultured Rhodothermales bacterium | reverse complement strand
ACGCGTCGGGTTTCTGCTCAATCGGGTGGTTGCCGATCTGCAGCAGGGACAGGCCGGCTTGCAACACACGGGTCTCGATTCCATGTTGGTCGCCTATGGAATGGGCCTGTCAGAAAACCTGATCATGGATCAGCAGAGCAGCGTTGTCACGGTGCAGCGACGGCAGGGATTCTTTAATCTGGCCCAGCAGATCCCCTACCCCTTTTTCCCTGTTGCAACGTCGTTCAGTTCTGACAATATGATGGTGAGTCGTCTGCGCGAGGTCGTTTTCTATTTCGTAAGCACGATCGACACGTCGCTGGCAGTGCCTCCGGGCGTTGAGACTGAGAGTCTGGTATTTTCGAGCTCGAGAAGCAATCTGCAGGAGGGTTTCTTCTTCATTCAGCCGGTCTTCGAGCAGGCACAGTTTTCCGAAGGGCCGTACATCATCTCCATGGCTTATCGGGGTGAGTTTCCAAGCGCCTTCGAGTCCGGTCGCCAGAGTCTTTCTACAAGAATGGTGCTCGTCGGGGACGGTGACTTTATAAACCAGTCCATCGTCGGAGCCGTTCCGGGAAATACTGAATTCGGGCTGAATATTGTTGACTGGCTGGCACAGGACGAGGCACTGCTGAGCATCCGCGCGAAAAAGGTTGCACCCCGTTCTCTTGAAGAAGTGTCGCCCGGCCTCAAACCCTGGATCAAGTACGGTAACATGCTGGCGCCTGTTCTGATCGTCATGATGTTTGGTCTTATTCGGTGGAGAGGTAAAAAGACACGACAGATTATTCTGGTTAAATAGCGCAAACGGAAGCGACAAACGCATAACGCGACATGGACAAGCAAAAACAAATCAGCCGGCTGCTCGGACTTCTGGTTTTCCTCATCGTTGTCGCATACGCTACGGGTGTATTTGAACAGGCTCCGTCGACAGTCGACGTTCCCGAATTTATAATTGACAGATCGGAAATTGATCGCATCGTCATCGAGGGCGACGAGGCATCCCTGGAGGTCAATAAATCGAACGGCATCTGGCAGATGACCGGCCCTATTGCCTGGCTGGCGGACTCTGTCGTGATATCGTCTTTTCTTCGAAATCTATCCGACTTGAGACTTGAGACTGTTGTATCCAGAAATCCGGAGCGCTACGGTCGTTATGGCGTGGACAGCACGGGATCGAGCATCACGGTCGGATTTGGAGACGACGAGCAGCGATTCGTAGTCAGTGGGGAGGGCCCGGATTTTTCAACGATTTATCTTCGTTTGCAGGGTGACGAACGCGTATTCATAGCACGACCGCGTCTTCTGCCGCCTTCAAACGCCAATCTGTGGCGGGATAAGCTCATTGCTCGCGTTCCTTCGACATCCATCGATAAAATCGGCGTGCGCACGCCGGACACGAGTTTTTCGATCGAAAGCGATGAATCCGGATGGATGCTGGACGCGGATGGAGAAACGGTTCAGGCGGATTCAGTCGCTGTTGTTCGATGGCTCCAGAATTTTGCGTCTTTAAGGTCGGACGGTTTTCTCCCAATAGACACTGAAATCGAGGGTCCCACCTACATCCTCGCGTTTCAGCTCCAGTCCGGTGAGACCTTCAATTTTCATATTCTGGAACGCGAAAACGATCTCGCCCTACGCTACGACCGTGAACCGGGTGCGGTATACAAGATTTATAAAAGCCGCCAGGCATCGCTTCTTCCCGACTGGACGACACTCGGAGGGGGTGAGTAGGCGCCGGGCGTTGAAACGTATTTGTTACCAGAATTCCTGTCAAATCGAATTCCTTTTCCCGAGACCTCCTGATGACGATGTCCACAAAAGCCGCCGATCATACAGAAACATTTGAATACCGCGCCGAGATGAAGCAATTGCTTCATCTCATCGTGCACTCGCTCTATACACACAAGGAGATATTCCTGCGAGAGCTTGTGTCGAATGGTTCAGATGCACTCAACAAGATCAAGTTTCGCCTGCTGACGGACTCGGACGTAGTGGATCCGGAAGCCGAGCGTCGCATCGACATCCGCGGCGACAAGAACGAAAACACGCTGACAATCACGGATACCGGCATCGGAATGTCCAGGGAAGACCTGATCGAGCGCATTGGAACGGTGGCCAGTTCGGGAACCGTGGCGTTTGTACAGCAGATGCAGGAGAGCGGCAAGCCGATCGACGCCCAGATGATTGGCCAGTTCGGTGTCGGATTCTACTCGGCATTCATGGTTGCGGAAAAGATCACAATCGAGACGCGCGATGCCGAACCGGGCGGCAGCGCCTACCGCTGGACGTCCGACGGAGGAGGATCTTATGCGATCGAAGAGATCGAGAAGGCAGGCCGTGGCACATCCGTCATCCTTCATTTAAAGGAGGACGAATCCGAGTTCGCCGAAGCCTGGCGACTGAAGGACGTGATTCGGAAGTATTCCAATTTCGTCGACTTTCCGATCTACGTCGACGACGAGCAGGTCAACACGGTCAAGGCGCTCTGGCACAGAAACAAAGACGATATCAAGGACGAAGAATTGTCCGAGTTCTACAAGTTCATTTCCAATGATTTCGGCGATCCACTCGGGCACCTTCACCTGCATATAGAGGGACGTGTAAGCTTTCGCGCCGTGCTGTTCATCCCCGCTCACGCACACGGGGGCATGTTTCGCGAGGACTACGAATTCGGCCTGCATCTCTATTCGAGCAACGTCTTTATACAGGACGACTGCAAGTCGCTACTCCCGGACTACATGAGGTTTATTCGTGGAGTCGTCGATACGGAAGATCTTCCACTGAACGTTTCCAGGGAGGTCACGCAGAAGAGTCCGGTGATGGCCAAGATTCAGCAGATTCTGACCGGTAAGATTCTGGGCATGTTGGCGGAGTGGGCTCTGGACGACCCTGAAAAGTACAACACTTTTTTCAAGGAATTCGGCTCAATGTTCAAAACCGGTCTGGGATCCGATTTCGCAAACCGGGACGAGCTCGTCGAGCTCGTCCGTTATGAATCGACGACGAAGGAGCCTGGAACGATGACTTCGCTTTCCCAGTACGTCGATCGCATGCAAAGCGGGCAAACAGAAATCTATTACCTGTTGGGAGGCGATCGCATCAGTGCCGAGAACAATCCAAATCTGGAATACTTCCGCAAAAATGATCTCGAAGTTCTTCTCCTCATTGATCCGGTGGATGTCTTCACGATTTCCGGTGTTCCGAAATACAAAGACCACGATGTCACGAGTATTGAAAGAGCCGAACTGAAGCTGGACGATAAACCAGGCGCCGATAAAGAATCGCTGTCCGATTACGAAAAATCCAAACTCATCGAGCGATTCAAGTCCGTACTTGGCGATCGCGTCGAGGACGTTGTTGTTTCAAAGCGTCTCGTTGATTCGGCGGCCACGCTCGTCGTTGGAACGCAGGGGATGGATGCGCAGGCGGAGCGCATGATGCGCATCATGGATCAGAATTTCGCCGGCTCAAAGAAAGTGCTCGAAATCAACGCGCGTCACGAACTCATCAAGAACCTGGCCCATCTCCGCGAAGCCGAAGGAAGCAATGCGCTGATCGAACGAGCGGTTCTGCAGTTGTTCGAAGGAGCTCTATTGCTGGACGGAAGTCTCGAGAAACCCGTCGATTTTGTTGCGCGCATGACAGAGTTGATGGTTGGCGCGACCGGGTTTCCTGCGACTGCTGCGGACACCGGCGAGGCCGAAAAGCCATAATCGGCTCTGGCTCAAAGCGGAGTTCAGCCATGTCAATAAAGGCGAAAAACGGAAGGGAACAGCTTCGTTTAAACTCCTGTACTACGCCCTTCACACCCTAACCGATCACCCATGCGGGCGCGCAAAACCCACCCTTTTCTCGTTCTTTTTGCGCTTTGGTTGATGGTCTTCTCGGCCAGCAGTCAGGTGATTATCCTGGCGCCAATTCTTCCGCGTATCGGTGAGGAGCTGCAAATCGCGGCGGCGTTACAGGGGTGGCTGGTGACCTCGTACGCGGTTTTCGTGAGCATTTTTGCGCTCATCACCGGGCCGATTTCAGACAAATTCGGACGCCGGCTTGTTCTTCTTGCCGGTTGCGGTTCGATGGCCGTAGCGTTGGCGCTTCATGCCATCGCGAACTCTTTTGAGACGTTGCTCACTGTGCGGGCTGTGGCCGGTGCCGCGGGTGGCATGCTGAGCGGCGCGGCGGTGTCCTATGTGGGTGACTATTTCCCTTACAATCGCCGCGGATGGGCGAACGGTTGGGTCATGAGTGGCGTGGCGGTCGGGCAAATTGTCGGTATCCCGATTGGCATCATTCTCGCGGACAATTTCGGGTTCAAGTCCGCTTTCCTGATGTTCTCCGTCACGATGTTCTTTGCAGCCGCCCTGGTCTGGTTTTTTGTTCCGCAACCGGACGTACACCGGGACGCGGAGCGGCTTTCCGTCAAACGCGCCGTCGCCAACTATGCTGAACTCCTGAGACAAAAAACGGTTGTATCGGCCGCCGCGGTCTTTTTCCTGATGTTCTTTTCGATTGGACTCTACCTCATCTATCTGCCGACGTGGCTCGAGGTTACGCTTGGCGTCTCCGGAAATGAAATCGCCTCGTTGTTTCTGGTGGGTGGCCTGATGAACATCTTATCAGGTCCGATGGCTGGAAGAGTGTCTGATTCGGTGGGGCGAAAACCTCTCATTATCCTCTCGTGCGTAGGATTGGGGACCGTCATGGTGGCAACCACCTACGTAGCCACGACCATGTTCCGGGCATATATCCTGTTTGCCTTGGCGATGATGATGGTCGCCATGCGCATAAGTCCCCTTCAGTCGCTCATGACGGCGTTGGTTAGCGCGAATCGCCGAGGTGCGTTGCTCAGTCTGACGGTCGCCATAGGGCAGGTTGGAATCGGAATAGGAGGTGCCGTCGCAGGGATCGCTTACATGCAGTACGGCTACATCAGCAACACCATTGCCGGAGCCGTCGCCATCATGTTGATGGCAGTGATCGTCTACGTAAATCTGCCCGAGCCCAAAGACGACGTGAAGCTTGATGAAGCTGCTGAGAATGGAGACGCTACGAGTTCATGACGACGAGGAATTCGTCGTTTGTCTTCGTACCCCTCATCTTTTCCAGCAGGAATATCATAGCTTCAGCCGGGTCCATATCTGCCAAAAATTTCCGCAGGATCCAGATTCTCTGCAGTTTCACATCCGGAATCTGTAGCTCCTCACGTCTCGTGCCTGATTTTACAATATTGATCGCCGGGTAAATGCGCCGATCGGCCATCTCGCGATTGAGTACGATTTCCGAGTTACCCGTTCCCTTGAACTCCTCGAAAATGACCTCGTCCATGCGGCTGCCGGTATCGATAAGCGCCGTGCCGACAATGGTCAGTGAACCGCCCTCTTCTACGTTTCTGGCAGCGCCGAAGAATCGTTTTGGACGACGAAGCGCACCAGCCTCCATGCCTCCGGAAAGCGTCTTTCCGGTAGAGGGAGTTACAGCGTTGGATGCGCGGGCGAGACGCGTGATTGAGTCGAGCAGAATCACGACATCCTGCCCGGCCTCGACAAGTCGTTTGGCTTTGCTAAGCACGATATCAGCGACCTCGACGTGCATCTCGGGATCCTGATCAAACGTCGACGCTATGACCTCGGCCTCGACGTGTTGGCGCATGTCCGTGACTTCTTCCGGGCGCTCGTCCACCAGTAGAATGATCAGGTGGCATTCCGGATGATTGGTCGTAATGGCGTTCGCAATCTTCTGGAGCAGGATCGTCTTTCCTGTTTTCGGTTGGGCGACGATGAGAGCACGCTGACCTTTTCCGATGGGAGAAAACATATTCAGCACGCGCGTGCTGTATTCGCCGCTCAGGGTTTCGAGATTAAGCTGCTCATCGGGGAAAAGCGGCGTGAGGTATTCAAAGCTGGGTCTTTGCTCCAGTTCTGCCGGTGCACGACCGTTAATGGAATTGACCTGAATCAGCGCAAAAAACCGCTCGCCTTCTTTCGGAGGTCGCACCTCCCCGTCGACAGTATCGCCGAGTCGCAGGCTGAACCGTTTGATTTGAGAAGGAGAAACATAGATATCGTCAGGGCTTGGCAGATAATTATATTCTGCCGAGCGGAGGAATCCGTACCCGTCAGGCAGGATTTCGAGCACCCCGATATTCCCGATCATACCATCGAGTTCCGTACTGCGCCGATCGTACTCCTGCATATAGGCGGGTTTATCCTCATACACGCGTTTTCGGCGTTCTTCACGGCTCTCCCGGTTTCGATTTCGGCTCTTTCTGCCACGACGATCGTGTCGGTCTCCTCGATCCTGTCGATCTCCTCGATCCTGTCGATCTCCTCGATCCTGTCGATCTCCTCGATCAGAGCGGTTGTTTCGAGAGCGACGATTGTCACGGCCCTCTCGTCCTTCGCGATTCTGCCTGGAGTCACGTCCTTCTTTTCGATCTCTGCCTTCGCGATCGCTGCCAGACCCTCGTTGTCGCCGAGTCTCACGACCTCCATCACGTCCTCGTCGGTCTCCCTGTCGATCAGGGCCGCGCTCTCTGCCGTCGCTGTCTGCTCGTTCCTCGCTATCCGGAGCGCGTTCGCCTCGATGATCCGGCTCAACGGAAGGTTCTTCGAGATCGCTTACATTTGTCGACGGCTCAGTGCGTTCCTCTTTTGATGGCGATTCCGTTTCTTGCAGACGCCGACCTTGCTGGATCGTATCTGTGTCCTGTCGCATGTGTTTACCGTTACCGGACTGCCCGTCGCGCCGTTCGTGCCGGGATGACGGCGAGGGACGATCGCCCTGCGACATACCGCCGTTACCTGCGACTGCTTCGGCACGCGCTTCCAGAATGAGATAAATGATATCCTGTTTGCGCATGGTGGAATAGCCGTGCAGGTCCATATCTCGAGCAATGTCTTTCAACTCGGATAGTTTTTTTCCCTTTAGATCTGCAATCTTCATAGGAGAAGAAAATGTCGTTGGTTAATTATTCAATGGGTCCGATCAGACCGGGGAGATCCGGTTTATTCGGTATTTCAGGTGGAATCGGTTCACGGCCCGGGCAGGTTGCCCAGCGCTAATCAAGCGGAAGGTAAAGTCGAGCGTGTGCTAGGAACGGGTTCGGATACCCCTGAGATAAATTCGAGCCCTCGAAAGGATAAGGGCTTCTATGACACACTTTGCGGTCGTACTGTGTGTCACTTCGTAGTCAAAGATAGTATTTCTACGTCTAATATCCACCTTCGTTCAATTAACGAGTCGAAAAATCAAGAATCGCTGCCGGAGCAGCAGCACCGTGGGTACTCAGAAGCTGCGGGTCGCGTCGCACGTCCTGCTCTTTCACACCCTCTGCTGCCGGACCAGGCTCTCAAGCACAGTTCCGGCGATCTGATAGGACCCGAGTACGAGCAACGTAGAGGTCCGAGCGAATGAAATTCTGGCTGCATCCAGCGCTTCTGATGCGCTCACCTCGTCGTGCATCACGCTGACACCCCGGTTCTCCAGGAGAGCAGTCAGATCTCGGCGGTCGAACGCCCGTTCGCTATCAATGCAAAGAACCGAAACCGGAATCTCGAGCCTCGACAGCCTGTCCGCGAACAAGTCGATTTTCTTGTCTTTCATCAGACCCAGGAATACGCGATCGATGCCCCCAAAATGTGAGATACACGTATCCAACGTAGCTGACAACGCATCATCGTTGTGGGCAACGTCAAGTACGATGCGGGGATCACGCCAGATCGTTTCTATTCGTGCGCGAATTCCGGAAAGCTCGACGACGTGTTCGATTCCGTCTCTGACAGGGTGGCCGGAGTCGATGTTGAGGCTCGGAGACAATTCAGCAGCGCGAACAGCGAGCGCCGCGTTCCGGAGCTGATGAGCACCGATCATCTCGACCGCCAATGAGGCATACGATTTTTTCGGTGTCCGAATGGAAATTCGGTGATCAGTATGCTGCTCGATGCCGATTTCTTCGCGCAGG
>CAZGOS010000143.1:0-8034 GCA_964527795.1 uncultured Rhodothermales bacterium | reverse complement strand
GAATACGAGGCATGGAGGAATTCAGATCATGACCTGGCGATGGCTCTAGCGGCCGATTCAACGGTTCTCGGTGACTTTGGGAATCTTCGTTTCGATCATTCCGCAGAAACGATGCAGTTTCGACGCGTTGCCGAGGATTATTTCATCACCGTACGGGAAGTCGCCGGAACGTCGACAGAGTTACCGGTTATGTACACATTCGGTCACTTTCCGCTCCAGCAATTTCTTGTCCCGTTCGAACGCGGTCGGCTTCAGGCGCTCCCGGTGGCCTGGGATGTTGAGAAGCGTACCTGGTTTTCACTCTATCCGGACGACGTGCTGAAACGAGGTGATTTTGTGCACTGGACGGGCGCCGGGATGAACTGGAATTACATGTGTGCCGAATGTCACTCGACGAATCTTAAAAAAGGTTACGAATTCCGGACCGACGCGTACGAGACGACATTCAGCGAGGTGAACGTCTCGTGCGAAGCGTGCCATGGCCCGGGAAGTGTGCACGTAGATCGTGCCCACGTCGCGGGCGCGGATACGACGAAGCTCCGAAACGACACCGGACTGACGGTTCGTTTGGCGGCGGACGAACCGTCCGATCGGGAGATCAACGTCTGCGCGCAGTGTCATTCGCGTAGAATGCCTATTGACGATTCATACGTACCAGGGGATGCCTTTCTGGATCACTACGTCCCCGAGCTGCTTCGCGAGGGACTCTACTTCGCAGACGGCCAGATCAACGACGAGGTGTACGTCTACGGCTCGTTTCTTCAAAGCAAGATGTACATGCGAGGCGTACGATGTTCCAACTGTCACGAGCCGCATTCCGGGCGTACGCGCTATGAAGGCAATGCGCTGTGCGGTCAATGTCACGCGTCGGCCGTATACGATACGGCGACGCACACGGGACATAAGGCAGATACGGAAGCATCGACGTGTGTGACCTGTCATATGCCGGCGCGAACTTATATGCAGGTCGATCCACGGCGAGACCACTCGATGCACGTACCGAGGCCGCTGATTTCAGCCAGGATAGGGGCGCCCGACACGTGCATTTCATGTCATGAAGACCGAAAGCCGAAAGACCTTCAGCGCTCTATTCGGCGCTGGACGGGCAAGAGCGCTGCGACCGACACGCTCTCGCCGGCAGCCGCCGTTTATGCTGCCTGGGCAACGGGTGGCGATGTGGCAGAGGATCTCGATGCCGTTTCGAGAGACACCGCTTATGCGCCGATTGTGCGGGGAACCGCACTGTCGCTTATGGGCCGGTTTCCTGTCGAAGAATCGCTTGGTGCGGTCAGCAGGGGTCTGCGTGACTCCGAGCCGCTGGTCAGACTCGGGGCGCTTCGGGCATCGGGCGATCTTGGTGCGCAGGTCGCGCCTGTGCTTCTTGTTTCTCTTCTTACCGACACCGTGCGCAGCGTTCGCATTGAGACGGCCCGTCAATTGTCTCTTCTGGGGTTCCAGTCGCAAGACAATAACGTTCCTGGATTCGGCGAGGCGTTGGAAGAGTACCGTTACGCACAAAAAGTGAACGCCGATCAACCCGGTTCACACGTTAATCTGGCCGTGCTCCACGAATCGCAGGGCGACGACATGGAAGCAGGTAAATCATACGGGAATGCGCTGCAGCTCGATTCTACCTTTGTGCCGGCGCTCGTGAATTATGGACTTCTGTTCAATCGTGAACGAATGGGTCCCGAAATAAGCGACCAGCTCCGCAGAGAGAAAAAACGTAAAGCAGAAATGCTTTTCAGTCGGGCGTCTCTGGGCGCGGACGATGCTGCGGCCATGGCAGCCTACTACCTTGGATTATTATTGGCAGAAGACGCGACTCGAATCGAAGAGGCATCTTTTTACCTGGAACGAGCAGCCGAAGAGATCGGCCGCGACGTTCGCATGTATTACAACGCTGGTCTGGCATTTCAGACCATTGGCGAAAAGACGAAAGCCGAGACCTATCTGAGAAAGGCGTCTGCGCTGGGTCCTGGCGAGACGGATCCAATAAACGCCCTGGTGATTTTCTATATGCAGGAGAAAATGTGGCATGACGCTCTCACTGAGAACGAAAAATTAATAGCGCTTCTGCCTCCGGATCCGGGCATCGCCCGGAGAGGGGAGTATATCAAGAATCAACTGCTTCGAACCGATACGGAGGCTCGGGACTGAAAGCGTATACGTCGTGGCGAACAATGCACTGCAGTCCTTGTTCTTGAATCAGCGCGTACCTTCACTGATCCCAGCACCTATTCCGGAGACGGCTCGAGGTAACAAAACATGATCAAACGCGGATTCTTTCTTTTTCTCCTGCTCGTTGTCCTCTCAATTCCAGCGATCGCCCAGTACTCAATGAAAGGCTTCTTCCTGCGTCCTCATCTTACAGGTGCGGCCTGGTCACTGGATGATCTCAACGAGGACGGGCATTCGGGAGGCGGTGCCGGTCTGGGCCTCGGATATGGGATTTCCGAGATGTTCGCCGTCTTTCTGGCTCTGTCAGGTGCGATTATGGAAAATGATGCCGGATCAAGCTATACGTTGGCCCATTTCGATGTTGGCGTTCAGCTGAATCTCAGCAAAGCCGAATCAGCCGTAAAAGTAGTTCTTGATGCAGCCTCGAGCGCTCGCACCGCGCGATTCGAAGTGTCAGGAACCGATATCGATTTCAACGGAATAGGCGGCACGCTTGGTGGGGGAGTGATGTACTTTCTGTCCCCCTCATTCGCACTTGATGGCGGCGTTCAAATCATGTTCGGCAGCATCGACGAGATCAGTTTCGGTGGGGAAATCGCCGACATCCCGGATTTCGATGCAACGTCAGCCCGCGTGAATTTCGGATTGGCCTGGTTCCCGGGACGATAGAAGGCCTCGGCAGTTACCTTACCCAGGTTCCTTCGGTCGAACTCGCCACGTGACACTGCCGGCAAGAAAGCCTTTCGGGATGACTCGTCCGTAGTACCGGAACCGAACCGGGTCCGGAATGGCACACCAGACAATTTTCCCGGAGTTGCAGAGAATGTGGTATGGCAGGAGGGCTCGTCGGCAGTACGCCTCCCGCGAGCACAGGCGGCTCCGGTTTTTGCCACGCACTCTCGCTGTAAGTGCCTTCTGCACTCGGTAATACATGGCAGGATCGGCAGCTCAAGAGTTCCGGGTGCGGTGTAATTGGCGTGTAGGCACCGATTCGACGTACGTACCTGCTTCGATTGTGGCACCTCAGACAGGCCCGTCCGCCATAATCCGCCTCATCCGTAAGCGTATGCGGAATTATCGGTGGCGCTCCAGGGTACGCCCTTCTGGCATAGAACTCGGCGAGCGACCGCGTCGAGTCATTTTGCGCCACAGATCGAAACGTCGGTGTTATGATTCCCGCGCCTCGTACGTCGCGGGCTGCGATACCTGTCTCTTCCTGGATGAGGAAGGTGTCGGAAGGACCGTGCGCCATCATCCCGAAACCGGAGGCAATCACAACAAGAAGGGCGAGGCTAATCGTCCAGACCAGTCGACTACGAAGTAATCGTTGTGTGTACATCATGCTTTCTCCACGCGCACCGCGCACTTCTTGTAATCAGGTTGCTTGGAGATAGGGCACATTGAGTCAAGCGTAAGTTCATTGATGAGCATCGTCTCGTCGAAGAAGGGCACAAAGACCTGGCCCTCCGGTGGACTTCCGCGTTCTTCAACCGCTGCAGGAATCACGATGGATCCTCTCGGCGACGTAAGACGAACACTGTCACCGGTTCGAATGCCCATACGGTTGGCGTCGTTTTTGTTCAACTCGGCGTATCCTCGAGGCATGGCCTGGTGGAGAATCGGGATACGTCGTGTCATGGATCCGGTGTGCCAGTGCTCAACGACACGCCCCGTATTCAGCCAGAATGGATATTCGGCGTTGGGTTTTTCGGCAGGCGGTTCATACGGCCGGAACCAGATCCAGGCGCGATGATCAGGCTTCGCGTAGAAATCAAACGAATCGCCCTCGGCTGCAGGATCGTATTTGGCGTTATACCGCCATTTTGTCTCAATGCCGTCGACGTACGGCCACATGATCCCCGGTTTTTTCTTGAGTTCCTCGTAGGATCCCATACCGTGCCGGGGTCCCTCATGAAACTGGATGTATTCATTCCAGCTTTCTTCGACGTGATTCTTCTCATCCCATGGGAAGAGATCGCCGTATCCCATTCGCCTTGCGACCTCAATGAGCTGCCACGAATCACTCATGGCCTCTCCAGGCGGTTCGAGCATCCCGTCAAAATGCTGTGTGCGCCGCTCCGAATTGCCGTAGAGTCCTTCACGTTCGATCCAGAAGGCCGTGGGAAGGATGACGTCGGCGATATCTGTGCTCGGCGTAGGGTAGATGTCCGAGACCACGATGAAACGGCCATCTTTCTTGATTCCGTCCCTATAGCGACTGAGTTTTGGAAGCGTGACCATGGGGTTTGTGACCTGTATCCACATGAATCTCAGCTCGCCGCGATCGAGCGCGCGGAACATGGCCATCGTATGGAACCCCGGTTTCGGATCGAGCTTTTGAACAGGAACGCCCCAGATGTCGGCTGCAAATTGGCGGTGCTCCGGATTCGCCACGACACCTTTGGGCAACTTATGAGCGAGCGTGCCTACCTCGCGCACGGTTCCACACGCGCTCGGTTGGCCGGTCAGTGAGAACGGACTGTTGCCCGGAGTGGAAATCTTGCCTACGAGCAGGTGGATGTCGTAGACCAGGTTATTGATCCACGTTCCTCTGGAATGCTGGTTCATGCCCATGCACCAGAGGCTCATTACCTTCTTGTTCGGATCACCGTAGACGCCGGCCAGATAACGCAGGTCGTCAGCCGATACGCCCGATGTCTCTTCGACATGTTCAGGCGTGTACGGATCGACGAGTGCCGTGTACCCGTCGAAATCCGTCGCTTCAGCTTTATCGACGAATGCAAATCCGTCTTCAAGACCGTAGCCGATATTGGTCTTGCCGGTTTTAAAACTGACGTGATTATCGACGAACGAATGATTCACCCACCCATTCTTAATGATTTCGCGGCAGACGCCGTTTGCAAGGGCGAGGTCGGTATGCGGCTTGAAAATGAATGACCTGTCGGCGGCCTTGCTGGTTCGAGTCGTGCGCGTAGCAAGGTCAATAATCTCGATTTCAGGGCGTTTGAGTCTTTGTTCGAGAATTCGGGAGAACAGCACGGGGTGCATCTCGGCCATGTTGTTGCCCCAGAGCACGAATACATCGGCGTGATCGATATCTTCGTAACAACCCATGGGTTCATCGGCACCGAAACTGGACAGGAAGCCCGTTACAGCGCTCGCCATGCACAGCCGTGCGTTTGCTTCAACATTATTCGTTCCGATACCTGCCCGGAAGAACTTGGAAGCAACGTAACCATCGGGAATCGTCCACTGTCCTGAGCCATACATCGCAACCGAGTCTTTTCCGTACTGCTCGATGGTTTCAGTCATTTTCTGAGCAACCAGGTCGAGCGCTTCCTCCATCGGAACGCTTTCCAGCTTTCCATTCCTGCGGACCATCGCCTGCCTGATACGATCCTTTCCATAGATAGCCATGATGGAGTGGTACCCTTTCACACAGGCCAGGCCTTTGTTCACGGGAGAGGCTGGATCGCCCTTTACGGCGACTGCTTTTCCGTCTTCGATGCCGATGAGAAGACCGCACCCGACTCCGCAGAAGCGACACGGAGCCTTTTTCCACGTGAGGGTGCCTGATAGACCGGCATATTGGCCCTCATCGGCAAACGTGATTCCCGGAATAAGCGAGGCGGCAGAGGCCATGGCTGCACCGGCTGCCATCCGTTTTAGAAACGTGCGTCTGTTGAGCGTGCTCATAATTTTTCGTCGGTAGGTGGCGAGCCCTCGTCAAACCCGGCTACGAGTGAGAACCCGGCGAGGGATGGAATTGCATCCATGCGGGCCTGTAGTGCAGATTCGTCCTCTTTCGCTTCGAATTCGGCGACAAGCACGAGAAGATCTTTGTTGTCGGACGGGATAAGGTCGCAATTCGGAAGTGCGGACAGTGCAGTCTGAAGTTCGTGCTTTCTGCCCGGTTCGGGAAAAATGAGGTAACTCAGAATGGGCATGGCAGAAGACGCGGAAAGTGTGCGAAAATGTGGCTCCCATCCGACATTTCACCCTCAAATGTAACCATCGCTGTATACTGTGAATGTGAACGTGTTGTCAATTTTCGGACAAAGAACTCTTTTAATATTAATCGGTGGTAAACTTAGCAGCGTGCGGGTCGACTCGGGCGCCGTTTGCACGCTGTCATCTGGGGCAGACATTGGTTCAGACTCTCCAAACACCCGCGCCTTGACTCATTTCTTGAAGGTGTACCTCGAGGTAGTAGATATGCAACGAATTGACTTTAAATACGGGGTTCTGACGACGTTCCTGCTGGTCTTTGCATTTGTAGGAAGTGCGGCAGGACAGGGGTTGAAAGACGTCTCCGTTTCCGGTCAGGTCCGTCATCGTACCGAGTATACGGGTAAAGACTTCGATTCAAACCGCGACAATGTCTGGTTTCATCTGCTCCGCACGCGCATAAATATGACAGCCAATCCTGCAGAAGACGTCAAGGCCTTCGTTCAATTCCAGGACTCGCGCTTTTTTGGGTCCGAGACGAACACTCTGACGGACGGTAGCGCGGATGCCATGGACGTGCATCAGGCCTTCTTTCAGGTGGATAACGTTTTCGACTCAAAATTCAGCGCCAGGATCGGACGGCAGGAGATTATTGTTGGAAATGAACGGCTGATGGGTGCCGTTGGCTGGAGCAACATCGGTCGTTCCTTTGACGGCGTACGTTTCATGCACGAGCTGGAGAAAGGGTCATTGCAGTTCTTTGCTGCAAAGCTTGTAGGAGAAATGGACGTTCCCGACAGCCAGAACCTCTTTGGCGCAGCGGGTGCCTTTCCGTTTTCTGACGGTCATGACGTCGAAGTAATGGCACTGTACGATAACAACACGTCGGAGATCGACGGGGGAGAGGCCGATGGTGAGCACGTCCTGTCGCGTTACACGGTAGGCGCGGCAGCAACCGGGAAAACCAACGGGCTGGATTATGAGGTTGAAGTCTATTTCCAGGGTGGAAATAAGGAACAGAGTGGCGGCTTCGAGCGCGCCTCCATCAGCGCCTATCTGGTCAGCGGGAAAGTGGGCTTTGTGGTTTCGAAAAAGAGGAAGGTGCGTCTGGGTGCACTGTACACGATCGTATCCGGTGATGATGATTCCTCGGATGACGAATTCGGAGCGTTTAACACGCTTTTTGCAACGAACCATAAATTCTATGGATTCATGGACTATTTCGTGAGCTTCGGCGGGGCGAACGGTCCAGGGTTGAGGGATCTGGCCGTTTCGCTCGGTGTGAATGCAAGCGATGCCCTTCGGTTGAAGGTCGACCTGCATCATTTCACGGCCGATCAGACTCCGGCGGGGGTAGACGATGTTTTTGGACAGGAAGTCGACGTTACGGGGGTCTACAGGTACAACAGTGCTTTCTCCTTTACTATCGGTGTTTCCGCTTTTGTCCCGGGCGATTTAATGAAAGTAAAGCGTGGCGACGATACGGCTTTCTGGTTCTATCTGATGACCGCGGTGAATCTATAGGAGTTTCATGCCCCTCGCAAATCCCCGGCCGGTTCTACACCTGATGCATCGGTCGGGGTTTTTTTGTTGCATTTATTATTTGCATCTCCCGATCCGGTACCTGCTTCTGAGGTTGCCGGAAAGTCCCGGCGAGTCAGCCTGGGAGGTGACATGTTCGGTTCTGAATTCGTTAACAGACCCTGGTGTCAGATTCGGAAATTCCGGAGTGTCCGGAATAGTAAATCTTAAACATTACGTCGAACATTCGAAAGGCCGGCGTGTTACGGGTTGCTTGCAACTGAAATTAGAATAGTTCGTGCGCGAAAAGCGTCCATCAGATCGGAAACACCATTGGCGCGCCGTCGCACTGCTGACGTTCGTAGCGTGTTCTGTGCTGATTTCCTGCGGACGGCCGAGCAGAAATACACCGGCGGACGATAT
>CAZGOS010000142.1:0-8078 GCA_964527795.1 uncultured Rhodothermales bacterium | reverse complement strand
GACCATTCATGTTGTGGGTAGCGATAGAGGAATCACGCCATTCTCGAAAGGTCGCCTGTCGCAATCCATGGAAATTTGTGGTCTGGACCAGGAAACGACCTACCTGATTACCAAGTCCATCGAAAACGGTTTAGCAGCCAACAACGAGAGCGTAATTTCTTCTTCAGATATTGCCCGGAAAACGGGCGATGCAATCGTCAAACACGCGGGTAACGAGATTGCCGAGCGGTATCAGCAATGGCGAAGGTTTTCAAGAAGTGGTCGGCCGTTGATCCTTCTGGTTGGCGGAACGACCGGAAGTGGGAAAAGCACAATAAGTTCTGAACTGGCTCACCGATTGGATATTGTACGTACACAGTCAACCGACATGTTGCGAGAAGTCATGCGTCTGATGATTCCTTCCCGGCTGCTCCCAACGCTTCATACTTCTTCATTCGATGCCTATAAGATGTTTCCGTACTGGGAATCAGCGGACGACATTACGCGTAACCCATCCATGATTGCCGGATACCTGAGCCAGGCCGAACAGGTTGGAGTCGGAATCGAAGGGGTACTAAGCAGAGCAGAGAATGAGCAAGTTTCACTCATAATCGAGGGGGTGCACGTGCATCCGGCGCTTCAACAACAAATCGCTGAACAATCGGATGCTGTTGTCATACCCATCATTTTGGCGGTACTAAAAAAGAAGCGACTCAGGAAACGCTTAATTGGTAGAGGGCAGCATGTTACTTCCAGGCGCAGCGAGCGTTATCTGGAAAACTTTGACCACATCTGGGATCTTCAGTCTTTTCTTCTCGCCGAAGCCGACCACTTCAATATTCCCATCATCGTGAATTTGGATGAAGACGAGGCGATTCGGTCGATCATGCAGACGATTTCTTCATACGTTGCCAGAGAAACGAAAGGCGAACCGCTCGACGCGTCGCCTTAAATAACAGAGTAGTACTAGGCGTAGCGACCTTCGATATAATCTGCCGTCTCCTCGCAATCTGGAGTCACAAACAACTCTTCCGTGCGTTTGTGCTCGATCATTTTACCCAACAGCATGAAAGCGCATTCCTCACTGGCTCTTCTGGCCTGGGCCATGTTGTGAGTAACGATGACGATTGTGTACTCACCTCGTAGATGCCAGAGCAAATCTTCAACGGCTTCCGTTGCTTCCGGGTCGAGTGCCGAACAGGGTTCGTCCATTAACAGGATGGACGGTTTGACGGGAAGAAGTCGAGCAATACAGAGTTTCTGCTGCTCTTCGAGCGAGAGTTCGGTTGCGACAAGATCCAGGCGATCTTTGACGGTATTCCAGAGCAGGACGGTTTGCAGGGCCTCCTCAACGATTTCGTCCTGCTCGGCCTTTTTGACAGTCTTCTTTCCGACGTGCAAATCGTGACCAAAGAGAATATTTTTTCGAATCGAGATCGGAAGAGGATTTGGTCGTTGAAACACCATGCCGATTTTCTGTCGAAGTCTGGCCAGTTCGACAGATGGACCATAAACGTCGTGGCCGAGCACATTTACAACGCCATCGGTTCGGACGTATCCAAGGCGTTCATTTATGCGATTTATACATCTGAGGAGAGTTGATTTGCCGCAACCGGATGGGCCGATGAGAGCGGTGATTTGACCGGCCTTGACGGTAAAATCAACGTCGAAGAGCGCTTGAAACGTGCCGTACCAAAGATTCAGTTTCCTTATCTGAATTGCCTCAACGCTCAGGCCCGGGTCGGTATTCGATTCGTTTTTAACGGCGGACGATATGATATCCGACTTCTGTGTCATCCGAAACGACCTTCGATATAGCCACGCGTTTTTTCATCCTGAACTATTCCACCAAATATGTCACCTGTATCGCCGATTTCAATGACGTCTCCATTCAAAAAGAAGGCGGTGCGGTCTGCAAGCCGCTCGGCCTGGTGAACAAGATTCGTCACCATTATGATGGTGATCTCTTTCCGAAGTTCGTCCAGAACAGCTTCAATTCGCATTGTCGTCACGGGATCGACGGCTATCGAAAACTCATCTAGCATCAGCAGGTCTGGATCCTGCGAAAGGGCCCTGGCGATCGTAAGTCGCTGCTGCTGACCACCAGATAGAAGCGAACCCAGAGAGTGCAATCGGTCCTTGACCTCGTCCCAGAGTGCCGCTCGTGTGAGGCACCGTTCAACGACTACATCGAGATCGGCCTTTTTCCGTGTTCCGGCGACCCTGGGTGCGAAAGCAACGTTTTCGTAGATCGAAAGCGGCAATCCAACTGGAAGCGGGAATACAACCCCAATGCGTTTTCTGAGAGCGTATTTATTCTTCCACTTTCGGGTATTTTGGCCCATGAAAAAAATGTCTCCGGACACACGCATGGCGGATATGAACTCATACATGCAGTTGATCGCTTTCAACAAGGACGTCTTCCCACTGTTGGCCGGGCCTATGATGCCGAAAATCTCATTCTCAAAAATCGAAAAATTGGCATTGCGCAAAGCTGTCTTGTCGCCGTACCGAATGGTGACGTCCCGGGCTTCAAGGACGACTCGGCGGTCGTTGTTCATATCCGATTCTGTCGAGCATGCTTCCATTATTCTACCATTTCTTTTTTCCTCTGAGATAAACACGAAGTGCTATGGAGGCCGAGTTCATTAACAGGACCAGCGAGATGAGTACGAGCGCAACTCCAAATGGCAGATGTTCGGGCACATCGGGAACCTGAGTCGAGATCACATAGAGATGGAGCGATAACGCCATGGTCTGGTCGAACACCGATGTCGGTAAGAATGGAAAGAACATTGCTGCGCCCGTAAACATGATTGGGGCCGTCTCACCGGCAGTTCGTGAAATCTCAAGAATGATGCCCGTAAGGATGCCTGAAACTGCGTTCGGGAGAACAATGCGCCGGATCGTTTGCCATCGCGTCGCTCCCATGCTCCAGCAGGCCTCACGGAAAGGTTTAGGCACGGATTGAAGGGACTCTTTTGTAGCTACGATCACAACCGGCAGGGTCATGATTCCCAGCGTAAGACTGGCCGCCAGAATACTGGTACCGAACTGAAAGAAAAGGACAAAGGCTCCCACACCAAATAGCGCGTGCACGATCGAAGGAACGCCCGCAAGGTTGATAATCGCAAGGTTGATTACACGCGTGAACCAGTTGTCGCCGGCATACTCACTCAGGTAAATGGCGGCAGCTACTCCGAGTGGAACCGAAAAGATGAGTGCCACCAGAACAAGAATAATGGTGCCGATCAAAGCCGGAAAGATGCCTCCTGCCGTCATTCCATTTGCAGGATATTCGAACAGAAAGCTCCAGGAAATGGCAGGGCCCCCTTTTATCACGAGAAGAATGAGGATCAGCAACACAGGGAGCACCAGCAGGAGCGTCATCGCGAGAAAAAGGACGTGAACCCTCTTTTCCGTCTTTCCAGATCTGATATTTTGTTCGGTAGCTTCAAACATGAGATTACTTCTTGCGAATTCCACGCACTGCAAAATCGGCTGTCATATTGATCACAAAGGTTATCATGAACAACATGATGCCAAGCGCAAAGAGGGCACCATAGTGATCCGATCCAACTGCTGTTTCTCCCAGTTCAGCAGCGATGGTTGCCGTAATGGCTCGAAAAGAATCGAAGATGCTGTCCGGGATATTGATCGAATGTCCGCTGGCCATAAGTACGGCCATTGTCTCGCCAAAGCCCCTGCCCACGCCTAGAAGGATGGCTGATAGCAAACCGTTTTTCGCCGCAGGTAAAACAACTTTCCAGGTTACTTGCCACTTGGTCGCTCCGATAGCTTCGGCCGCTTCGCGGTAAGTATCCGGCACTGCTTTAAGTGCATCCTCCGCGATGGTCGTCATTATCGGGGCAGCCATCAGGCCCAGGATGATCCCGGCATTCAGAACGCCCAGTCCAACCGGCACATCAAAAAGATCAACGATCAATTCGTTCATGATGCTAAGTCCAATGAAACCCCATACAACGGACGGAATTGCGGCCAGTAACTCGATTAATATCTTCAGTAATTCCTTTCGTTTACCGGTCGCGAACTCGGAAATGTAAATGGCGGCTCCCAACGAGAAAGGTATCGAAATGAGCATGGCCATCCCCGTAACGCTCGCCGTTCCGACCAGTAGTGCCAGCGCACCAAACGTTGGATTGGAGTTGGACGTGGGCGCCCACCTGATCGACAGGAAAAACTCTGCCGGACTAAATCGAGACGTAATAAACTCGAGGCCCTCTTTCGTAACGAATACGAAAATGCCAATAATGAAGATTATCGCCGAAATGCCCCCGACGAACATCGCGACTTGAACGAGTCGATCGACATACCACGAGACATCCCGGTGATCCCGTGGCAAGTTGGTGCCAGTGATTGTCGGGTTCCTGCCGGCCATCAATTGTCCTCCAGGCTTTTACCCCGGAGTGTCAAAATGAGCTCCTCGATGTGGACCAGCAGGAACCGATAGGCATTCATGAGGGGATCCGATTCCTCCTCCTCCGGCAACCACCAGTCAAAGGCAACAGTCTGAACCGGTACGCGCCTTTGATAGTCGTGATAGGATCCATTCAGGCTGATTATCACATCGTACGATGCCCAGGCATCGTCTGAATAATTGGAATCGCCAGGTGACTGTTCATTCAAATCCATTCCGTGCTCGTGTAGGAATTCTACGACGTCTGCTTGGATTTCCGAGGCCGACATAGAACCTGCGCTTTCAAACACTCCGCGATCGGAAAAGAATTTGCGACCAATCGCGACAGCGATCTGTGAGTAATAATCATTGGTCGGCTCGAGAAACAGGATGCGCATTGGGCGTCGTTTTTTCGTTTCACCAGTAAGCGCAAAGAGAGTCTCTTCGCAGATATTCTTGGCCTGATCACTCACACGCTCCAGCTGGGAAATGATGATCAAGTGGGCAAAAAGATCAGTTGTTTCCATCTCGCCGGACTTGCGACGCGTCAGGAAGTCGAATGCTACCGAAAAGTCCCGATCAACCTGTTTCGCAAACACCATTGTCTGTCTCGCACACCCTTCGTTCTGGTCCAAATAAGCACTGAGCGCCCGGTCAAACATCTGAAACGCGTCCTCAGCCATTGCCTCGACCTCGGCCCGGAATGTTCCGGTCAGTGCCGAGGTGAGTTGGGTGGACTCTTTGGCGATGGTAGCCGCATAATCGCCCATGCGCTCGAGTAAAATATTCATGCGTAGCGACGAGGAAATGAATCGAAGATGACCGGCGGTCGGCAGATGCCGTATTATGAAGTGATAACACTCTTTATCAATCGCTTCCTTCTCCCGATTTATGGGATGGTCGCCTATGATCGTCTTGTATGCGAGTTCTTCGTCACGAGTGAGCAGGGCGTGCACCGCGTTACGTAATGACAATTCGACCTTTCTCCCAAGGTCATGAACGGACGCCCTGATCGTATCGGAATCGTGAGCTAGACGTTGTTTTTGATATGACATGGCAAGGCGGATCTGTCGGGGATATTCCAATAAGCAAACATCCCCGGAGTCAGCAAACAAAGATGAAGTAGCGAAAGACTTTCAACCTGCTTCACAAGTAACTTCTTTTACTGGGGCATAGCCTTTCTTCTGAAGAATACACTGACCTTCATCGCTCAGGATCCAATCCAGGTATTCCTTAACGGCGCCGCTGGGTTCGCCAATCGTATACATGAAAAGCGGTCGGGCAATAGGATAGGAGCCGTCAAGCGCCGTCGCGATCGACGGACTGATACAGTCTCCGCCGCCCGGCGTCAGGATGCAGGGCATCTTGACCTCGTTCGTCGCGTAGGCGAAACTCGAATAGCCGATGGCACATTCCGTACTCTGCACGAGATCAACAACATCCTTTGATCCATGAAGGTCACGGGATCCAAGTTTGAAATCGGTTTCGTCCAGCACGGCTTGACGGAAATAAGCATAGGTTCCAGAGTTGTTCTGACGACTGACGCGAACGATTTCCTGATCCCTGCACCCCGGGACTTCAATTCCCAGCTGCGTCCAACTTTCAGTGGTTCCGCCTTCTCCGTATATCTCCGTCAGCTGTGCAAGCGAAAACTGGTCGATGGGATTGTTGGCATGAACGAAAACCGCAAGTGCATCGTATCCGACTATGTATTCAACAGGGGAGGAGCCGCTTTCCTCAATCTGTTCACGCTCGGCGTTCTTGATGGAACGACTTGCATTCGCGATATCAACGGTCCCATTGACTAGTGCAGCAAATCCAGTTCCGGATCCCCCGCCGCTAACGGCAACAGCGATGCCGGGATTGATATCCTGATACGCCTCTGACCAGGCCTGTGCAACGTTTACAAGTGTGTCTGAACCTTTGTTTTGAATGACTGCACGCCTGGATCCAGCGTCTGGTCTTCCGCATGCAACCGTAATTACGGCAAGTAGAACCAGCAGTGCCGTTGCTGGTCGGTGAAAAAGTGGTTTCATAATTCTTTTCCGGCGTGGAAAAAATGAGTATTGATGTTATCCAATATCAACGTGGAGTGTTAAGCGACCGGTAATAGTGGGGTCGTCGTCTTCGCTGTCGTCGATGACGACAATGTTGGGGATGATCTGAACCCCGGGACCCGTATGAAATCCGAACCCGGCCAAGAGCATCGTTTCGACAGTTTTGATGCCCAGATAATCTTCCACCAGTCGATCAACTCTAAGTATGCCCGAGATACGTTCAGCTACGCGCGCGACGATAAATAATGATGCGCCTGATCTGATTATATCGTCGTGCGAATCGTCGAATGACCTTGGGTTCAGATACCCTTCGAGACCGAAACGAAGCATACCGGAATCGTAGCCACCGAAGGCGTTGAAATTAATGGCGCTGCCATCTTCGAACGAAGCAAAATCGCTTCCCAGTGTAATCGAAAGTTTTTGGACTGGATAGAATTCGAGCTGTCCGTAGACACGTTTGTGTTTATCCGTCTCGCGGGATACGCTTTCATTGTTTGCCAGCATGATACCGTAGCGAACTTTCCCGTCTGACGTCAAACGGCCCTTCAAAGCAACTCCGATATCTCTTGAGGATAGTATTTTTCCGCGGTCCTGCAGCGACTTTGTGAGACTGCGATAACCCCAGACTTTCTGGGAAACCACCCACGACGGCGTGCGGCTAAGGCCCATGATGATATCGTGTCCTTCGCCCAGGGCGCCACTCCACTTGAGAGAGAGATCTTTCACGAAAGGTGAAGGACGCCCCTGTGCAGTCGTGGATTTATCATTTGCTTCAAAGCGTATACGACCTGAAAAACGGTCGGACTGCCTGTAATCCGCTGTGAAGTATACCCTTCGGTACCCGAAGGCGTTCTCGCCCTCCTGCACCTGTACCGGAGATTTGAAGGTGTACGTATAGTCTGCATAGACGCGGCCGCTGAAATCGAAGGCATTCTGTGCCGCCGAGGAGTACGGTAGCGATAGTGTCACCATGAATGCCGTTACGAGAACGGCGATGAAACGATAGTAGGATGTCACGATGGGCTCAATAAGTAGGTGAATTTCATAGCTCGGATGCAAGCCGGTGACAAAAAAGCGCCTCCGCGATTATAATGTGTGTTTGTTATCGAATTATTAAGAACCAGATGAAGCATAAGTAGGTGTCACACAGAAAGCTTCACATTGCGGTATATTGACGGCAATTCTCTAAAGTTGGTAGACCCCGATCAACGGCTCGGAACATGGGCGAAGTACACAACGAAGTACGGAAAGCGAGCAATCATACTACCCTCATCACGGACTTGAATCGTCCGGCTGATGCAGCGAGGACTGAATCGCGAAAGCTGACCTCGAAGAAGTATGAACGAGAACTTGAACGCCTGCAAATCGAACTCGTCAAACTGCAGCGCTGGATTCGTCACAAAGGACTTCGCGTCGTAGTCATTTTCGAAGGACGCGATGCAGCAGGGAAAGGAGGAACCATCAAGCGCATTACGGAGCCAATGAATCCCCGCATATGCCGTGTTGTTGCTTTAAATAAGCCGACGGATCGCGAGGTGACCCAGTGGTATTTCCAACGCTACGTCGCTCATCTTCCCGCAGAAGGCGAGTTGGTTTTGTTCGATCGCAGTTGGTATAACAGAGCC
>CAZGOS010000141.1:6647-8081 GCA_964527795.1 uncultured Rhodothermales bacterium | reverse complement strand
CCTGAGCCAGGCCGAAGCTCTGGTCGCGCAGGCCGAAAAGCAGTTGGAAAACACATACGTGCGAGCACCATTCACTGGCCGTGTTGAAGAGATCTTTGCCGAGGAAGGCGAGCAACTGATGCCTGGCGCCCAGGTTGTTCGACTTGTCGACACCGACAATCTGAAGATTCGTGCCGGTGTACCGGAGCGATATGCGATCGACATCCGCGAGGGCACACCGGTTACCGTGCAGTTCAAGGCATATGGCGCTGGACAGCGGGAAGGTATTATCAGTTTCGTCGGAAGCATCATTCATCCCCAGAACCGCAGCTTCGCCATCGAGGTGGACCTGAACAATGAAGAAGGCATGCTCAAGCCCGAGATGGTTGCCGACGTATTTGTCACACGATCCGTTCTGGAGCACCAGATGGTGCTCCAGCAGACGTCCATCCTTCGAGATGAAAACGGTACGAGCGTATATGTCGTCGATCGTTCTTCGGGTAGGGCACTCGCGAGTCGACGAACGGTGTATGTCGGCGCTTCGTTCGGCGGAATGACCGTCATCACGTCGGGACTCAAAGCCGGAGACGAAGTAATCGTAGTCGGTCAGACCAATGTCACAGACGGAGACGCCGTTCAGGCCGTCCAGAGAGAGGCCTAGTTCCCAACGCATGTCCCTCCCTCCTATCCGCCAGTAACTGGAGAAATAATGAAGATTACCAACACGGCGATTAAGTACCATACGACGGTCGTCGTTGCAACCATCATCCTGACGCTGGGTGGTATTTACAGTTATGTGACCATTCCGAAGGAATCGTCTCCTTCGATTGAAATCCCGAATGTGGGTGTGACGACGGTTTATCCCGGCGCGAGCCCTGACGACGTCGAGTCGCTTATTACGAAGCACATAGAACGGGAGGTCCAGAGCGTTACCGGAATTAAAGAAATACGCTCTACATCTACCGAAGGAATTTCGTCCATTCTGATAGAATTTGAGCCTGATGTCTCCATCGACGATGCCTTCTCGAAAGTCCGGGACAAGGTCGATCTCGCCCGATCCGATCTACCCTCCGATGTGGAAGAGCCGGCAGTCTATGAATTCGATTTTTCCGAGTTCCCGATTCTGACGGTCAATCTTTCGGCTCCGTACCCGCTTACACGGCTGAAAGCGGTGGCGGAAGATCTTCAGGACGAGTTGGAGGCCATCCAAAGTGTTCTCGAAGTGGATCTGATCGGGGGTCTGGACCGCGAAGTACAGATCAATGTCGATCTCAGCAGGCTGCAGAGCTACAACCTGACCTTCACGGATCTCATCGACATGATTCACGACGAAAACACCAATCTGCCTGGTGGCTCAGTCGATGTAGACCGTCTGAACTATCTGGTACGCGTGGACGGAGAATTTCAGGAGCCGGCTGAGATTGAGGACCTCATTATCCGCAGCGAAGGCGGCGT
>CAZGOS010000141.1:2313-6547 GCA_964527795.1 uncultured Rhodothermales bacterium | reverse complement strand
GGAGCCGTCATCGCCTCAACGGCGACGACCGTCGCCGTATTCGTACCGATGATGTTCTGGCCGGGCATGATTGGAGAGTTCATGAGCTATATGCCGCTGACCCTCATCGTCACCCTGCTTTGTTCACTTTTTGTCGCCATCATTATCAATCCGGTGTTGACAGGCACGTTCATCCGGCTCGATGATGAAAGCGCGCCTGTAAGGCCAAAACTCATAAAACGCATCGCGGCCGTAACGATTCTACTGGTTGGGGTGATTCTGGGTATCGCAAACTGGCGTACGCTCCTGGTGCTGGCGGCAGCGGTTCCACTCCTGTACTATCTGCACCGTCATGTTCTGAAACCGATCGGTGACCGGTTCATGCATCGCGTTTTGCCTGCCAATATCGCGTGGTACCGAAATTTCCTGAACTGGATGCTGGAACGAGACTATTCCGTTCCTCGTGCAATGCTGAGGAACACGTTCTCACTCGCTTCCTTTACGCTCGGTGTCGTCTTCCTGATCATCGGCGGAATCGTTTCTTCGGTTGCCGGATCAACAGCCGGCCTCATTTTGCTCGTTCCCGGCGGCGTGCTGCTGCTCCTGGGCGTAATCGCCATTCTGGTCCACTCCATTGAGACCACCTACCTCGGTGGTAAAACGAGTGTGCGATTAGGGCTATTGTTTACCGTTCTGGCCGTGCTTTTCCTGGGCCTGATATCGCTGGGAGCAAAGGAGGTCGATCTCGCCACGATCGCGGACCTCGTCATGCTGCCGCTGGGAATCGCGATTATTGGATTCGCAGGTGTTCTTTTTAACCGCCGACAGCGACTGATTCTAACCGACAATCGAGCTCGTTTGCTCAACAGCTCGCTGGGCATGCTTTTCGCAATCGTTTTCATGTACGTCGTCGCCCCGACTGGAGTGGAATTTTTCCCGGAGACGGATCCCCAGCAAATCCGCGTCACGGTCACAGGACAGTTGGGATTGAATATCGAATCAAGCAACGACCTCGCGTGGGCGGCGCAGTCACGGCTGGATGATTTACTGGGCTCCAACCAGGCTTCGAAAAACAATGTCAAAAACCTCCTGGTAAACGTTGGCGTTTCACAAGATGCTGATTTTGGGGGCGGAACACCCAGTCCGGAGCGTTCCAGACTCGCGATGAATATGATCGATTTTGAGGATCGTGATGAACCAAGTCTTCAAACGCTCAATCGTATCCGGGACGGTCTGCAAGGCATACCCGGGGCCGAGATCGAAATCAGCCAGGAGAACATGGGGCCGCCGACGGGCGCGCCGGTCAACATTGAAATTTCAGGGCAGGATTTTGATGAAATCATTCGAATTACACGCGACATAAAGCAACAGCTTGTAGAAGCATCTGAAACTGGAGCAATCCCCGGTCTGGTGGACGTTGCCGACAATCTGAACACAGGTCGCCCCGAACTCCGGGTTCACATAAATCGCCTGCGTGCCGCTCAATTCGGATTGAGTACGCGAGAGATTGCTTCCACCGTGCGAGCCGCGGTCAATGGGATCGAAGCCGGAAAGTACCGCGATGGTGACGATGAGTACGACATTGTCGTTCGACTCCGCGAATCGGACAGATCGAGTCTCGAAAGCCTGAACAACCTTACGATTCTGGACGAAGGAACGCAGATTCCACTCGTAGCTGTAGCCGATCTGGAAGTTTCCGGGGGTTTTGGTTCCATCACGCGCCTTGACCTCGAACGTGTGGCCACCGTGGCGGCGGATGCCGCTCCAGGATTCAACGGTCAGCAGATACTTGCGCAGGTGCAGATACTTCTTGCGGATTACCGAGCCGCGCTTCCCGTGGGATACCAGTTGGCCTACACGGGTGAAAACGAAGAACAGGCTGAAAGCTTCGGCTTCCTGACGGTGGTGCTGCTCATTGGAGTGTCTCTGATCTTCATGATCATGGTGGCACAATTCAACCGGGTGAGTTCGCCGTTCATCATCATGGTCGCCGTCGGATTCAGTTTCGTCGGCGTGGTGCTCGGACTCGTCCTGACGCGAACACCGTTTGGTTTGATGACCTTTATCGGGGTGATCAGCCTTGCCGGTATCGTCGTGAACAATAACATCGTTCTCATTGACTACACGATGCAGCTGCAGGCGCGCGGCCTCACGAAGCACGACGCAATTATCGAAGCAGGCGCGACGCGTCTGCGGCCGGTGCTCCTGACCGCGCTCACTACGATACTCGGTCTGATTCCGCTGACGTTCGGAATCAACATTGACTTCGTCGGGCTGCTGACGAACCTGGATCCGAATTTTCAATTCGGATCGGAAAACACGCAGTTCTGGGGACCGATGGGCACGGCCATCATCACGGGTCTGACCTTTGCGACCTTCCTGACATTGGTCATCGTGCCGGTCATGTATTCCGCCTTTGATTCCACGGCAAATCACATCAGCCGTCTTTTCCGCGATCCAGACGCGCCGTCTGCGGGAAATCCGGAGAACGGGTTATCTTCCGAAGAGGACATGAGATAATCTAACCGACGATCCATGCCGGCTGGAGATCGAGGACCCGAACCATGAGGCAACTCTCGGATTATCCCGATGCCGACCTGCGCATTTTCGATCGTCCGCCGCTTCCCAAAGTGGAGGATCTCCGTAGCGTATACCTGATAGGCATTTGCGGTACCGGAATGGGATCACTTGCCGGGCTGTTCAGCGAATCCGGTTATGACGTCGCCGGATCGGATGCCTCGGTTTATCCTCCGATGAGCGATCGGCTGGTCGACCAGGGCATTCCCGTTTTCGAAGGCTATGATCCGTCTCATCTCACGCCGGCTCCCGACCTCGTCATCGTGGGTAACGCGTGCACGCCGACCCACGTCGAAGCAGCGGAAGCAAGAAATCAGGGTCTCGCACAGACTTCATTTCCAGAGGCTCTTGCCAGGTATTTCATTGCATCCCGCCACTCGGTCGTCGTGACCGGAACGCACGGAAAAACGACCACCACGAGCATGCTGGCGCACGTATTCATGTGCGCCGGACGTGAGCCGGGGTTTCTCATCGGTGGAATCATGAACGACGGAAATCGAAGTTTCGCCGCAGGGTCAGGCGAATATTTTCTGGTGGAAGGCGACGAATACGACAGCGCGTATTTCGACAAACGTCCCAAATTTGTTCATTACAAACCCAGGAGCGCCATCGTCACCTCGGTGGAATTCGACCATGCCGACATTTACGAGGACTGGGACGAGTATGTGCAGGCGTTTCGCGAGTTTGCCGGCCTTGTACACGAGGACGGACTTCTCGTATTGAATGCGGATGATCCAGTCACAGCGAACCTGGCTTCTGCATCTTCCGCGCGGATCCAGTTGTACGGACTCGAAGATGCGTCTCTTACCGCCCGAAACATCCGATCTTCGGCCGATGGCCAGGCGTTCGATCTTGTTCTCGACGGGCACTGCCTGGGATCTCTGCAACTTTCGATGTCGGGCCGGCACAACCTGCTCAATGCACTTGCCGTCTGTGCCGTCGCGCTTGATGAAAAGCTGCCGTTCGACTCGGTAAAAGAGGCGCTACGTTCATTTTCAGGCATCCAGCGCCGTCAACAGATTCGAGGCATAACAAACGACATCACAGTCATAGACGATTTTGCTCATCATCCGACCGCCGTCCGGGCCACGATTCAGGCGATATCGGAACGCTTTCCTGATCGGCGCATCGTCGCCATATTCGAGCCTCGCTCGAACTCGAGCCGCCGAAAGGTATTCGAGGACGGGTATACAAGTGCTCTCGGTCACGCGGACGCGGTATTCTTGAGCGCACCTCCATTCAGGCACAACGACGATGTATGCAATTTCATGGATATTGATACCGTGCTCGATCATCTTCGTCGCAGTGGCCTGCACGCAGAATCAGGCAACAGCGCCGATGACCTGCTTGAACCGTTGCTCGCTTTTCTTCGACCCGGCGACGTGGCGCTCGTCATGAGCAACGGAGCATTTGGCGATATTCACGATCGATTGTTAGAGAAACTCAGGCGAGTTATAACTTCATGAAATGGTTGACTGGACCCCTTTATCTTTTCTTAATCGCTGCGACTGCAGGCGCCTGCTCAAACGGCTCGACCGGTGGTTCGACTGGTAGTTCGACTGGTAGTTCGGAAATTGAATCCCGGGCCCGGGAGTTGGCCGAGAGATTCATTATCGTGGACACCCATATCGACGTACCATACAGGATGACCGTTCGTACGGAGGATATTTCTGAACGC
>CAZGOS010000141.1:0-2213 GCA_964527795.1 uncultured Rhodothermales bacterium | reverse complement strand
CCATATCGACGTACCATACAGGATGACCGTTCGTACGGAGGATATTTCTGAACGCGCCTCGTACGGCGATTTTGATTTCCCAAGAGCCAGGGAGGGTGGTCTGAACGCGCCGTTCATGTCAATCTATGTTCCGTCGGTTTTGCAGAAGAGACCCGGAGCCTCGTTTCAGCTCGCCGATTCCCTCATTGATCTCGTTGAGGGATATGAGGCCGGGCATCCCGACAAATTTGCCGTTGCTCGTTGGCCCAGTGATCTAACCCGGCATAAAAAGCGCGGTGTCGTGTCGCTGCCGATGGGAATGGAAAATGGGTCCGCGATAGAAGACGATTTGACGAATCTTCAGTACTTCTTCGATAGAGGAATTCGATATATCACGCTGGCGCACGCCCTGGACAATCAGATCTGCGACGCCGCCTACGATACAACCCGGACATGGGGAGGCCTGAGTCCGTTTGGATTTGATGCGATACATGAGATGAATCGACTTGGTATCATGGTGGACATATCCCATATCACGGACGATGCTTTCTTCGATGTCATCGAAACGTCGGTCGCCCCGGTTATTGCGTCCCACTCTTCCATGCGCTCGTTCACTCCCGGCTGGGAGCGGAACATGAGTGATGAAGTGCTTAGCAGCCTGGCGGAGAACGGCGGCGTTGTGATGATTGCTTTCGGCTCCGCATTTCTGAAGTCGGAGTACCTCGAAAAGGGTGACGCCCTTCAGGAGGAGCTTCAGAAATATATCGACGAAAAAGGTTTCGGCGAAGACGAGGCTTTCGACTATTTGAATGAGCAGCGTCGTCTAAATGCTACAGGTACGATTGTCGATCTGGTGGACCATATCGATCACGCAGTAGAGCGGGTCGGCGTAGATCATGTGGGACTGGGATCTGATTACGATGGTGTTTTTCTACTGCCTGAAGGCCTGCGCGACGTATCTACCTATCCGAATTTGATCGCGGAACTGCTCCGCCGCGGCTATTCCGAATCCGACATAGAGAAAATCCTTGGGGCCAATCTTATCCGCGTCTGGAGCGAAGTGGAAGAAATTGCTCGAAACTGGGATACCATGTAGCGGTGGGCCTATTGCACGTTTCGTAAAACCGGGCGTCTGCAAAACCGGGTTCGAAGAGGTGGAGCGGAAGCTCGGAAATCCATAAGTTCGGAAACCGTGCGTTCTCCACACGCTATCCCCGCCCCGTGCATAGATCAACCATAGAAAGCATAGTCGACACTATCGACACCGCACTTGGTCCGGATGCCGATGCAGCGCAGGTCGAAAATCTTGCGATCGAAGTTCTCTCCGGCATGCGTGCAAGCGAAACGGTCCTGTCGGAGCATGATGCCTTATCCAGAGCTATCGAAACACGGGAAGTAGCGATTCATGTTCGCGTCGATGATTGTGGCAGTCGGTTAGCCTCAACGGTGATCGCCCACTGTTACGACAAAATTCGCCGCCTGACCTCAGGCCTACCTGCCGCGGCGAAAGAATTCTTTGCAGCCGAACACGTGCACGTACCTGTTGCATCGCTGCACGTGCATGGCGCTGCAAATCTTATGAACGATTTCTCGGCTTCCGACGTCGTTGAAATTGCAACTGCCATGGAGCAGGCGGCCGTTGATTGCGCTTTTGATCGAATCGATCTGCTGCACCTGAAGGCCGGCAAGAGTGAAACCGCTCAGTCCTTACTTCCGTCGATACCCGACGTTCTGAGCGCCTGTCCGAAATCCTCGGTAAGCGTTGAGCTGGGATCTTCGGCCGTTGGAATTCGAGCGCAGGAGCTCTTGCATACGGCTGAGATGCTTCTGCATCCCCGTCGTCTCGACGACGAGTATCCGCGAATCACGTGTACAGGCAATGCAGCTCCTGATTACTGGCCCTTCAGACATCATGGGGGAGCCGTACGAATCGATCTGCACATATCCGTCTGGCCATTGCTTGAAGCGGCGCGGCAGGAACTGCCTATCGATGCCTGTTACGGCGACAGGCATACTGTACTGGCTTCGGTTGGCCGGCAGGCGTGGCGCCAGAGCCAGGATGCGCTGGATCGCATGATGGCCACCCTACAGACGGATTCGGATCAGGTCGGATCAGGTGGGGCCTCGTTGTCAATCGATGCACCGGACGAAGGACCTCTCGCAGCCGGAATCTGGGCCGGTATCCCTGTTGACATGGCCGCGGATGGTTCTACCGGCCGAGCCGCCGCATTCCT
>CAZGOS010000140.1:0-8152 GCA_964527795.1 uncultured Rhodothermales bacterium | reverse complement strand
TTAATTTTCGACCGGATTTTTTCTCTGACAAGTATGGTTATACACGCACGTACTCGGACAAAAATGGAGAAGAAGTCCGCTATGCCATCGTAAATGGCGTTGGACGAGGACGTCAACAACAACTGAGCTTCAGCATCAATAACACCTTTGAAACGAAACGGACAGCTGTCGATTCGACCCAGACAGCAGCCGGGGCGGCATCCAGGTCGGCCAAGGTCAAGTTACTCGATCTGAGCGTCTCCTCATCGTACAACTTCGCCGCCGATTCTCTCCAGTTTGGAAACATACAATTAAACGCCCGCACACGACTATTCGGGCAGGTGGATGTCGATTTTCGGAGTTCATTTTCACCGTATAAAATTTCAGCCGACGGACGGGTAAGAAATGAGTACGCGTTTTCTTTTCCCGGGAAACCGCTCGGCCGAATGACCCGGGCGGACCTCACCATTCGCACGTCGGTCCGGAGCAGCCGCGGTGATGGATCGCGACCGATGACACCTCCGCGCGCCGGATACACCAATCCCCTTACCGATCCGTTCAATTCAACATCCCAGTTCTTCCAGGGCACGCGGCCAACGGATTATGCCGATTTCTCGATTCCGTGGTCTCTTACGTTCGATTTTACGTACGGAATAACACGTACGGGTTCTGCCAGTATTCGAAGGGCGATTCTCAACACGACTTTCAATTTCTCGTTAACGCCCAACTGGATAATCTCCAGTCGTACCGGTTATGATTTCGAGCGCAACAAACTGGTCACGACCAACATCGCAATCGCGCGGGATTTCGACTGCTGGCAAATGTCCTTCAACTGGATCCCCTTTGGAGACTTCCAGTCATGGGGCTTCGAGATGCACGTCAAAAGCAGTCTTTTGAGGGATCTTCTCAAGATACAGCAGCCACGTTCCGACGTGCGCGACCGGTTCCGATCTTTGCTCTAGTTTCGAGCCGGCTAGCCGGTATACCTATTCGGAATCGTTTCGCACCCAGGTAAATCGGTCCACGTCAAAGCGGACGGCTCCGCGCACATGTTTGCCGGCATCGATGGTCGCACGAAGCTCTATGCCCTCCCATTCGACCCAGACATGCGAAATGGGCCCAAGATATTGCCGCTCAAGAATGCGTCCCTCGAATTTACCGTGTTCGGTAAAATGGATGCCTTCAGCTCGAAGCGACAACAGTAGTCCTTCGGGGGCGGTTTGACCCGAAAGTCTTTCGGCGTGCTCACCCCGTAAAACGTTACTGCCTCCAAGGAATTTGGCAACGAATGCCGTGCCGGGTTCGCCATAAAGTTCTTCCGGCGTTCCCAACTGCACGATGGAGCCCGATTTCATGACGGCCATCTGATCTGACAGCGCCAGGGCTTCTTCCTGGTCGTGTGTAACATAAATGCTTGTGATGCCCAGAGAACTCTGCATCTGCTTGAGTTCGAGACGCGTCTGCTCCCGGAGCGCTACATCCAGATTAGAGAGCGGTTCATCGAACAGCAGAACGGCCGGTTGAATGGCGATAGCCCTTGCGAGTGCTACGCGCTGTTGCTGCCCTCCGGAGAGTTCCGTAACGCTGGACGACAAGAGTCCGTGCATTTCTACGCTCTTCAGGGCGGAGAACACACGTTCTTCCCTTTCAGGTTTTGGCACGCGACGAACGCGCAGACCGTACTCTACATTCTGCGCGACCGTCATATGCGGGAATAGCGCGTAATTCTGGAATACCATCGCCGTCGGCCTGCGCTGAGGAGATTTCTGCGTAACGTCCTCTCCTCCGATCATAATGGATCCGGAATCCGGGATTTCAAATCCGGCAATCAAACGCAGCGTAGTTGATTTTCCACATCCGGACGGTCCAAGAAGAGAAAAAAATGACCCTGCAGAAATACGCAGTGACATGTCACTGACGGCGTGCACACGTCCAAATGATTTCGAAACGCCTGTTAGAACGACATCCGCGCCTTCGCTGCGCTCGGTTGAATGCGCCATGGTTTGCTAGTGACAAACTGCCTTCACCGGAGGGTCCTTTCAATGGGACGGCACGTGAGATTGAGCGCTCCCGCACGGATCAGGCAGAATCTAAGGCCTGGGTAACTTTGTCGGCCGCTTCCTGAAAAAGAACGGCCGTGAGTACGTCTAGTTCGCTTTCGTCAAGGATCGCGACACCTTCTTCAGCATTTGTGCCCTGAAGACGAACAATGAGAGGCATATTGATATCCATCTTTCCCGCCGCCTCAACTATGCCACGGGCCACGCGATCGCATCGCACAATGCCACCGAAAATGTTAACGAGGATGGCCTTGACGTTCGGATCTTTTAATATGATTCGGAATCCGGCTTCCACCGTTTCTGAACTGGCACTACCGCCAACGTCAAGAAAATTGGCAGGCTCTCCCCCTGCCAGCTTTATGATGTCCATCGTTGCCATCGCAAGCCCGGCGCCGTTGACCATACAGCCCACGTTACCGTCGAGCTTTACGTAGTTCAAATCGTGCGCATCTGCTTCGACCTCCAGGGGATCCTCCTCGTTCAGATCCCTCAGTTCAGCGAGGTCAGGGTGCCTGAACATGGCATTGTCATCCAGATTGATCTTGGCGTCAATAGCCAGGATATCGCCTTGTTCGGTCAGAACAAGCGGATTAATCTCTGCCAGCGAACAGTCACTCTGTTCATACGCTTTGTAGAGCGCACTGATAAACTTGATCGTCTTTTTGAACGGTGTGCCCGACAATCCCAGACCGAACGCGAGTTCGCGAGTCTGATACGCCTGCAGCCCGACTGCGGGATCTATCCACGTTTTCAGAATCTTCTCAGGCGTTCGTTCGGCTACGGTTTCAATTTCAACGCCCCCCTCCGTGGATACCATGATGACGGGCATGCTTTTCTGCCTGTCCAGCGTGACGCCTACATAATATTCGTTTTCAATGTCGACAGCGACCGCGATTAGAACTGAACGCACTTCCTGTCCCTCGGGGCCCGTCTGGTGTGTTTTCAGTAACATGCCCAGAATATTGGAAGCGTGCTCGCGGACCTCTTCCGTGCCCCTTGCGAGTTTTACACCACCACCTTTACCCCTTCCACCGGCATGTATCTGCGCCTTCACGACAAACAGATCCTTCCCTGTTTCCTTCTGCAATTCCTCAGCAGCAAGAACCGCATGCTCTACGGACAGGGCGATTTTGCCCGGTTGTACAGCGACACCGAAGCGTGACAGAATTTCCTTACCCTGATATTCGTGGACTTTCATACCCTCTTCCTTACGTACCTTATGGCCGGCCGGAAACTAAGCTCTCTTCAGGCGATTTGCAGATACCGGACCAGTGAATCGAAGATCTTCGTCGTTTTTTTGGTTCCGGGAAGTCCAGGCGAAAACTGAACCGTCTACGACGACTCGATACATTTCTATGGCTTGACAATAATTGACTTACATATCGCCCGGCGACTCGTGTTCGGGTACCTCGGACTGCTCGCCGCCTTGATCGTTTTTTTTATCATTCTGCACTTCGTAGAGTTTATAGACGATTTCATAGAGCGGGGCGCGCCGAGAAGTGCCGTAATCTGGGTCTATTACCCCAACTATATCCCCGAAATCATCCGTCTCGTATCGCCGCTGGCACTGTTTTTATCGGCAGTCTATCTCACCGGACGACTGGCACAGAACCTGGAACTGTCCACGCTGCAGACCGGTGGCGTCTCTTTGTATCGCCTGATGATTCCCTACGTAGTCGTCGGCCTGCTCGTGACCGGTGTCATGTTCTGGTTCAACGGATGGATTGTCCCTCGAGCAAACCGTGTTCGGCTTCAATTCGAGCAGGAATACACGAAAGACGGATCAGGTCTCGTAGACTACAGCTACATCCATCGGCAGAATCGCCCGGGTAGTATTCTCAGCGTTCTGAATTTCGACCGCACCGGCAATGTAGCCAACAGCGTATCTCTGCAATCGTATGACGACAACAGGAAGCTCGTTGAGCGTATCGACGCACTCCGCATGAGATGGGTCGATTCGACCGGATACTGGCACCTTCTCGAACCGGTTGTTCGAACTTTCGATGCCGACGGCCGCGAAACACTGCGTACGTTGAGTTATCTGGATACGGTATTGACCGTGTTTCCGAGAGATCTGGCGCGCTCGGAGAGTGATATGGAAGGAATGACGATCGACGAAGGAAGAGAATACCTGGATTTGTTACGCCGCTCCGGCGCCAATCGCCTAGGCGTACCACTCGTGACGTACTATGCAAAGTTTTCCTACCCGTTTGCCAATCTGATACTGGTTTTAATCGGCGTACCGCTAGCGTCTGTGCGACGACGAGGCGGCCAGGCAATGCTTCTCGGGATCGGTTTATTTACGGCATTCACTTATCTCACCGTATTGAAATTGACCGAACCGTTCGGATATACGGGAGATATCCCGCCCGCTGTTGCGGCGTGGTTGCCCCATATCGTTTTCACCGTTGTGGCGCTGATTGTTATGGTCAGGATCAGAAAATAGGATGAATGCCATTTCTGAACACCATTTCTGAACACCATTTCTGAACACCATTTCTGAACACCACGGCTGAATGCCATGGTGTTTTTCCTGTCCCGAACCGACGCCCAAGACGTCAGTGTTACGCTTCGCCCCCCGGCACACCAAAATGAATGGCCGGCCCGGGTGAGGTCGTCTCTTCTATCTCACCGTGTGCCCGCTCATAGCGATCAATGTTATCCGAGAGTGCCCGCAGAAGCCTCTTGGCGTGCGGTGGACTCACAATAATGCGGCTCTTTACCCGGGCTTTCGGTACTCCGGGCATCACGCGAATAAAGTCGAGAATAAATTCTTCGGACGAATGCGCAAGCATGACCAGATTGGAGTAAACCCCTTCTGCGACCTCTTCCGTTAATTCGATATTCAGCTGCTGCGCCTGATTGGCGGCTTCGTCTCCATTCTTCATGTCAAGCGTCCTTTCCATTACGACCGGACAGCACCCTGTGCGACAGAATGCCTATCAGGTCACTTTTAGTGATTATGTCGTATTCTTTCGAATCGCGGCGAGCAACGAGCACCGCTCCCGGGTCTTTCCCCAGCAAGTCTACCAGCTGCTGCAGTTGCATGCTCTCGGGCACAACCGGAGGCGGCGCACCCATGGCCGTGGCAACAGACTCCGACCGGGCTTCCGGATTGTCGATCAAATGATTCAACAGGTCCGTTTCCGTCAGACTTCCAACCACTTCGGTCTGCGTTGTGACGGGCAGCTGAGAAATACCGTACTCCGTCATGCGGTCTGCAGCAGATCCCAACGTCTCCTCCGGTGAAACGGAGACGACACCTGTTCTTCGCGGTCGAGTGTCGAGCACGTCGGAAATTGACAGATCCAACGTGTTTTCAAGAAATCCATGATCGCGCATCCACGTGTCGCTGTACGTTTTGGAGAGATATCTGAATCCTGAATCCGGAAACAGAACGACAATCACATCGTCCGGCGTCAGGCCGACCAGGTTATCCGTCATCCACTGCAGCGTACCTTTCATGGCCATTCCGCTCGACTGCCCGATAAACAGACCCTCTTCGCGTGCGAGACGTCGTGTCATGAGCATCGTGTCCTTGTCCGTGACGCGCACGTAGTCGTCGAGCAGGTCGAAATCCATATTCCCGGCGAGAATGTCCTCACCGACTCCTTCCGTGACGTAGGGATAGATTTCTTTCGTATCAAACTCCCGCGTAAAGAAGTACTTGTAGTACACGGACCCGAATGAATCAACACCAATGACCTTGACGTCCGGATTCTGCTCCTTCAGGTATTTGGACACGCCACAGATCGTTCCTCCCGTTCCTGACGTCGCTATGAAATGCGTAACGCGGCCGCCGGTCTGCTCCCATATTTCCGGCCCGGTGGTTTCGTAGTGTGCGAGTGTGTTTGCCGGATTGTCGTACTGGTTCAGATAAACCGCATTGGGAATTTCTTCGGAAAGACGCCTGGCGACTGCATAGTAGGATCGGGGGTCTTCCGGAGCCACGTTCGTCGGACAGACGAGTACCTCAGCGCCCAGAGCTCTCAGCATGTCTGCTTTTTCCGGACTCTGTTTGTCCGTCGTAGTAAAGATGCACTTGTACCCTTTTGTAATGGCAGCGAGCGCAATACCGGCCCCCGTATTCCCACTGGTGCCCTCAACGATCGTTCCTCCCGGTTTCAGAGATCCATCCCGTTCGGCCGCTTCGATCATATACAGCCCGATCCGGTCCTTCACGGAAGAGGCCGGATTAAACAGTTCGATTTTCGCCAGCACCGTCAGATCGGACCACGGTATCAGGCGATTGATTTTCACAAGAGGAGAACCGCCGATGGTATCCAGAATACTATCGTGCCACATATTCGGGTTCGTGATTTTGCTATATTTCGAGCAGATGGTCCGATCAGCTGTCAGGTGCAGATCGATCCCGCATCATAATCGTTCTCGGGTCAAATGTACGGTATCTCCGTAACGCTGTTCTGGTTCCCGGAAGTGAATCAGGCGAGAAAACGTTCCTACACATAGCTGTTGCGCTTGCAGGTATTCCGGCACTGCGTAATTATTTTGAAGTCCATGTCTGAAATTCAGCAGTCGCTTCCTTTAGTTGAACCGGAACTGCTTATTGCGTCCTGCACAGCGAGCGGCAAAGCACTTCTCAGAAATGCCGCCTGGGTGAAACTTCTGGGTGAACGCTCGAATCTGTGGTCAAACCTTGTCGAAGGCGATCAGGAGATCGCTGCCCGGAACTTCAAGGAAGCGGCGTCAGGCTCGATGGTTACGAACGCTGTTTTCATGGCACAGCGGCCTGATCGAGATCTCCCTCTGCCGGTCCTGTTACACTTCATACCTGTCTCGACTCCGACCTCCGACAACGACACAACGGACCGGGTCGTCATGATTACGGGCGAAATCCTGGCCGAGCCGGAAAGCTGGACCGAAAACCAGACGGCGAAACACCGCATGGAAACGCTGGGGAGAATGACCATGGGTATTGCCCACGATTTCAACAACCTGTTGAGTGGCATTCTCGGGCACATCGAACTGGCGAACGCCGATCCGGTTGCCAGCGACGGGTTGCTCGAACATCTGAAGACCATCGAACAGGCGGCAAACGACGGAGCAGCGCTGATCGACAAGATTCAGCGATATATCCGACAGGAAAAGCAGGCATCATTCGAGCCCATCGACATCACCGGGCTCATTCAGGACTGCGTGGTACTCACGCGACCGTACTGGTACAATGAACCGAGGCGCCAGGGAATCTCTATCTCCCTTGAACTGCATGCGATCGACCTGCCTCCCATCCATGGATCGGCGGCTGAACTGCGTGACGTTTTCGTCAATCTTATTCTGAATGCTGTCCAGGCCTTACCAAACGGAGGACACATTTCTATCGACTCTGAATGCATACAGGATGAGATCATCGTTCGAGTCCGTGATACGGGCACGGGAATGAGCGACGCAGTCAAGAATCGTATTTTTGAGCCGCTTTTTACGACCAAAGGGGGGCGCGGCTCCGGCATGGGACTGGCGGTTGCTTTCGGTGTGATCCAGGAGCATGAGGGCTCCATTTACGTCCGGTCCGAGCTGGGCCTGGGATCGACGTTTACGCTTTCCTTCCCTGTCGCGCATTCACGGCGGCCGGTTCGCGATCGTGCATCCGTTTCGAAAGTGACGCACCCGGCGCGTGTGCTTGTCGTTGACGACGAGAAAATGGTTCTCACCGTTATCGATCGTCTACTTACTCTAAGAGGTCACACGGTTTCATCTGTTGAATCTGCTCGTGCCGCTCTCGACGAGCTCAATACACACGCGTTCGATGTTGTTATCACAGATCAGGGAATGCCTGAGATGAGTGGGCGCGAGCTGGCTCACAAAATTCGCAGTCTGCACCCTGATTTACCAGTCATTCTGTTGACAGGAGATACGGACCTTGGTGTGGATCCGAAAGAGATCAGACGAGTCGTACCGAAACCATTTCAAGCCGAGGATCTTGACGCTGCGATTCGGGCCGTGATATAATGCGGGTCCGGACACTTTGTCACGAAAAATCCTTTGGCCTGGTTTTTGATTTCGGTCCATCTGCTCTGCCGGCGTCGTATTTATCACATCCTGGCAGGAAATACAACCATTCTGCCCTTCGCGGGTACTGAGTGTAGCTACACCTT
>CAZGOS010000139.1:0-8189 GCA_964527795.1 uncultured Rhodothermales bacterium | reverse complement strand
TCGGTCATGCATACGATGTGGGAGACCTACCGCTGGTTGGAGATGTACGTGAAGAGCGCCGCGCCGCGCGAGGTATCGGTAGACGAGCCGGTCGGAAGCTTCGACTGAACCCGGTTACGTCGTAGCCGGCTCTCGCCGCGAAATGACGGGCATGACGGCTTTTCAGTCGCAGATGACCTGCATGGGCGTGAGGATATCGAGCATCTCGTCGTGCACGAGAGCGTTCGAGGCTACAATTTGTTGGTCGAAAGCCGGGTTTGGATTTCCTCGATAATCGGAGATCCGGCCTCCGCCTTCACGTACCAGGACGATTCCTGCCGCCACATCCCACGGCTTCAGGCCGGTCTCATAGAAACCGTCGAATCTACCGCTGGCCACCCAGGCCAGATCAACCGCCGCGGATCCGGGTCGCCTGAGGCCTCGCGCTGCTTTCATGAACTGCTTCAAAATCATCAGGTAAAGGTCGACATGCGCAAATGCGCGGTACGGGAATCCGGTCGTTATGAGGGCTTCGGAGAGATCGGGCGTTTCTGAGACGCGAGCCGGCGAGCCGTTCACGGATAAACCCGTTCCGGTAACGGCTGAATACATGTCGTCGTGAGACACGTCGTAGACCACCCCCAGAACAAGGCGGTTCTCGTGAGCGAGTGCGATGGATACGGCATAGGGCGGAATACCTCTCGTGAAGTTCGTCGTGCCGTCGATGGGATCGATAATCCACTGAAAATCGGAGTTTTCGGATTCAGAGGAGCTCGGACCGAGTTCCTCTTCGGCAAGCATGCGATGATCCGGAAACGACGCCCGGATGGTTTCGATGATCAGGCGCTGCGCCTCTTCGTCCGTTTTCGTAACGATATCGTGAATGCCTTTGTCTCGAATGTCGTCCGGACGCACCGTGCCCGCAACGGACCGGATCAATTCACCCGCGAGACGCGCTGCTCGTTCCGCTGTTTCCCGGGCCTTTTCGTACAGTGATATATCGCGGGAGGTGTCGGTTTGCATGGCGTATCGCGCCGATCATGAGCGCGTGGTTGTTGTATCTTGGAAACATATATAAACCGCACTCATCTACTTTTTGTTCAGCGCATGGTGAGCCGTAGAGCATTTCTGTTTCTGCCGGTCGTCGTGATCGCATCAGGTCTCACGGCGTGTGGAGATCGCGCCGGCGTAATCCAGTCCGACGGAGAAGCTGCCATGCGGGACTCTGTACTGACGGTGCTCGCAGATGCCGACCGGTCGTTTTTTATGACGGCATTTCGTCGCCTGTCCGACTACGAATACACGCGCTATATGCGAACCGAACAATACGACGCCGATGATTTTTTACTGGCGTTCGATGAGGTAAGCGTTCGCGTCGAAGGTGCGGACGCGCAGCGCGTCTCGCGTATGGAGCGTGCGGATTCGGCCGGCACGTTCGATTTCGGCCTTTTCAATCGATTCGTCTCGCAGAATGTGGAAAATGTGGACCCTGTTGATCTCGTGCCCTACGTTCTTCCGGACGATATCGGTTACAGGAGTCCACGCAATGCCGAAAAATTCACGTATCGCATACTTCCGGATACGCTGCTCTGGGATAGACAGGCGATGGTCGTGGAGATAAAAGTCAGGCCGGAAGTCGGGGACGGTTTGAATATTCGCGTCGTTCGGCAATACATCGACCGGGAAACGAACGCTCTTGTTGCCGTGTACCTGGAACGCATCGATCTGGCGCTCCTATTCCGGGAGGAAAGTGCGTTCTATGTTGATTTGCGTCCGGCGCCGGACGGTGTATTTCTGCCGAACAATACCAGATTTCAGACCAGGATCCGCATGCCTTTTCGCGGCACCTATAAAATCAGAACGGTGTCCACGTTTTCGGATTTTCGCAGCCTGTCCGTACCCTGATCGTCGACGTCAGCGCTTTCGCATGAGAGCCGAGAGTTCTTCGTACTCGGCAAGTTCCTTCAGGTCGTCATCTCCTCGAATTTGACGGGGTTTGACAAGACCCAGCTTCAGCCCTTTCTCCAGGACAGTGAGCGATTTCTGAATCTTCCGGGCAAAAACGAAAACGCGGGCGAGTTGCAGATAGGCGGCTGCGCTCGTGTCATGCCCGGCCAGTGCGATCCGAGCATACGCTTCCGCGTCGTCCAACTGACCGAGATCAACGGCGCACTGCGAAAGGCGAATATGAAGATCCGGTCGGCCCAGAAGCAGGTCGGACGAAAGAGAAAGCGCCCCGGACGCCAGTTTATTTTGATTCGTGCGGACGGCGGCTTCGCAGACCAGGAGGTGGGCTTCTCCATCGGACGGATCCAGGCGGGCGGCTGCGCGGGCATCAATAAGGGCGTTCTGCGGTTGTTCCATGGACAAATAGATGCCCGCCCTCAGTTTTCGAGCTTCGACATCATCGGGTAGCGCAACGATAACCCGGTCGATGCGTGCCTTGGCTTCAAGTAAGCTGTTTCCGCTCTTCCATGCTGTTTCCGCTCGATGGAACTGGACATTAAGTTCGGGCGGGCGCAGGTTGTGCTGCGTACGACGCGGAATCTGGGCCGAACCTTCTGAAGAGGGAGCGATCAGAAACACAGCGAGCATCAGGCCCCACACGGTTCGTGCAAGACGGTATTTTGGAATAAACCCCATGTCGTAAGTGTGCGACTGAACGCTACGGGCGCTTGATTTCCTGAAAATATGAAACAAGAATTATACCATCGGTGTGCACAGGGCGAAGGCCCCTGTTTATTCGGATATTACGTCCAGAAAAATTGACAGGACACCGCGAGCATGAGTCCGAACAAAGACGCTGTTATATCGCTGCGAAAACGATTTCAGGAAGCGCTGTCGACGCAAACGTTCGGGCGTTCCGTGCTCTGGCTCGATTCGGTGGCCTCCACAAACGACGAGGCTCGTACATGGGCCGAGTCGGATGGGTCACACGGGGCTGTCGTTTTCGCGGATCATCAAACCGGCGGACGCGGGCGGCACGGACGTTCATGGCATAGCATGCCCGGTCTTAATCTGACAGTATCACTCATTCTTCGTCCCGCCTTCCCTCCGATCGGGTTCGGATTAATTACGCTCGCGGCAAGCCTGGCCGTATGCGAATGCATAAGCAGTAGTCCGGGTGTGTCTCCGAGTATCAAGTGGCCGAACGACATACTTATTGAAGGAAAGAAGTGTTGCGGTATGTTGCTCGAATCGGTCATTACCTCCGATCGAAACGGGTCATATGTCATTCTGGGCATTGGCCTGAACGTAAATCAGGCAGAATATCCCGCACGTCTTCGCGCGTCGTCCACATCCTTGATGCTTGCCTGTGGTCGTCCGGTTGACCGCGCGCTTCTTCTTGCGGATCTTCTTCAACGGCTGGAACGCACGTACTCTCGCCTGGAGAGCCAACCGGACAGCATCGTGAAGAACTACGAAAGCAATCTGGACGGGATTGGTCGGATGATTTATTTGAGCGATGCACATTCCGGGACCAGGTACAGTGGCATTATTAAAGGAATAGACGATTCGGGTGCTCTTCTCCTCGATATCGATTCCGATCCCGGCTCCGATTTGGATATCGGGGTTCGTGCTTTTCACGCGGGAGATGTCCAGTTGATCGAGAACGGCGAATGATTCTTGTATTTGACATCGGCAATACGGCGACGAAGGGAGCTTTTTTTGATGGAGATCGCTGTGTCCATCTTTTCCGCCTCGCAGCTCGAGATTTGCGGTCATCGGAGCGACTTCATGAAACACTGGCAGCCCTTTCCGCACGATTCGAGGTTTCAGATATCGGGTGTGTTTCCGTAGTTCCTGAAGCAGCCGACCGACTCGAATCGGCCATTGGAAGTGCTTTCGGGCATGAATTGAAACGCCTGACCACCGCCTCGCCGGTGCCGTTGAAAATGGAGTACGAGACACCGGAAACGCTTGGGGCAGATCGACTTGCCGCTGCCGTTGCGGCCCATATTCTATACGGCACGGCTCCGGATGGCTCTTCGCGACCGGTCGTTGCCGTCGATGCCGGCACGGCCGTCAACTATGAAATTGTCTCTGCTGAAGCACACTATCTCGGCGGAGTCATTTCTCCCGGGCCGGGCCTTATTAAAAATGCACTCAGTCATGGCACGGCGCAGTTGCCCGGAGTCGATCTGGAGATTCCCGAATACGCCACCGGACGCTCTACCGATGAGGCCCTTCGCTCCGGCGTCATGTTCGGCTTTCTGGACAGTGTTCGTGGTATGCTCGATCGATTGCCCGACCCGTCGGTAGGACCTGCTTTTGTCGTGATCACGGGAGGGTGGGCCGAGTGGCTGGCATCGCGCATAGAAGCCATCGATGCCGTCGAGAAAGAGCTTGTCCTGCACGGCGTACGTCTGATGCTTGCCTACGGTGCTGAAGCCTGATTTCCAGGTCTCTTGCCGCCTTGGGCGATTGGGAGCCGTCAAAACAACTGTTCGACCTGGGATTGTCCGACAAGCATTCGAATACGAGCGATTACCAGATCGATGGCGACTCGGTTGAATCCACCGTGTGGAATAATGACGTCTGCCTCGCGCTTCGAGGGTTCAACGAATTTGACGTGCATGGGACGCACCGTTCGCTCGTATTGCTCGAGAATAGAATCGAGCGAGCGGCCGCGTTCGATAATATCGCGTCGGATACGACGAATGAGCCTGACATCCGAATCGGCATCTACGAAAATCTTGATATCCATTCGCTGGATGAGTCGGGGATCGGTCAGAACCAGGATGCCTTCAACGATGATGACGGGCAAAGGCCCTACCGTTTCCGTTCTGTCCGTTCGCGTGTGATTCGAGAAGTCATAAACCGGCTTTTCGATCACAGACCCATCGAGCAGCGTATCGATGTGTTCAATCAGGAGATCCGTTTCCAGCGTATCCGGATGGTCGAAGTTGACGCGCGCCCGTTCATCCAGTGAAAGGTGATTCAGATCCCTGTAGTAGGCATCATGGTCAAGCACGTCGACCGTTTCGCTTCCCAACTCTTTTACCAGATGCGAGAGAACGGTGCTTTTTCCAGAACCGGATCCACCGGCGATTCCAATAATAACCGGGCGCTGCATACGCAGTCCTTTCAGGGGGCATCAACGGGGGGATGCCCGATTATCGCACCGATCAGCCTCGTTTCACCATCGTGATCGCGTGCGTTTTGGTGGCTTCGTCGTATGAAGATAACGACTCATCTACTTTATAGCCGCTCGGGTGCTTCCACTCCAGGAAGAGTTCAAGGTCCTCCAGCGTTTCCTGCACGATGAAATTCACAAGTTTGCCGCGAAGCGGTTTGACGTCGTGGGTAACCGCTTTCAGCTCACCTTTGATCTTGCGCATGAACTGAACGCGGACCATTGCTTCGTACGTATGTTCGTCGATCCATGCTTCTTCGTGGATTTTGGGAAGCAGATTCCAGACGAATCGACCGGAAAGGGTTTCATTCAGTTCGCGGCTCAGAAGGTCTTTCCAGAACCTGGAGACTTTTCCGATTCCCGGTACGGTTGCGTCCATGCGAAGCCGGTATTCCGGGATCAGATCGTCGGGACGAAGCAGTCCGAACATGCCCGTAAATATGATGCCTTCTTCAAGAAGACGCCTTTGCGCTCCGGTTGGAAGTCCCGGGAAATCCATGGCCTGGTACATCACGCCGGGACTATATCGATCGAGCGCCGACATGAGGGGCGCCGAGTAGATTTCCAGATTGGCAGAAACAGACTGCTCCAGGGCGCCGTCCTTGACGCCGAAAAGTTGTTCCAGGTCCGTCTCGCCGCTCTTTATGACGTGGTGCAGCGTTTCGATAAGCTGCCGTCGTTCCGGATTCAGAACTTTGAAGTAATTAAACGTGTTCGCCGTTCTGTAATCGAACATGTCCGGAGCGAACGGATTTCCGCCCGGCATTTTACCTTCAGACGGGGCCAGCAGGATAGAAAAATTGGGCATGTTAATCGATCAGAGAAGATACGAGAAGTCGAATCCCACCCGGGCCGGCTCGGCTCACGAAGACTCCTGACCCTCGCGCATCTCGCCGAGCAGGGCGTCGATATCGCTACGAATCTTCTCCGCCTTTTCCTGGGCATCGTCGACGAGTGCTTTGCCGTCACGCCGGGCCTCTCCTTCGGACTCCGGACTGAGCATCTTCTCAATCAGGTCAGCTACCTGCTCGCTGATGTGGTCGAGCTGATAGGCGAGCTTACGGCGAAGACGACGTCCTTCCTCCGGAGCCAGCAAGAGTCCAAGAGCGAACCCGACAGCTCCACCCAAAAATGCACCCCATGTGCCTGCACGAAACGTGCGTCCTGTTGAACGATCTTTCATGGATTACCTGCTTTGCAGACAATAATAGTAATGAAATTATACCGCAAAATGCCGTGCGCAGTTTCGTCGGCATTAAAAAAGCCGCCGACCTCGTGCAAAGATCGGCGACCGATTCCAAGAAGGGATACGGGGAATCCCAGGCACACTACTTATTTTTCTTTTTGTGCCGATTCTTGCGAAGCCGCTTTTTACGCTTGTGAGTTGCGATTTTATGTCGTTTTCGTTTACGACCGCTGGGCATACAAACCTCCGATTAATAATAAATCCGGCCTGAAAACAGCCGGACATTCAGTATACGTCTTTTTTAGAGCATCCTGCAACGACGAGTCCGGGATGGAGTTCAGGACTTTTTTTGAAATTAAGGCGCGTTTCTGCAGTTTTGCCCTGAAGAGACAGAACCTGAGGCCACAGCATCTCCGTTTGACGGCACGTCAATGCATTTAACCTTCACGGTTCCGACTTTAAAGACATGAAGCATCATGAAACTCCGTATTGAATGATCTCCAGTCCATTTGCGATAACAGAGAACCGATCTTTTCGATATATCGATTCAGATCCGGAGTCGAATGATGTGGCGGTATTGCTGCTGCACGGCATGCTCGGCAGCGTCTGGAATTGGGAACTCACGGTTCGCACGTTGTCTGATGCGGGATACCGTGTATTGGTGCCTGTCTTGCCGATCTACACGATAGAGATCTCCCGGGCAACGCTGGATGGACTGACGGACTATGTGAAAGGATTTCTCGACGAACTCGGGATTCGCCGGTGCATTATCGCCGGGAATTCGCTCGGTGGCCACCTGGCGCTTCGATTTGCCATCCATGATTCGGATCGGACCAGGGGGCTGGTTTTGTCCGGCGCCTCCGGCATCTATGAAATCGATCTGGGCAGGTCCATCATGCGCCGCCGGGACCGTGCCTATTTGCGGGAGCGGGCCGAAAAGACGTTTTTTGATCCCGCGATGTGTACGGACGAACTCATGGATGATGTGATACGCATCATCAATACACCGGCATATGTCAAGCGCCTCATCAGCATAACGCGATCGATTCAGAACGGAAGTGTTCGAGACATGCTGCCGGAAATCAAATGCCCGACGCTGCTCATCTGGGGTCGTGAGGACCAGGTGACACCGCTTCATGTTGCTGAGACGTTTCACGATCGCATTTCCAGAGCCGATCTTCAAATCATCGATCGATGTGGGCATGCGCCGATGATGGAACGCCCGGAACATTTCAATTCACATCTTTTGGGATTTCTGGAACGGCACGCGTCGGCTGATACGCACGCTGCTGCATCGTCACTAATCGCAAATGGGTGAATTAGAATTGCCCTAAACCAAGCTCGAAGACCCGCGTTGCATAACGTATGGCGGAAACTCGTGGCTGAGATGACTCGTCGAAAAGTATTCGAGTCCTTATTGTTCCTCTCGATTGTAACACTCTTTGTTTCAGGGTGCTCGCCGCGCATTTCTCCGCTCTACAGAGACTATCGCATAACAAACCAGATAACGAGTGAATTGGACGTGCACTCGCGCATTGCACTTGCCCTCGAGGAGGCTGGGTGGAGTGTGATCGACGGTGTTACATCGAATATCGTAGCGACCGAGAGCCGCACGTTTCGTAAATATGGGGTCTATTCGATGGAGGTCGAACTGGAGGTTTCTCCCGTGGGTGACGAGCATGTTCGCGTATTCATTCACCCATACCGACGTTATTTCACTGGATCGCGCGGAAAGATGCCGTATCTGAAACGAGGATTGGCAAATTCGATTCTGGAGAGTCTCGAGGAGCCTTTTTTGGAACAGGGACTGGAGTTTGCGGGCACGGCTCAGTCGCGAGATAGAGCTTACCGTCGGAATGGCGGCTGATTTCGGGCCTCGTGCAGCTT
>CAZGOS010000138.1:0-8205 GCA_964527795.1 uncultured Rhodothermales bacterium | reverse complement strand
GGACTACGTGAGTACGCGTTCCCTCGAAGCGCTCCGGCTGTACTCGGAGGCCGTAGCCATCGCAGACCGCGGCGAGTTGGAGCGTTCCCGGGACCTTCTCCTGCAGGCAATCGAACTGGATTCAACGTTCGCCATGGCCTACCGGAAACTCGGAATCACTTACTTCAATCTGGCGGCGCCCCATCATCTTTATGTGAAAGCCGTGACGAAGGCCTACGAACTCCGAAACCATCTACCGGAAAGAGAGCGTTGGACGGCGACTGCCAATTATTACGCCGGTGTAGAACGAGACAATGATCGGGAGAGAGCCGCATACGAGAGCCTGCTGGAGAAATACCCCGATGAGCTTCCCGCCCTCAACAATCTGGCTCTTTTGCACAACATTCGGGGAGAGCCTGAAAAAGCGGTACCCTATCTGCTTCACGCGCTTGAAGTCGGCGATCGCCCGTCTTTCTACGATAATCTGTTGGATTCGTATTCGTCTCTTCAGGACTGGGAAAGGGTGGATCAACTTCTTCGCCGCTTCGAGACCCGTCACCCCGAGAATCCCGCGCGGTATTACTTTCGATTCATCGAGGCGATGGCCAGTGAAAATTATGAGTCCGCCGATACGCTGATCAAATCCTCGTCCCTTACCGACAGTCCCGGTTGGCAGGCCACTGATGAATTTCTTAAAGGCCGATACGATGGCATGCGAGGACGGTTTGCTGAAGCCGAACGCTATCTGAGAAGTGCTGCCGACATCAATTCCCGGAGGGGATCTCCGGATCAGGGCCTTTTGAATTATTTCGATGTCGCCTTCAATTACCTGGATCGAGAACAGAATCGGGAAAAGGCGCGTCACATTCTTGACGAGGGTCTCCGTTACATCCCTCTTGAATCCATTCCACCCATATCCAGGCCTTACAGCAGACTGATCGAGCTCACTGCTCGACTGGGTGACGTAGAGCAGGCAAAATCCTATTTGAGCGACTATGAATCGCTGGTCCCTCCCGAGCTACAACAGTCCGACTTTGGGCGGTTTGTTGCGCTGGCGAGCGTCCAGGAAGCGGAGGGAGATTTCACTGGAGCGCTGGAAACGCTCCGTAAAGTTGAGACGATTGATCATTGCGGAGTCTGCGACGACGAATTCTACAGGGCACGGATTATGGAAAAGATGGACAGTGTCGATGCGGCAATCGATCTGTACGAGGCCTTCCGCGAAAACACCTGGGCTGCCGCCATCAATTTTTTCGGTGAGGAGCGGCCGGTTGCGTATTTCCGACTGGGTGAGCTTTATTCTCTCCGGGGTGACGTCGACGCAGCCATCGAGGCCTATTCCAGGTTCGTCGACTACTGGAAAGAGGCTGATCCGACCGTGCAACCTCAGGTGCAGTACGCGAGGCAGCGGATCGAGGCGCTTCTCGATCAGAAGGCGAGAGAGCCGGGTTGATCGACCAATGAACCCCAGCGGTTGTTTCTGTTCGGAATCACATCTCAAATTAAACTGAAAGCCGTTTTAACCGATAATCGGTCTGTACCAAACATACATTTTCATGTCGTTACAATCCGTGGACGGTCTTGACCTAAAGATCCAGTCATTTCTCCAGAGTGCAGGCGTCGAATTCGACGATACGGCCTGTAGCAAGACCCAGCTCCTTCGATATTTCGAAGGTGAGTACGGGCTTGAAATGATGTCCCTGCTCGAGCAGGAGTGGGTAAACGAACAGCTCGAACGCGACCTTACGAGCGGAGACTTCTGGCAGGTCCGCGATTTCGTGGATGAAGATAAACGGGAGAGTTTTGATCAGGCCGTGGCCTCGATCTGGGATGCATAGATCATCAGCCCTTTGAGGTAAGCTGGGCGGCGTTTGCTGCTCGTCCCGACACGTCCAGCATGTTCATCTGCCAGAGATCGCGGCGGGTCCATTTGTGAACCGGTTCGACGGCAATCAGCCCCGTACGCCCGATACTTGACTCCAGATATTTCATTTCCGCGAATTTTGATTTTATGCTCGGATCCGGATCGACTTTGAATCCCGCTTTTCTCATCATCAGGATTCCCTTCGCGCGCACCGAAAGCTCTACCCGGATGCGGATGAGGCAGAGCATATCCACAACGACCGGTCCGTCGAATCTCTCTTTCAGGGCACTGAGATATTCTCCAATGTGCGTATCGGAGATTTCGCCAGAGATAATCAGCTTCAGAAGCTCCTGATCGGTATCGAATCCAGTACCCAGCCACGAGCGAGTTCGCTTTTCGCTTTCCTGAAACAGCAGGAAGATGATCAGCGGAAAAACGAGAATCTGAAAGGCCGTACCGATCTCCGGGCGTCCGAATGGTACGTGGTTGTACGCAGAGTGAAGAACGAAGGCGACCAGAAACGCAGCGAGATACGGTACGATCTGGTTTCCTTTATGGCGATCTCTGAAAGATTTAGCCAGGATGGCGAAAACGGTCATGGTTGCCCCATGCATAATCGCCGTGCCGAATCCACGCATCATCCATATTCTCAAACTCAAATCGTGCGTCGTGAGCCAGAAGATATTCTCAATGACTGCGAAACCGGCGCCAACGGCAAATCCCTGGATCGCGGCGTCCACGCTAAATCCAACGCGGTTTGTTGCGACGATGTATCCGACAAACAGGGCTTTGAGAAACTCCTCGACGAATGGCGCTGGATAAAGCCTCAGCGTTTCGGACGTGATACCGAAGCTGTCGAAGATCCAGGTGTTGGCGAAATAACTCGCACCGGCGGCCAAAGCCCCAATGACGAGCGCAAGAAATACCGATCTTGCCCGGACGAGTTTATAACTGTCGAGCAGCATGAGCGCCGCCAGAAAAAACACGACCGGGAGCAGACTGACCGCTACGTAAACGATCAACATGATCGTCGCCCTCCACTTCGATCTTCCTACAGGATTTTTAGAGACACCATTGTTTCGTACTGGGTTTTGCCATCCTTTTCTTTTGCGGCGGCATACCCGAACGATAAGGTCGAACGAAGATAGGAAAAGAACATGATCCGCAGATCTATCTGGCCACCAACGTTATACGCCTCCCCGCGCGAACCCGGGTCGTCTGCAATGAAATCATTTTGCAGGTTGGTCCAGAGAGCCATCGTGAAAATAGACACTCTGAACCATTTCAGATACAGCATCGGACCACCCACGTGTCGAATCCGGATCGGTGGAAGAATGAGTTCGGCGGCTACCTTGGCGTAGTTCGTACCTCCGACCCGGTCAATTTTCAGGCCCGGAAAAGCCGGCTGGGTGTTGTACTGCTTCGCTTCGCGTTTGTCGACCCAGTTATTCCGAAATCCACCGAAATAGTAGTTGGCGAAGGGATTGTCCGCATTGCCTGCAGAAATCCCCGCCGATGTACGAAGCCAGAACGACAGGTGCGGAATTGGCAACAGCGTTCCGAAATCCAGACTGGCCGAAGTGCGTGGATACAGCGTGTCGTTGACGTAATTGGAGCTCGCATCCACGGACCAGATGAATCCCGACTCACTGTCCACCGAGCCGAGCGACGATCGTAGATTCTTGTACGTCAGAGAAGCGTAACCTTGTCCCAGTTCCGTAAATGTAGCATCGATCTCCTGGAAGCTGGGCAGTTTTTCCAGATCGAAATACCCGGCGGCGCCGATTTCGTAGCTGAGATTCTTACGGGGCCCTTCGTACGCGATCATCTTTTTGTACGTAAGACCGACTGCATACCCCTTCCGACTTCGCTTTGTGGGCCCGAACAGGTCGTAGAAATCGGATCGATTGAGCGACGCGGAAAAATTCCAATTTCGGTACCTGTAATCGAGTCCCAGATGAAGAAGTTCGTCCTCCGGAAGACGCGCCGTCGAATCGGAGGACGCCACAGGAGTGACCGACGCGGTAGCCGATATCCGATGCATGCCGAGCGGATCCGAAAGATTCAACTTCAATCCAACGGCTACTTCATCCTTGTATCCGTGAACCACAGGATGCACCGACTCGAGCTCAATGGAACTCGCACTCAGGTAGGGTACATCGCGGTATCCCAGGGAATCGATATCGATTCGATTGGGTGGCGGCGCCTCCCAGTCGAACAGGACCGGATGTTTCTCCCTTACATCCACTCCGAGAAAGTGAGTTTTGCTTGCAAGTACGGGGGCATCCTTGATCATGACAGGCTGAAATCCCTTCGATGTATAACGGAAGGCAATCAGGGAATCTCCTTCCATCGGAATGGGCCGGAAATATCCTGTTTCTCCGTTCGTCAGGGCATACAGCGTGCTATCCGAGAAGTCGTAGCGCAGGATGTTCGAAACGCCGGAGTAGTACGAAGATCCGTAGAGTGCCTCACCATCCGGACCCCAGACGAATCCTTCCGGATTGGATTGATCAAAGCCGAAAAGGGTTTCGAACTCAAAATTGTGATCGATCAGATCAACCGTTCTCGCGCGAATCAACTTCTGCTGTCCCGTAACCTCCACGTAGGCGCCGGTCAGCCATTCGCCGTCGGGCGAGATGTCGATATCGTATATGTCATATCCGTAGTCAAGTGCTACCATCTGATTCCAGCGCGTGTACGGCGGCGGAATCCGGACGATCGTGGAGAGACCCAGGAAATGCCGAACACCCCACAACGAACTGTCACGCTTGTTGTACACGAGATCACCGATGCGCTCCGCCTTCATCAATTGCGTCTTGTCTCCCGTGCTCAGATCGAGCATCATCAGATCCCGCCACCGGTTGTTGTTCGTCGAGTAGAAGAGTCGCCTTCCCTGCTCATCGAACGTCACCGAACTGACGTTAAACAGCGCGGGACCACTCACGTTCGCCAACTTATGCTCACGGCCCGAGTTCAGATCGATCCCGGTAATATGAGACAGCGTTCCGGGGTAGTTAACCGCGGCGAGCAATTCTCCCGTCAGAGGATCCACATACGCCTTCGACATGGATCCGAGGGGTCGCGCGGATATTTCCCGGTAGGACGTAACCGGATACTGACGGATCCGCTCCAGATTTTCTGCCTGAAACTTATGCTCGAAAGTGATCCAATTGTCCCAGGCGTCTCCGATGGGTAGGCCGAATACGGCTTTGAATTGCGACGTGAAATGTCCCTTGCTCTGATGCGGCCTGCTCATCCATTCCCGAACCTGTTCCGGGCTGTACTCGTGAGCGAGATAACTCATAAAGCGTGTTCCGTACAGGTAGGAGTTGACACCCACCTGGAAATCCGATGTCCCTTCGGATTCGAGACCCACCATGTCAAAGAAACGCGCGTTTTCCAGAACGCGCGTTCGGAACACCATCTCGTCGTACCCACCCATGGAACGTCCCCATCCACCGGACATCCAGGTCTCCATGAAGACGGCAATGCCTTCCTGGTACCACCTCGGGGCGTAGCGGCGAGGATTTGTCAGGAAACTGTACAGAATGGTAACAGGATCATTGTCGCTGACGCTGACTTTCCCACCGAATATCGCGCGGAAAAATTTGTCCGATCCAGCCGCCTGGTCGTTGGCGAGCACGTGGATGAGCTCATGATGGATAATCGAGTTCATGCGCTCGTTCGCAGGCGCCGTCTCGAATGAGTAGTTCAAGGGCGCCATGCCGATATTGATGATGTTTCTCGGTACGGCATCGGCCCCTGCATTCCCATAATCGCCCAGATCATGTACAAACATCGTCACGGGTTCCGAGGGCTCGTAGTCGAACATGTCATGGTACACATCGAGCGAGTTGTGGAAGGCACCCGCCATGTACTTCACCAGATAATCGGAGGCCAAGTCCAGGTAGATGAGTCGGAGATCGTCCGTCTCCAGCACTCGAAACTGTGCCTCTGCCGGAACGGGAATAAAGAAGAGGAGGGCCGTAAGGAGAGAAAAGCGGATTTTTTTCATGGTGGGGAATCTGACGACAGGCGATAAACAGGAAAAATCTGAATCGGCTAAGGCGGCCGGCCCGAAACGGGCCGGCCGCCTTGCTGTGTTGCCACACATCGGCGCGTTTGCACGCCGTTAGCGCCACGAGTATGCTACTTCTACTCGTCTTTCTGCGTCAGCCCCAATTCCTGTTCCGTGGTGCGGGCCTGCTCGGCTGCCAACCGGAGCGTGAGAGCTAAATCAGACCATTCCAAAGAGGTCAGTCTCATATCCTCTCCGCGCTCGGTTAGTCTCAAGTCCTCGGTGAGGGCAAATTCTTCCGTCAGAAGCAACATGGTCCTTTCATAAGCCTGCACGAGTCCCAGATCCATATCCCGGAGCGCCAGAGCCAGCTCTTCTGCAGCCAGGTTGAAGTCTTCTTCCGTCAGGTTGAATTCCTCCGCCAGATTGAAGTCTTCTCCTTCAAGCGCTCTCTCGAGCTCGGTGCGAAGCTCCTGAACAGCCAGACGGAATTCTTCTTCATTCTCCGCTGCCAGAGCAAGTTCTCTTGCCGTCAACGAAAAGACCTCGTCCTCGGCCAATCTCTCCATAATAGCAGTCAGCGCAGCTGCCGGAACCGTTCTCTCCATGGCGTCGATCAGAGCAAATTCGCCACTCGTTACAACGGCCACGAAGTCTTCGTTCTGCATCAGCTTCTGGAATGTGGCTTCATCCGTAATGACTGCATCGGGCGAAGTTTGGTCGGACCGGGAGCGGTCTGCTTTCTCCATACCGGCCACTTTTTTATCGGGATCCGCCATCGTTCCCGCAACGCTTGAATCTTCCGGCGGGAAGTCCGTTACTACGACAAAGATGACAAGGAATAAACCGACAATGATTGCTACCGCCGCCAATATTTTGTTGCGAGACATAACGTCCTCCATTCTGTTTCGGTTACTTAAATCGGGAAAGGTTTTGGATCGATCATTGCGATGGGCGCAGCTCGATCTGTTTATTCAAGTACAACTACACGTTTCTAAAGGTTGAATCAAGTTTCACTTTTTGAACCAAGAGAAGATTCACGATTACCGCTTAAACCAAAGGGAGCGGCTGAGAAGACTCCTTCCGCCGGAGCGAACCTCAATGGCCAGCTCTTCTTCATCCTCGGGGACTTCCCGGCTCCTCGGTCCCAGTGCGATAAAACTATCCATCGGCCCTTCTCCTTCAACGGTCACTCCACCCGGCCGTGTCGTCGTACGCACGGTCGTCGCGTATACGTCACTCCAGCTACCTCTCACGCCAAAGTATTCGTCGCTAAAGAGGATGGTGGCTTCGATGGTACTTTCACCGCGCCAGACGATTTCGATAATGATATCTCGATCTTTTTTGGCGACGCGCACATTTCCCTCTTCGTCTTCGTCCTCAATCGCGTATTCGGCGATCGTTTCGTAGCCGGAGGTATCCGTGAAGGCCATGGTGCCGCTTACCTGATCGATGCTATCGGTCGGCACGGGCGGGAATAGCACGGTTGACACGACAAATGCGACGATAAGGCCCAGCGAAAATGCATAAGCCAGGCTAACCGGACGCGGTGCTCTGATCATGTCGACGATTCCGCTCCAGAAAGATCCGGCTGTTTCGGGTGCTCGTTCCTGCGAAGGCGTGTGATCTGGAATAGCATTCATAATAGACTCCCGTAGAGTTGGTGGGGGCTCAATCTCCACCAGCGAAGCCATGGCAAGTTTTACGGCCTGCAGTTCCTCATAGGCCACCTTCAACTCGGAGTCCGATGCAATCAGATTCTGCACCGTTTGGCTATCGGCCTCAGTATTGAGCCCGTCAATTTCAGCCTGAAGTAAATTCAGATGATGGTCGTTCATAACTCGGATTTTAAACCTTTCTGAATTAGGATTTTTCCGAGCCTTTGACGAGCACTGTAGAGTCGCGATTTTACTTTCTGCTCCGACAATTCCATGATGTAGGCAATATCCTTGTACGAAAACTCCTGATAGTGCCTGAGAATCAGGATCGCCCTGTTCTCCGGAGTCAGTGACATGAGCGCAGCACCAATCTGATTTTCCACATCCAGGGCCACCGCGCCCTCGTGAGGCGTGTGCTGTTCCAATGCAGAATCCTCAGCCAGCTCGACTGTCTGTCTTAGCCGTTTTTTTGCATTTACGGCCTCATTGACCGCAATTCGATACAACCAGCTGAAGAACTGATACCTTGGATTGTATGTCGAGAGATTCTCGTACACCTTTAAGAAAACTGTCTGTGCTACATCTTCTGCGTCGAGCGTATTTCCTACTACCCGGTACGCAACATTGTACACAACCTTCTGGTACCGATCGACCAGATGCCCGAACGCATTTCGTTCACCGTT
>CAZGOS010000137.1:0-8248 GCA_964527795.1 uncultured Rhodothermales bacterium | reverse complement strand
GATGCTCATGATGCTGGGCGGACTGTATTTCGAGCAGCAGACTCCGGGTGTCGGATTCCCGGGCATCATGTCAGCCGTGGGCGCCGTGCTCTTTTTTGGACCCCATTATATGCTGGGGCTGGTCGAGAGCTGGGAAATCCTGGTCTTTATTCTGGGTGTCGGGCTGCTGCTTGTGGAAATATTTGTGATTCCGGGATTCGGCATAGCTGGAATTTCCGGTCTCGTGCTCATCGTTGGATCGTTGGGATTCGCTCTCATTGGAAATATCGGATTCATGTTTCCTCCGGCGCAGTTGATTGCCTCGGCGGTGTGGACCCTGGCAATCACGTTGGTGCTGCTCGTATTGCTCGCATTCTCCCTCGGTAAATATGCCCCCAGATCGGAGCGATTCAGTCAGCTGGTCCTGGCGCCTGAACTCTCCAGCGCGATGGGATTCACGGCGGCTGCGAGTCGGGATCAACTGGTCGGAAAAATTGGACGCGCGCTCACCGCATTGAGACCGGCCGGAGCGGCAGAGATCGATGACGAGCGCATCGACGTAACCACTTCCGGTGAGTATATCGAGGCCGGCGTGTCGGTACGCGTCGTCGACGTACGGGGAAGTCGAGTAGAAGTGCGTGAGGCGCGCGAGCAGGGTGCCTCCGATGAAACATCTGACTGAAAAGTCGTAAACTCCCTGAGATCGTAATCCCGTCCGCCGACAGCCCCCGTCGTGGATCTACTCATTCCTGTCATACTGATTTTGATCGGCGTACTGCTGATCATCGCGGAAGTCTATCTCGTGCCAGGATTCAATGTAGTGGGCATTCTGGGGGTACTTTTTATTCTTTTCGCCATCGGATATTCGTTTACGGAGGCGGGGGCGACAGGTGGAATGATTTCGCTGATCGGAGCCGCAATTGTCTGCGGTGGAGTCTTTTATTTCATGTGGCAGGCCGGCGCCTGGGACCGGTTCGTACTGTCGACTAATCTCAGAAGGGACGATGGCGCAGTTGCCCGTGAGAGTGAACAACGCGCGCGGTATCTCGGGAAAACCGGAATTGCCCTCTCCCCTCTTCGTCCGACCGGAATCGTAGAAATTGACGGCGAGCGCATCGAAGTCGCCACGGAAGGCGATTTCATCTCATCGGGCAGTCGGATCCGAGTCGTAGCCATGGATCGGCGCCGCTTCTTCGTTCGCCTTGACGAAACGGAAGAAACCGAACCGGCAAACTGATCCTCCCCGTCTGAGACATTCGCTCGCTGCATGGTCTGCTTCTCTGCATCGGCGCCCGCTTATTCTCTTAGAAACGTGCATTCTCTACGTTGGGAAACTTTGCACATACGCAACTTTTGGTGCCTTCGCTGGTCCATCATTGGCTTGATCAGACTGGATTAAAACAGGTTTCATCAAGGATCTCGACGCGTACTATGACTCGGTCCCGTCAACCATTTTTGTCAGTAGTAATCTGCGCATGGCTGCTTGCCGGGTGCCTTCCGCAGGAATCCATTCCCCTGGATGTGCCCGACGGCTGGGTCAATGAAGGCGTCTTATGGTGGCGGGCGACAGCCGATACCAACGGCGTATTTCCGAATCTGGAAACGCTCCTTTCCATGGGGGCGGCAACCGTGGATCAAATGGAGGTACTCTCTTCACCCGGTGAATTTTCGGAACGTGCGGCCAGACGCCGGCTAATCACGCACGTCAAGCAGAGCCTGATACCGATGTTCAGGAATCAGCCTGAGGTCGTGGATTCCCTGTTTGAGCGGTATGTGGTTCCAAAAATGGCCAACGCGCGCATTTACGGGGATGTAAGACCGGTAGTAAAAGAGTTCAAACTGGAAGGTTATCGCACCATCGCAAGGCATTTCAGGGAGCCGTACAGCATGACCAAAATGGGAGTCGACATACCGGTTCCGATCCCTGACAGCTTGCGCGACAAAGGTATCGTAGGCCGCGTATTCATGCAGGTCTTTATCTCAGAGGACGGCGATCCCATCGCCATTAAAAAGTTGCGCTCCGTTCATCCGGTTCTGGACCGAATCGCCGTTCGCGCGATGACACGGATGAAATGGCAGCCCGCGTATCTTCTCAAGAAAGGCAAGTCGAGACCGATTCCGTCCTGGGCCCGGTTCGACGTGAATTTTTCGAGCGTCCTGTAGCGCACGGCAGGAGGCATCTTCGCGATTACAGGAGGATTCCTGCTATCGTTGCGGTCATCATATTTGCCAGCGTACCAGCCAGTACGGCGCGCATCCCAAGCCGAGCCAGATCCGATTTCCGCGATGGAGCAAGAGGTCCGATGCCCCCGATCTGGATGGCAATCGACGACAGGTTCGCAAATCCGCAGAGCGCAAACGTGGCCATAACTACGGTCTTGGGATCCAGCGTGCCGGCTGATATCTCTTCAGCGAGACTCAGATAGGCGACAAACTCGTTAAGAATAACTTTAGTGCCCAGCAGCGATCCGAAATTCACGGCATCAGCCCAGGGCACACCGATCAGCCAGGCAAGGGGGCTTACCACCCATCCGAGAAGCAGCTCCAGCGTTATCTCAGCCCCAAAAAGACCACCCGCCCAGCCGATGATGAAGTTGAACATCGCGATGAGAGCCAGGAACGCGAGAAGCATCGCTCCGACATTCAGCGCCAGTTTCAATCCAACGGATGCACCGCTTGCCGCGGCATCGATGACGTTGGCAGACGTTTTTTCGGTCTCAATTTTTGCACCGCCCTTGGTGGCGGACTCGCCCGTTTCCGGTATCATGATTTTCGCCAGAAGCAGAGCGGCCGGGGCGGCCATGACGCTTGCGCTCAGGAGCTGTTCGGCGAACAGCAGTCGACCCGCATCGAGCGAAATACCGTGAGCCAGCGCATACGGAGCGCCCAACATCTGAACGTAGGCAGCCATCACGCCGCCCGCGATCGTCGCCATTCCGCCCGTCATGACCGCCATCAACTCGGATACGGTCATCTTTTCCAGGTACGGTCGGATAACGAGCGGTGCTTCCGTCTGACCCACGAATATATTGGCTGTCACCGAAAGTGATTCGGCGCCCGAAGTGCCCAGGAATTTGGATACGACGATGGCCAACCACTCCACAATTTTCTGCATCACACCCAGGTGATACAGAACGGCCATCAACGATCCGAAGAAGATGATCGTTGGCAGGACCTGGAAGGCAAAAAATCCCCCGAGACTGCCCGGTGTACCCTCCGGAAGAGCCAGATTACCGAAAATGAACTTCGCACCCGCGGTCGTAAAATTCAGAACGAGAACGAAGAAGGAGCTTACCCAGGAAATGAAGAGCTTCGGCCAACCCAGGGGAGCAAACCATGCCCCCATGGCCTCGCCCTTCAGAATAAATATGGCCAGAAATACCTGTAGTCCGAGGCCGGCTCCAACCGTCCTCCAGTTCACGCTTCTACGATTATTGGAAATGAAGAAGGCAATTCCGACGATCACCGTCAGACCTATAATTCCTCGTAGAAGGGCGATAAAATCCATGGATAGTCCGGGATAGCGCTGGAGAACATTTTACCGGGCGGCGCAAAACGGGCAACACAGTCTTCCGGTCATGACCCCGATGCTGATGCTCACGCCGATCCGTAAACCACTGCGCGGCCAATATACATCTCGCCGACAATTACGCAGCGGCCTCGTGTTTTTTGTGAACCCTGAACGGCTTTAAGCATTACACGGGGCATGACGCAATTCGTTTTGACGCGCGAATTCGACGATGTGCAGGTATCGACGGACGCGGACGCTATTTATTCCGGCCTCAATCCCGCCCAGCAGCAAGCCGTCCAGGTAACGGACGGACCGCTCTTGATCATTGCCGGACCCGGTTCCGGAAAGACGCGCACGCTCACGCACAGGATTGCTTACCTGCTTGCAACGGGCAAAGCGTCTCCCGGCGAAATTCTGGCCCTCACTTTCACGAACAAAGCGGCCCGCGAAATGCGGGATCGTGTTATTACGCTGCTCGGAGAAGGCACGACGCGCGGCATGTGGATGGGCACGTTCCATGCCACGTTCGCGCGCCTGCTGCGCAAGGAATGCGGACATATTGGATTCACGCCTGACTTCAGTATCTACGACACCGAGGACTCGCGCCGAATCATACTGGATCTGCTCAAGAGCTACCTGATCGACGCAACGCAGTTTCGGCCGCGCTTGCTGCACAGCCTGATTTCCGGAGCCAAGAATCGAATGGTATCGCCATCGGAATACGCCCAGATGGCCGCATCGCCCGCCCAGGAGATTGCCGCGCGCATATTCCAGCCGTATCAGGATCGGTTGCGCACGGCGAACGCGATGGACTTCGACGACCTGTTGCTTCGGCCCATCGAACTCTTTCGCGCGCATGACGATGTGCTGGCGCGCTACCAGAACGTCTGGCGGTTCATACATATCGACGAATATCAGGACACGAACCGCGCGCAGTATCTGCTTGCGCGCATGCTGGCTGAAAAAAGCCGGAACATCTGTGTCGTCGGCGATGATGCGCAGAGCATCTACGCTTTTCGTGGAGCGGACATCGGCAACATCCTCTCTTTTCAGAAAGACTATCCACAAGCTACAACCATTCGTCTCGAGCAGAACTACCGCTCGACGAAGCGCATCGTGCAGCTGGCCGATTCCATCATTCGCAACAACAGGGATCAGCTCAAAAAAGACCTCTGGACGGACAACGATGAGGGCGATCCGGTCATCGTCGTCGAGGCGCTTTCCGAGAGAGATGAGGCGCAGAAAATCGAGCGACGCATTCGCGATATCCAGGTACGTATGGGGCTCCTGTATGCGGACTTTGCCGTTCTCTACAGAACCAACGCCCAGAGCCGATCTTTCGAAGACGCCCTGCGAAAGGGGGCCATCCCATACCGCGTTATCGGAGGTATGGCGTTCTATCAGCGTCGCGAAATCAAAGACGCGCTTGCCTATCTCCGACTGGTCGTCAATCCCAATGATGCGGCAAGTCTCCGGCGGGTGATCAATACGCCCACACGCGGAATCGGCGACAAAACCCAGCAACAGCTGTTCAACTTCGCCGATCGGGAGGAAATAGGAATCTGGCATGCCCTCGAGAGGCTGGATGAAGGTTTTTTGACACCGCGTGCGACCTCCGCCGTAGCGGGGTTCCGAGATATAATCGATTCCTATCGCTCGCGCGCCGAGCGCGAACCTGCGGAAGATCTCGCTCGAGAACTGATCCAGGATTCCGGAATTCTGGAGGATTTTCGAAAGGAACACACGCCCGAAAACCTCGCGAGGTGGGAGAACGTGCAGGAACTGCTCAACGCTATTTCGGAGTTTTGCGAGACAGGAGATCCATCGCAGTCGCTGTCGGCGTTTTTGCAGGAGGTCTCCCTTCACACGGACGCAGACGAGCAGGAACCGTCGGAGAATCGCGTCACATTGATGACGCTGCATGCTTCGAAGGGGCTCGAATTTCCCGTCGTTTTCCTTTCCGGCATGGAGGAAGGCCTCTTTCCGCTCGCCGCGGCCACACAGGACCGTCACGAACTCGAAGAAGAGCGCCGACTGTTCTACGTAGGGGCGACCCGTGCCGAGCGTCTGTTGATGCTCTCCCACGCGCGTAGCCGCTACCGATTCGGCGAGCAGCAGTCAGCTATCCGGAGCCGTTTCTTTGAAGAAATAGACCCGTCGGTTTTGCGAACGGAAGCAGGACAGCTCTTCGAGAAGAAATCCGATCGGCTGTCCCTGCGCGATGGAATGTCCGTGTCCTATGAGAAAATGGACCCGCATTACTACAGAAAGAGCTTAAGAAGCGCCCCTGCGGGTGACGAATCCAGAAGAGTCGTATACGATGAGGAGGAATCCGGCGAGATCGTGCCGGGCATGCGCGTGGAGCACAGTCAGTTCGGTGAAGGCAAAGTGATATCGAAAGAAGGTCGTGGCGATCAGACGAAAGCCGTCGTTTATTTTCGGAGCGTAGGGCAGAAAAAACTCCTGCTGAAGTTCGCTCGTCTGAAGCGCATCGGATAAAAGAAACCCGGGATTCAGATGGATCGAAAAGTACTTCTCGTATCGTGCGCGCTGGTCTGGACGATGGCATACACGATGGCCTGCTCCGGTGACGGGCGTAGCGCAATCGTCGTCTATTCGCCGCATGGTAAAGAAATGCTCTCGGATGCGGAGCAAGCCTTCGAGTCAACATATCCGGACGTCGATGTGCAGTGGATCGATATGGGCGGGCAGAATGCATATGATCGAATACGGACCGAAGGTCGGAATCCACAGGCAAGCATCTGGTGGGGTGGCGACGGCCCGACATTCGCCAAAGCGGCTACCGAGGGCCTTCTGGCCTCGTATCGCCCGTCCTGGGCAGACGCCGTATCCGAATCGGCGCATGACGCCGAAGACCGCTGGTACGGCACGTTCCTGACGCCCGAGGTCATTCTATTCAATACCAGGACGGTTCCTGCCGAGGCGCGCCCCAGCGACTGGGACGACCTGTTGCTGCCGGAATGGGAAGGGAAAATCATCGTGCGCTATCCGCTTGCCTCATCCACGATGCGCACGATCTGGGGGGCGCTGATCATGCGGCAGGCATCCGAGGAAGAAGGGTATAACTGGCTTGCGCGCCTGGATCGCAATACAAAGGACTACGCAGCCGACCCGACGCAGCTCTATCTGAAGATCGCCCGGGAAGAAGGAGACATAACCCTGTGGAACATGCCGGATACGTACATCCAATCTGAAATTAATGGATACCCGTTCGGGTTCGTATTGCCCGAGAGCGGCACGCCCGTGCTGAACGACGCCATCGCACTCGTCGAAGGCGGACCCAATCCGGAAGCCGCACGCCTCTTCTATGAGTTCGTGACGAGTGACAGCGCGCTCGTCGACCAGGCAAACCGGTTTTATCGCATTCCCGTACGGACGGACCTGGATCCGGCAGAAATGCCTCCGTGGATAAAGTCTGCGAATATTAAAGCGATGAACGTGGACTGGGATCGTCTCACATCGCAAGGCTCCCGCTGGATGCAGCACTGGGACGAGTTCATCAAAGGACGCGGCGCCGAGTACCTGGCCGACAAAGGGCTGAATTAGGGGTGCGGAAATCGTCACCAGGTTCTAGAATTCGGCAACCGGTCTAGCTGGTTTCACACCGCTCACCGGAACCACGAGTTCCGGTTGGTTCTCACTGAAGTTCATCAAGACGTCGATCACGCCCTCCATGGTGTGCTCTCCCATGATGAGCATGCGCAAACGACTGGCATTTCGAAATCCCTTGAAGTAACCGCCGTACATGCGGCGCATTTCAAGCACGCCCGTTCGTTCGCCCAGCCACTCGCACTTGAGTTCAAGGTGTTCTTTCACGACCGCTATTCGCTCATCCCACACCGGCGGTGGAGGGAGTTCGCCGGTCTCCAGGAATGTTCGGGCCGCCTTGAAAATCCACGGATTGCCGATCGCGCCTCTTCCGATCATGACCGCGTCGACGTCTGTCTCTTCGAACATGCGGGCAATCGACTCGGGGGTCGTAGCGTCGCCGTTGCCAATGACAGGAATCTGAATACCGGATTCGTGCTTGATCCTGTGCAGCCACTCCCAACGGGCTTCGCCGCGATACATCTGCGCGCGTGTGCGAGCATGCACCGCGAGCGCCTGGATGCCGACATCCTCGAGCATTCGAGCGACTTCCATAATCCGGATGCTCTTGTCGTCCCATCCCAGACGGGTCTTGACCGTTACCGGTCGAGTAGCGCAGTCAATGACCGCTTCGGCAATTTGCTTCATCTTCGGCAGATCGCGCAGAATGCCCGCTCCTCCGTCCTTGCATACGACCTTTTTCACAGGACATCCGAAGTTGATGTCGATGATATCAGGCCCGACATCGTCAACGATGCGCGTCGCCTCCCGTACCTGTTCGACATCGCCCCCGAAGATCTGAATGGCGACGGGGCGCTCCTCTTCGCGGATATCCAGTTTCTTCAGCGATCCTTTCGCGCCGTACGTCAGGCCGCCGGACGAAATGAATTCGGTGTAGAGCAGATCGGCTCCGAAACGCTTGCAGAGTAAACGAAACGGCGGATCGCTCACATCCTCCATCGGAGCGAGAAAAATGGGCTTTTCCGGGAATTTGATGTCTCCAATCTGCATAATAAGCGGCTATCGCACAATATGGGCGCTCACGAGCGAATACGGCGCGTTCAACGGCCCGGTTATGGGCGCTCACGAGCGAATACGGCGCGTTCAACGGCCCGGTTATGGGCGAGATTATGGGCGAGATTATGGGCG
>CAZGOS010000136.1:0-8249 GCA_964527795.1 uncultured Rhodothermales bacterium | reverse complement strand
CATTTCCGATTGTTCACGGGCCGATGCTTTTTGGAGAATCAGGCGCCTGTTCTTTTTCTGTTTCAGAAAATCGAGAACCCCTTCTTCAAAATCGGGCGCAATAATGATCTCCGTAAAGATGCTGTCGATGGCCTCCGCCGTTTCCTGGTCCAACGACCGGTTCACGACGACAATCCCCCCGAACGGCGACTGTGTATCGGTCGAAAAGGCTTTATTATAGGCGTCGGCGAGTTTTGTAGCTGTACCGACTCCACAGGGGTTCGTGTGTTTTAGAATGGCGCACGTCGGGGCGCCATCCTGGAATTCATCGATCAGAAAAAGAGCGGCGCTCAGGTCCAGCAGATTGTTGAACGAAAGCTCCTTTCCATGGAGCTGTTCGACGAACGGGTGGGTCTTGCCGTAGAGTGCGGCTGCCTGATGTGGATTCTCGCCGTATCGAAGGGTCTGTACGCGGTCTTCCTGAAGGGAAAAACTGGAACGCAATAGACCGGATGCCTCCCCGCGATTGAAGTAGGCTGCTACGGCCGTGTCGTACGAACCGGTTTGTCTGAACGCCTTCGTGGCCAACTCACGACGGGTTTCCAGGCACAGTGAGCCCTGGTTTTCATCGAGTTCGGCCACCACAACGCTATAATCATTGGGATCCGTGACCACGGCGGTGAAGAAGAAATTCTTCGCGGCCGCCCGTATCATTGTCGGGCCACCGATATCGATGTTTTCGATCGCCGTCGCATCGCTAACATCGTTGGCGGCCACCGCCTCTCTAAACGGGTAAAGATTCACGACCACGAGATCAATGGGAGCGATGCCGTGCTCTGTAAGCTGGGCCATGTCATCCGGATCCGTTTTTCGCGCCAGCAGGCCTCCATGGATTTTCGGGTGCAGTGTTTTGATGCGACCGTCCAGAATCTCCGGCGAGCCGGTTACGGAGGAGACCGGTGTCACGGGTAGATCTGCTTCGGCAAGTGCTTTTTCCGTTCCGCCGGTTGAAATCAGCTCGACGCCGCGCTCGTGTAGAGCCTTTGCAAAAGCGACGATGCCGGTCTTGTCGAATACCGAGAGAAGGGCGCGACGAATCGCATATCTGTCGTCGGGAGCTGGTAAATCTTTCGTTGAGATCATGTATGCATGTTGGATCGTTCCTGGTTGTCAGGCCGGTTGCACGATTACCTCGCGACCCCTCACCTCGATTCTGTTTTCTGCGAACAGGGAAAGCGCCGCAGGATAGACTCGGTGCTCCGCTTCCAGCACGCGAGCGGCCAGTTGTTCAGGTGGTTCACCCGGCACGACGGGAACGGTCTCCTGCAATACGATCGGCCCCGTATCATATTCTTCATCAACCAGGTGAATCGTTGCCCCGGACACGGTCGCTCCATTAGCCAATACGGCCTCGTGCACCCGAATACCGTACATGCCTTTGCCTCCATAGGAGGGCAAGAGGGCGGGGTGAATGTTGAGCATACGTCCGGCGTAGCGCTGAACAACCGCTGCCGGAATCATTCTCATGTACCCGGCCAGTGCGATAAAGTCAACGCCGTGTTCTTCCAGGCGAGCCAACAGCGAAGAAACGTAAGCACTCTCTTCGGCGAAGTCGGATGGATTCAGGACGAGGGTCGGGATATTATGTTCTTTTGCCCGATCGAGTACCCCCGCGTTCGGTTTATTGCTTACGCAGAGGGCAACGCGACAGTCAAGAACGCCGGACTCGGTTGCCTCGACGATGGCCTGAAAATTCGAACCGCCGCCGGAGGCGAATATTGCCAGTTGCATGAAAGATGATATTTACGATCGAAGCCGATGGCGGTAGATGTTAAGGGAGGCGGCGGTAATCGATTGCCGCAGAGAAAGGAAATTTCTGTGAGAATTGTTCTGAGAAATACTGCGAGAATTGCGAGCGTTGCGATCACGATCCCGTGATCAGACGCCTCAGGCCCGCTCGGTCACTGATTCCAACATGGACAGCGTTGCGTCCGTATCCGTTACGCTTAGCCGGGCCTGGATTCCAAACGGCATGCTCGTTTTGACCGGGATGTGACCGAATACAAGTCCGTCCGCTACGGGGTAGGGCGCGTCACCGAAATAGTATTGCAATACTTCCTGCGTTGTAAATGACGGCTTTCCGGGTAGGGGATCGCATTCCGTGAAGGCGCCAAGCACTACACCGCCCAACGCGTCAAGAATTCCCGCCAGCTTGAGTTGGGCCAGGAGGGCATCGATGCGATAGGGGGCTTCACCTGTTTCTTCGAAGTAAAGGATCGTTCCGTCCAGACGCGGCAGATACGGCGTGCCGATCAAGCGAACGATAGACGCCAGGTTGCCTCCGAGGAGCCGCCCTTCGCTCGTTCCTGGTCTTAACGGATTCAACGGTTCCCCCGACGGGCCCAACAACGGATCGTCGATTCCGCCACCGGCAAGACGCCAGAACTGAGACTCGCAGTCCGGGTCCATATCAGCCCACTCGACGGCGATCATGGGTCCCTGGATGCCCGTCCATCCGGCCTGCGTGAAAAAAGCGAAATGCAGGGCGGTGATGTCCGAGTAACCGATCAACAGCTTTGAATGATGGCGGGCAGAGTCGTAATCGAGCGCGTCCAGGATACGGAGCGCTCCGTAGCCACCTCGAATAGCGCACAGGGCTGCTACATCGGTTCGCCGAATGAAGGTATTTATCGTTTGGGCGCGCATATGATCGGGCGCTCCCAGATAGCCGCGTGCCTCAATCGCGCTTTCCGAATATTCAACTGCAACGCCTCTGGCTTCGAGTGCGCGCAGTCCGGCGCTCAGCCGTGCCATGTCGGACGGAGCAGACGACGGAACGATCACACCGAGCGGTGACGAGGCAGTATAAGGAACTGGTTTTCGAATCGTCATGGTCGGCGCCTGGTAATCCGGCGCAGTTCAGGCTGGGATCCGGCATGGTTAAGACATAATATAGCGCCTGCATCCGGCATCCGTTTTCTACTCGTTCGCTCACAACCGGGAACCATGTTCGCGATTCAACCGCCTGAGTATTTGCCTCGTCTTGTTTACTGCGCGCTGATGGCCGGCGTGGACCGCTTTGTCGTAGGAGATTGCTTTCAGTACAGCAGGCAATCGTATCAGAACCGGGCGCGGCTCCGAACCCCCGACGGCATTCAGTGGATCACCGTACCGCTTGTCGGGGGTCAGTTCGGGCAGAGTATTCGGGAGACGAGAGTCGATTATTCGCATAAGTGGCAAAAAAAGCACCTCAAAGCGCTGAAATTCAACTACGCGTCGGCTCCGTTTTATGAACATTATTTTCCGGATTTTGAGGCTGTCTTTTCTCCACGACCTGAAACGTTGGGGGAACTGAGCCTGTCGTGCCTGGAGCTGATTCATTCCCAACTCGGTCTCACGTGCGAACTGCAGGTGACTCGGGTGAGTGCGCGGGAAGTTTCCGATAGCGTTTCAACAGAAATCCCAATAGACATCTCCGGGGAAATATCGCCTGCCGGAAACGCGCCCAGCGATGTGTTCAGACATGCTCCCGGAGAATCCAGACTCGTTTATCTAGAGGACGAGAAACGGATCGATACGGAAGCAGAAAATATTATGATTTTATCGTATGAACACCCGACATATCGTCAAAATTTTACCGGTTTTCGAACCGGCCTGTCCGTCCTTGATCTGCTCTTTATGCACGGACCGGATGCTCTGCATATTTTGCGTTCCGGTATCACAAATATCAGCGCTGTCGAATAACAACTGAGTGAATCATGTCACGTCAAGTCTTGAGCCTTGTCTGCCTGGTGGGTTTGATCCTGTTTACCGCCGGGTGCTCCCGTGCACCGGATCAGAAATGGTGGAAAGGAAATCTGCACACACATACGTTCTGGAGCGACGGAGACGAATTCCCGGAAAGCGTGCTTGCCTGGTACCGCGATCACGGATACGATTTTGTGGCGCTCTCGGATCACAACACGGTCGCCGATACAGTGCGATGGCTCCAGTTCGACACGACGAGTGTGCGTTACCCCATTTTCCGGAGATACCTTCAGGACTTTGGAGATGACTGGGTAGAGTACCGGGCCCGAGACGACTCCGTTTTTGTTCGACTCAAACGATACGAGGAGTATTCAGACCTTTTCAAAGCGCCGGGAGAATTTCTCATTATTCGGTCCGAAGAAATAAGCGACGGGTATGAAAAGATCCCCATCCACGTAAACGCCACCAACATCAAGACGTACATACCCCCGCAAGGAGGCTCGAGCGTTGTTGACGTGATGCAAAGAAATGTCAATGCCGTGCTGGAGCAGAGGCGCGAAACGGGTCAGGCGATGTTTCCTCATATTAACCATCCCAATTTTGGCTGGGCGCTGACGGCCGAAGAACTGGCCGAGATAGAAGGCGAACGCTTCATTGAAGTGTACAATGGCCATCCGGCGGTTCACAACGAAGGAGACTCGCTGCGCCCGAGCGTCGAAAGGATCTGGGATATCGCCAATACGATTCGCCGGTCTCGAAATATGCCGATCATGTTCGGCCTGGCCGTGGACGATTCGCACAATTATCAGGAAATGGCCGTCGGGCGCGCAAGTCCCGGACGAGGTTGGATTATGGTAAGCGCGCCCGACCTGACGGCGGCATCGCTCATCGAATCGATGGAGGCGGGATCCTTTTACGCAACAACCGGAGTCGAATTGGATGCGATCGAATTCGATGGAGCGACGCTCCGGATCGTCGTTCGAGAAGAGGAGGGGGTGTCGTATCGGATCCAGTTCTTCGGCACAACAACAGCCGAATCAGGCGACAAAAAAAGGCTGTCGGTGGGAGCGCTGCTGGATGAGAAAGAGGGGAGCGAAGCGTCGTATTCCTTAACGGGCAACGAGCTATTCGTGCGGGCTGGAATCGTTTCGTCTCGGCTGAAATCGAACCCGTACAGGGAGGGCGAATTCGAGCGCGCATGGACGCAACCCGTCATACCTGAACAGGACTAAAATCGTCCTATATCGCAAAATAGGACGAATTTCTGCTTAATGTAACCCATTAGGTAAAGAATCGTACTAATATGCGCCGCAGATTAATGCGACGACTTTTATCGTTCGCCTACGGACGCTTGTCACGAATAAAATTCCAGCGTTCAATTTCGGAAGGCCTGCGGCTGTCCATTACCGACCGTGCTGCCGCTACAATCTCCGGGTGTTGGTCGGCCACGTTGTTATGTTCACCGATATCGAGCGTCAGATTGTAGAGCTCTACCGGCGCATTATCCTGCCGGCGAATTTCCCGTCGAACGGCCTTCCATTCGCCCATTCGAACCGCCTGCATTCCACCGAAGGCGTGGTACTCCCAGTATAGAGATTCGTGCGATACCTGCTCTTCGTCGTTTCCCTCAAGCACGGGAAGAAACGAAATTCCATTAATGTCCTCGGGCACGGTCGCCCCGGTCACGTCGGCAATCGTGGGCATGATATCCCAGAACGCAGAAACATGGTCCGTAACGCTTCCCGACCCGATTATACCCGGCCAACGTGCAATCATCGGGACGCGGATTCCTCCTTCGAACACGGAACCCTTCAAGCCCCTGAGATCTCCTACGCTGTTGAAATACTCCGCGTCGACGCCGCCCGTGTACGTTGTGCCGTTGTCGGAGCTGAACATCACAATCGTATTGTCAGCGAGCCCAAGTTCGTCGACGAGATCGAGAAGCCGGCCGATGTCGCTGTCCATTCGAGAGATCATAGCCGCATACGCCGCGAGCGGCCTGGGATGGGGGAGATATCCACGCTGGCCGAGATATGGGCCCGATTCGCTCAAGGAGTCATACTGCTCGAGCGATTCAGGGGGTACCTGGAGTGCGAGATGCGGAACCGGTGTGGCAAATACGAGAAAAAACGGATCGTTTCTATTCTCCTCTACGAAGCTCAATGCCGACTGAAGCATCAAATCCGGTGCGTACTGGGCGGCGAGGTATCTTTCGTAATAGGCTTCATCCGTCTCCAGTGGTTCTTCGAGCCGCTGATGGGCGGAGAACCAGGCATTGCCCTCGAGGCTGTCAGGATTCGTATCGTGCCAGAGATGCGTCGGGTAATAGTTATGCGCCACCCTCTGACAGAGATAGCCGTAGAAGTGATCGAATCCCTGGCGGTTGGGCCGGCCCTCCGAGTCCGGACCTCCCAATCCCCACTTACCGACGAAACCTGTCTTGTAGCCCAAAGGCTTGAGTATTTCAGCTATAGTAATTTCTTCATCGGGAAGAGGCAACTGACCTTCGGGTTCGTCAGGTCCCCATCCTCCCATTTCAAAATTATCCCTGATATAACCGTGGCCGGTGTCTTTGCCGGTTAAAAGGGTGCCTCTGGAGGGCGCGCACACGGGACTGCCCGAATAATGCTGTGTGAAACGCATGCCCTGCTCAGCTAACTGGTCAAGACGGGGGGTCTGGATGATTTCCTGTCCATAGGAGCCGAGTTCCCTGTAACCAAGGTCGTCAGCCAGGATGTAGATAATATTCGGTTGCGACGATTCGGAGGCGCAGCCGGTTGCGAAGAGGACGGCAACAAAAGCTGCCAGGAGGGAGAAGATGATGTGAGTGCGTAACCGATGCATTGTATTGGGGATTCGGTGAATATCGCCAGTGGAATCAATACTAATTACTGTGAGAAGAATATCGCCGTAATTACTAAACATTCGTATTGAATGAATAGGACTGTGCTGATCCTTGACCATGCCGTACCCCCAGGATTCTGAAGACCAGTACCTGCATTCCATGCCTAAATCCAGATTCGAGTCCATATGGTATGAAAAGAGCAACCCGTGACCAAATTGAAATCTGGACAGAGCTATGACGCGGATGGAAGCGGTCCATAAATGGATTCGGATGCGCGATCGCGTCGATCTTAGGTCGTTTCAACGAAACGGATTCCTGATTTTCAAGTGTGATGCTAAAATCAACTTCACCACGGTATACTCCATGATCACCCGTATCTGCTATAATCATATCTCTGTTCGAGTCCCATGCAATGGGTCATTTAAATGTTTTTACTACAAGCCGAAACAACACTAAGTCAATGACGTAGTAAGAATGAGAACAGTTAAAAAGGTGATTGAGCTGCAAGGATGAAGGAACTGACGTTTGTACCGGTTGGAAATTTTCTGAGAGACTGGAAGAATGTTGGAGGCTCAACCAATGATCTGCATAGACTTTACGCTGACATTGAACGGCTTGGAATACAGGCCAAGCCGCTATTTGGCAATCTGAGAGTTGTTCGTGGCCGGATTGGCAAGCGTGGTAAACGTGGTGGGGTGCGAGTCGCATACTTCTACTTCATCGAAGGAGTGACGGTCTTTCTGTTCGCATTATATGAGTAGGCGAAAAACCAAAGGTTTTACGAAGGAGGAGTTGGTCGAACTAAACGGAATCTGTGAGGAAATACGGAGAGAATACTTGAAATAAGAGAGGTCCGGGAACGAAGCTCGGACCTACAATAAATCACAACAACCAAGAGCGGGCAAATGAGCGATCCAGGAAAGAGTGCCAAGAAGAGTCTTAAAGAGGCTCTGGCGATAGTACGCGGGGAGGAAATCCCCAAATCAGAAACAGTTATGAAAGACGGAGTCATTGTCGAGGTTCGCAACAATGGAGAGAGAGTCTTCAGTCTAAGGGAGGCATTCAAAACAGCAAGGGTGCTCAGCGTGAACGCATACGATAGCCCGGCTCAGTTTCTGAAAACGTATCGAGAGATCGTAGGTCAAACACAGGAAACAATGGCGCGCCTCTACGGAACTGACGTCTCAACGTATCGGAACTGGGAGCAGGGCCACAGAAGTCCGAACAGTGCCGTGCGCCAGCTTATGGCTCTTTCGGTATTTGAGCCGGCTGCGTTCTTCCGAATGGCAAAAGCAGAACGGGAGTTAGTGCTTGCGTAGTTAATGCCAGTCCCGGAACTGAGCAGCATGATTGTCTAGCTTTACCGCTCAAATACAAAAAAAGGCCGTAACTCCATACCGAGCATGGAATTACGGCTTTCTTTGAGCGGTTCGGACGGGACTCGAACTTGAGTTCTTATGATATCGACTGATACCGAAATATGACCTCCAGTGTGAAATAATGCATATTATGACTTGATCGTATCTCAATGATATCGAAAAAGATGATGAAAACCTTTACCGAAACCTTTACCTTTCAGTGTAATTCGCGTTAGAGTTTCGCTCCAACTCGAACAGGAGTCTAAGGGGTAAAGGCGAGGTAAAGTATCGTGGCAAAGGTCAAGGCAGTACTCTGGAAA
>CAZGOS010000135.1:0-8257 GCA_964527795.1 uncultured Rhodothermales bacterium | reverse complement strand
TGGGAATCAGATTCGCCAGATCCGTATCGATCGTTAAACGACTGGCGAAATGAAAGCCTGCGGCCGATACGATCACGGCCGCGACCAGAACCAATCCCGCACGTTTCACTACTCCCTTTATTAACGGACGCAGGTTTTCAAACAGACGATCCATTTTGACAGGGCTAATTCTGAGTGGTTGAGGTCATTGCAATGCGAACGTCAACCTGATTCACGGATACCGCTTTGAAAGAAACTGAATATTGTCATATTCTGCTTCTGCAATTTCGTCCGTATTGTCGGAATCGGACCAGAGCCTTAGAGACAACGGCCGCCCGGGTGGGTCTTCCCCGTAAAGACGTTTGTAGTCCGCCAGGACGTTTCTTTCTACATGCTCCCAGTCGCCATAACCGTCGAGTCCACTGGAGACGACGACGACTTTCAGCTTCCCGTAGGAGACCACGGTCCCGACCGGCAACGAACTGCTGTACACGTATTTGATCGCTTTGGGCCGCCTGATGATCAGGCCCTCGAACCTGAAAAAGACATACAGCGCGATGCCGCTGTCGTTCAGTCTTTCCTCGTCTTCTCGCGCGCCTTCCGGCAATCGTAGAGCCCGCCAGTCCCATGCGAGTATCGGATGGCTCTCAATATCCCAGTCAAAACCGTCGGGTTCGTTCGCCATCATCAGATGCGCGGCCTCGCCATTCGTATATACCCTGAGAACCCGGTTCCCATTTTGCTCTACGACAAAGAATTCTTCGTCAGGATTCATAAATCTGGATTCAAGGGGTACCAGCTTGCCCTTATGGTTGTATTTCCATCGCAGCGGTAGCCCGCCGACAACATAGGACTCGAAATCGTCGACGATTATGATCGCCGATTCGTCTTCGGTTTGTGCAGCGGACGGGCCAGATCCAAGCAATGCAACGATCGTAATACAACCTATGTTAATGGCACTTCGCATATGCTTACCGTCTACTATTGGCTCCGGTGTATCTGACTCTGTTGCACAGCCTCCGATTTCATATCTCTTCAAAACGCTTTAACAGGCACAATGTTGGTACCCGATTCTTTTTTTCAGGAATCACATTCATAAGCACGAATTGGGCCAAAACATTATCCTCTTTCGTTTTAAGAGCGTACGCCGTTTCTTGCAGCGGTCAGATGATCGAATTCTTATGAAAACGAAACGAACGGCATGAACACGTACGAGTCACTCCAGATCGGTGATTCCTTCTCCGGTGAACGCACCATTACAGTAGAGGACGTTCAGCTCTTTGCCGATGTAACGGGCGACGACAATCCTCTTCACATCGACGCAGAATATGCTGCCGGTACGCGTTTCGGAGGGCCGATCGTGCACGGTGTATTTCTCTCAGGACTCATCTCGAAGGTATTGGGTAGAGATTTCCCCGGTCCGGGAAGCATCGCAGTTTCAATCAATTGCAAATTTCTGCGTCCCGTACCCGTCGGATCGACCGTAACCGTCGAAGTAAAGGTGGCCGAGAAAATCGAGAAGCATGGACAGGTACGAATGCGTGTCTATGTGACACTCAACGGACGCATAGCGCTTGGTGGAGAAGCCGTCCTGATTCCACCGGGAAGCGATAAGTAGGAAGCTTGTACGGCGGCCGGCCGCGCACTCGGTGCCCTATTCGACCCGCCGCCCTACTCGACAAGCTTAAATGTGTGTCCGCGCGCGAGCGTGTCACTCAACTCCAACTGATTCAGGATGGCAAGTCCGGCCGGAGTGACTCCGTCCGGAAGCGTCGGCGGAATTACGGATTCGAAGCGAGCCTCCCGCGGCGCCCGTGTGAGGCGCAGTCTGTCGGGTTGAATTCCTAGTATCCGAGGATCCGTCAACCGCCTGAAACCACTCATTACGGACTGAAATTGGCCATCGTAATTGGCGAAGTTCTCTTTGAGAGCCATACCCAGAAAGGAAAAGACCGTGCCGTCGAAATCAATGAAATGTGCGCGTAAACGCAGCTCTTCTCCATCCGAGTTTGTTACGTCCGCAACAACGTAACGGGCCGATAAACCGTTCGCCGTTCCAATTCCGCCTTCCACTAGATTGACCCCTTCCTGAGAGACAAACGCCTCCGAGGCTTCCTCCGCGGTTGCGTGATCCTGATCTATTTGCATCAAAATTGCCGCCTGTTTGTCGCCCGCTACCAGAACAACCTGCCGGGCCTGATTGCTCAGACTGTACTTGCCTGGTACCGGAAAATCGAAGGCTAGATCTGGATGATAGAAACGGTCGTCACGCACAAATCCCTTTCTGGGATTCTCACCGAAAATAATATCGTCTACTCGTCCGAGATAGGTTGCCCGAGCTACTCGATCTGTTTTGTACTGCGGCCTCCACCGGGCAGCGAGAAGTTGAATTTTGTTTTCCCGTGCGCCGGGATCGGGGTGGGTACTCATGAAAGAAGGAATGTCCCTTCCGGATTCTTCACCCAGCCTATTCAGTGTTCTGAAAAACGCGGAAGCCCGTCCGGCATCGTAGCCGATCATCGATGCGTACTCCACTCCCAGTCCGTCGGATTCTCTCTCGTCATCTCGGCCGTATCGGAGGAACAGAAGCTCGGTGGCCGCACCGCCCAGGCCGAGAATGGTCTCGGCAGCATCCCCTCCCGCAAGAATCTGACCGCCAACCGCTGCGCCTAACAGAACCAGATTGCCACCCATCTGTTTGGCGGCGCGCTTTGATGCATGGCGTCCGGCGACGTGACCGATCTCGTGTCCAAGAACAACCGCTAGTTGAGCTTCATTCTCCAGGTGTGCCAGAATACCGCGTGTCACGTAAACGAATCCGCCGGGAAGAGCGAAGGCATTAATAACGGCACTATCCAGAATTCGGAAATGAAACCGTGTTGCCGCCCACTCGGGTTCAGCGCCTGATCTTTTGAGATGACTGACTCGGAGCAGCGCCTGACCGACGGAATCAACGTACTCGGCAAGAGAGGGGTCATCGTATAAACCGAGTTGAGCAACAATCTGCCGGTCCGCTTCCGTTCCCAATTCTATTTCCTGCGTCCACGTGTATCCATAGGCGCGATTATTTCCGGTAATCGGATTTCTCGAGATCACACATCCGCCAATCAGGAAGGCACCGGTGAGGACGGCAATAATCGGAAAAAGTAGAAAGTGGGATTGGAATCGGGTCATGTTGCTTGCTCTAATGCAGATAAAAGACGTTAGTGACTAGGCAAAAAGTTACGATCGAAGCCGAAGAAAGCCCCTTGAGTCGAGTGGAGTATGTCAAATCGCCTGAACAGGTATCGGCGAGAGCTGGTTCTCCCCCGTCCTCTTAAGTTCGATCATGCGATTGTCGCCGTCCATAAAATCAACGAATCCTTCCAGAATCTCCTTTCTCGCGGCAGTGACGATCGTCTGGCCCATTCCTTCATCCTGCAGGATTCCCAGAAAGAGCGTTATTCGATCTCGATCGAGATTATCGAATACGTCATCGAGAAGCATGATGGGCTCTTCTTCCGTCATATCGAGCAGGTATCGGTACTGCGAAAGCTTCAGTGCCATTCCAAACGTTCGGTGTTGGCCTTGTGAGGCAAATCGTCGCAACTCCAGATCGTCAATCCTGAATACGACTTCATCACGGTGCGGTCCAACAAGCGTTACACCTCGTTCCCGCTCTCTCCTGCTTCGCCTGTTGAGCGCGTCTCTAAATGCTGATTCGATATCATTTAGTGATAAAACTTCCGATAATCCCTCATTGGGGGATAATAAATATCCCTCAATGGGTGAGTACACTAGCGTTGGGCGCTCAAGAACACCCCCAAGTTGCTCATGGGCATCACAAAGAAGTCCTGAGAAGACATCGCAAAACTTCAACCGCGCCTCGATTATGCTTGCCCCAATCGTTACCAGTTCGTTGGTCCACGACTCGAGCAGCTCTTCCCCACTCTTCTCCTGCACGGATCGTTTCAGTCGCAGCAAAAGTTCGTTTCTCTGACGGAGCACGCGGCGATATCGTAACACATCCGACAGGTACGTCGAACTTGATTGGCTGATAATGTTGTTCATCAAGCGTCTTCTCTCTCCCGGACCACCTGCTGTCAGCGTATAATCCTGGGGTGACAGAACAACCGTCGGTATCTCTCCAATATGGGTAGCCTTACGCTCTACCTCGCTACCATTCACAAACAGCCTTTTCAAGATTCCTCGGGATGATACCACTTTGGCCTGCAGATTCTTTCGATGCCGCCCGGTAAAGTCTCCCGTAATTGAAAAGAATGCGGCACCATGTCTCAGAAGATTGCCGTCCGACGAAGTGAGGAAACTCTTCGTCAGACTCAGGAAGTGTATTGCCTCAAGAATATTGGTTTTCCCGACGCCGTTCGGGCCGGTTATCAGGTTCATGCCCGGGCCGAAGCTCAGTTCCGTATCCTGGTGCGCTCGAAAGTCTTTAAGATGGATATTTTTGAGGATCATGCGTTCTCCGGATCAGGGCTGACGATACGCCGTACATCGGGAATCGTTCGCACGCAGCATGTGCTTGACTGCATGATCCGGCGTGCTGAAATTTATTTCTCTCCTTTATTTAATAGTACCGAGACATTGCACAATCCGTTTTTTTGTAAATGACGCAGGAATCCGAACTTTTTTCCGAACTCGAACGCCTGGCAACGGAGCAGCGAAATCCGGCGTCCACGCAAATCGACACGGCCCCAATCTCGGAGATACTGAGCATAATCAACGAGGAAGACCACCGTGTCGCGCACGCTGTATCAGAGGAGCTTCCCTATATCGAAGAGGCCGTTCGACTGATTGTTACGAGTTTTCGGCACGGACATCGTCTTTTCTACATCGGTGCCGGGACCAGCGGCCGTCTGGGCATTTTAGACGCCTCAGAATGCCCGCCTACCTTTGGTGCAGATCCGGACATGGTGCAAGGGTTGATTGCCGGAGGACGAGATGCCGTATTTCGCTCCCAGGAAGGCGCCGAAGACCTGGAGTCAAACGGCGTCGAAGCAGTAAAGCGGGCCGGAATCACCTCAAATGATGTTGTTTGTGGAATTGCAGCCAGTCGTCGAACGCCCTATGTCGTCGGAGCGGTGAAGTATGCCCGCGAAATCGGATGCCATACGATATTTATTACATGTACTCCCAGAGAGCATTTCAATCTTGACGTGGACGTGGCCATATGCCCGGTACCCGGCCCGGAAGTGATCATGGGCTCGACAAGAATGAAAAGCGGCACGGCACAGAAGCTCGTGCTTAATATGCTTACCACGGCCTCCTTCATACATACAGGCAAGGTTTACGAAAATATGATGGTCGACCTGCAGATGACCAACAAAAAATTGGTGGAACGGTCAAAACGCACGGTCATGACGGTCACGGGGATATCCTATGCCGATGCGGAAACGCTTCTTGAAAAAGCCGGCGGTCACGTCAAGACGGCGATCGTCATGGGTCTTGCATGCGTCGACCGAGATCAGGCCCGGGCACGACTGGAAAAAGCGAATGGATTTGTGCGTCCGGCGATCGAAGGACGCCCGTTTGATCCAGACTGATTCGCCATGACGCTCAGTGTTTCACGTGAAACGTAGGGTAGAGGAGAGCAGCTTATTGTCCATTCAGGCGGTTTATAGTGCATTTAACGCCTCAGATGCGTGTATACGACTCTGTGAGCTCGTCGCATCCCGTGTATCGACGGCCGGTGGATCGATCTCGGTTCGCGGCATGGCCGGATCCCTTCCGGCATTTCTTATATCCCGCCTCTCCGAATGCACTTCCGCGTCCATTCTGTGCGTTTTTGAAGACACGGAAGCGGCTGCGTATTTCCACAGCGACTTACAGCAGATTCTGAAGCGCGAGCACGATGTGCTTCTATTCCCACCTTCCGATCGACGTGCATTCGATCGGGAGCATATCGCAGATCCGGCACCTGCGATAGCACGAACAGACATTCTTCAACGACTGGATCCGTCGTTCCGGGGCATCATCGTGACCAGCATCCGTGCACTGATCGAGCGTTTGCCGTGCAAAGAAAAGCTCCGGCACGAGACCACGGATCTTGTAATTGGCGCCAAACATGATCCCGTGCACTTAATCGATCGTCTCGTATCGCAAGGATTCACACGAGTAGAATTTGTAGAACAACCCGGCGATCTGGCTTTGAGAGGGGGCATTCTGGATGTTTTCCCCTTTACAGGAAGTTTTCCCGTTCGAATCGAGTTTTTCGGGGATGAGGTCGATTCAATCCGTGAATTCGATATTCACTCGCAGCGCTCGGTGAGTCGGAAGAAATCGGCGCGTCTCGTGCCTAACCTGCAGAATCACGCCGAAACCACTGACGCTTCCTGTACTTTTCTGGACTACCTGCCCGAAAACCTGTGCATTGCATTGGTCGATGACGCTCGACTTGAAGAGGTCGTTACAGAAGTTCTTTCTTCTGCCCGGCAAGCTGCATCTCAGGCGCTTGAACAGAAAGAGAGGTCGAAACATGCGTCCGCGCATAGCTCCATCGACCCAGATACGTTCTATATCGACGCTGACGCGTATCGAAATTTGATCGAATCCCGATTTCGTGTTCGCCTGGGTACCTATCTGTTGGAGGATGACGACGTTGAGGTTCGTGTGGAATCGTCGCCGCAACCCGCATTCAACAGCTCGCTCGCGATTTTGCGGGATCGCCTGGCAGAAAATCATCGAACGGGCGTTCGAACTGTCATCTTTTGCGATTCGAGTGGGCAGGAAAGCCGCCTTCTTGATCTGCTGGAAGATGATCTTGAGCGATATCAGGTCACAGTCAAGCGGGATTCTCTTCATCAGGGATTCGTGCTTCCATCCCTCGGCCTGGCAGTTTACACCGATCACCAGATATTTAACCGGTACCATCGCCCGACCGCCCGAAAGCAGAAACAACGCTTCGGTGGCATCAGCCTGCGCGAATTGCATCACCTCGTTCCCGGAGATTTTGTCGTGCACATCGATCACGGAATCGGTCGTTTCGCGGGAATGCAGCAGATCGAAGTTCGTGGTAAAAAGCAGGAGGTCGTACGCCTGCAATACCAGAATGACGACGTTCTCTACGTGAACGTCAATGCGCTCTACAAACTGCACAAATACAAGGGCAAAGAGGGACACCAGCCCAGGCTTACCAGACTTGGATCGGGCCAGTGGGAAAAAACCAAATCCCGAACGAAATCACGCGTCAAAGACATTGCCCGGGACCTGATCAAACTCTACGCTGCACGAAAAAGCGCCGACGGATACGAGTTTTCCCAGGACACCGTCTGGCAACGAGAACTGGAAGCCTCCTTCTACTTCGAGGATACGCCCGATCAGGCGTCGGCCAGCGAGGCCGTGAAGGAGGATATGTCCAGACCCGTTCCGATGGACCGTCTGGTTTGTGGCGATGTGGGCTTCGGAAAGACGGAAATCGCTGTAAGAGCAGCATTCAAGGCTGTTCAGGACGGAAAACAGGTAGCCCTCCTGGTACCAACCACCGTGCTGGCGATGCAGCATTTCAGGACGTTTTCTGATCGCCTCACGACGTATCCGGTTCGCGTTGAAATGTTATCCCGTTTCCGATCTTTCGCTCAGATTCGTTCTTCCATCGAAAGAATCGCAGCCGGCTCGGCCGATGTTGTAATCGGTACGCATCGACTTCTCTCAAAAGACGTTGTTTTCAAGGATCTTGGCCTTCTTATCATTGACGAAGAACAACGGTTTGGCGTGGCTGTGAAGGAAAAACTGCGGAAAATGCGTGTGAATGTAGATACGCTGACGCTGACGGCTACGCCCATTCCGCGCACACTCCAGTTTTCTCTTCTCGGGGCCCGAGATCTCTCGATCATGGCTACGCCGCCGCCGAACCGGCAACCCATCGTTACCGAGATTCACACGTTTGACAAAGATCTCATTCGTGACGCCATTCTTTACGAAATAGGACGCGGCGGTCAGGTCTTTTTCATTCACAACCGGGTACAGTCCATTGACGACACAGCCGACACGCTTCGAATGTTGATACCCGACGTACGATTTCGCGTGGCGCACGGGCAGATGAAAGGATCTGAACTCGAATCGGTCATGATGGGCTTTTTCGACCGAAAATTCGATGTTTTAGTCTGCACGAACATTATTGAAAACGGTCTCGATATTTCCAATGCGAACACGATTATCGTCGGTCGCGCCGATCGATTCGGTCTCACCGATTTGCATCAGCTTCGGGGAAGGGTAGGCCGTTCGGATCGAAAAGCCTTCTGTTTTCTCCTCGTTCCATCCATACACGGATTGACCAGAG
>CAZGOS010000134.1:0-8316 GCA_964527795.1 uncultured Rhodothermales bacterium | reverse complement strand
TGGACTCCACGCTTCAATGGTGATCACTGCTTCCGGAGCTCTGTCCATAGCGAGAAACGTTCCTCCAATGAGGAGCATTGCGCTGATGAGAGTAGCAATCGTTCTCATGAGTTATCTCCGCAATGACGCATTTTTTCCTAAAAAAGTGAATTACATCCGACGACGCGGATGCGATGAGCCTCTTGACATATATTGTACCGAAATTCTATCTTGTTTATTAATAACACTTTATGCGTATTCAGATCTGCGTTTTTCGTAATTCCCAGGGCATCTGTGTCCCACTTGATCGCTCCTTAAATACTATATCTTTAATAAATAAGGATTTAAACACTGGGACGGAACTGCCGCACCTGGGACAGCTATGTCACAGTTTTTTTGCGATTCCGAGTCATTCTCGGCGAAACCACGGCTACTTCGCCTAATCTTCACGGTCAATTCGGCACGTGTATAGAATTGTGTAGAATTTCAGTTGCCCAGGAAGATCAGGAATCAGGGAGTTCACAAAGGACAAACGGGACACAAATGAGTCCGGATGGGACACGACCGTTTTCTCCCTGGAAAGGGCTCCTCCCTCCCTTTTGAGTTGTGCGAAGTTTCCAACAGATCGATACGGATATACCTGCTTTATCTGTAGCTGTCAGGTCATCCCTTCTGCAATTTCGTTTGAGAATTTCCTATCATTTCGCCGCTACTTCCCCATCATCCTTCTCAAACCATGGTGACTTCCAAAGACGCAGTCGGACGCATTATCCGACATGGTCCATATCCGGAACTAACGATTCCGGCTCTTCTGGTCGGCTATCTACTCGGCGCAATCATCGCCGTCAGCATTGGCTACGCGGCCTTGATTCTCGGATTCTCAATCGAGGGATCCGAGTTGGCCGCCATCCTCGGATTCGGAATTCTGAGGGGCGTAATGCGGCGAAACAGCATCGTGGAGAACAACATCAACCAGACAATTGCAAGTGGTGTAAACGGCGCTTCGGCCGGCATGATGTTCTCCGTACCGGCGCTATTCATTCTCGGAGAAACGGATTTCAGTTATACCCTGATGGTGTTCGGAAGCATCGCGGGAGCAGTGCTCGGCATCGCGTTCATCATTCCGCTTCGGAAACAAATGATTGACTACGAGCGGCTGACTTTTCCTGGTGGAGTTGCGGTCGCCACGATTCTGAAATCCCCGGGTGCAGGCATAAGAAAGGCCGGGCTCATGTTGGGCGGACTTGCCCTGAGCGGTATCGCGCACGCCATCTCGAACTGGACCGGGGTCGGAAACTGGGATGTCGGGGCGCTGATAGGGCTTCCCGAGTACATGAACGGCATCTGGTATCTATCCCTGCTGACATTTGGTGTCGCCTACATCGCCGGGAAAGGCGGTTTCTTCTTCATCATCGGTGGGTTCGTCTGCTACTGGATTCTCGCGCCGATCATGGCCTTTCAGGGTGTATTACCAACCACCAATCCGGAAGAACTCCGTGTACTGCTCTTCCGCCCCGTAGGAATCGGAATGCTTGTTGGTGGCGCAATCGCAGGCATTTTACTCGCCTTTCCGCTTGTCGTAAGCAGCGTCAGATCAATGCAGGATGCAGCTAAAATGAAGACGGCGCTTTCGAAAGACGAGATGCCCATCAAACTGCTCTACTTTGCGATTGGCGGCGCCGCCATACTGCTTTTTGTCATCGCCGTCATGTCGACGCAGGAGATGGGAATTGCACGGGGACTGGCCATGGCCGTGCTGGGAACCCTGTGGATCTGGATGGCGGGCGTCATTCTATCGGAGTGCATCGGACGCACGAACTGGTCACCGCTCTCCGGCATGACGCTTATTGCAGTAACGATCCTCGTCTTTATCGCCAGCGGCCTGGGTAACAAGGCCGCGATCATCTCCTCCGTAATGGTGGGCGCGGCGGCCTGTGTTGCGATGGCTCAGGCCACGGATCTGATGCTCGACCTGAAAACCGGGTATCTTGTCGGCGCATCTCCGAGAAAACAGCAGATCGGACAATTTCTTGGGAGCTGGCTTGGGCCGATCATCGTGATGGCGCTCATTGTGCTGCTTCACGAGTCGGATGGCCTCGGAAGCGAAAAACTTCCAGCTCCCCAGGGTACGGCGCTGGCAGGCGTCATCGAAGGCATCCTCGGTGGCGACGTTCCGATCCAGAAATATGCGGCCGGCGCCGGATTGGGCGCCATCCTCTCCGCCTCCGGTATTGGCGGTCTCGGCATTCTCGTTGGACTGGGATTCTATCTACCGTTCAACATCGTGCTCACGTACAGCCTGGGTACGTTCACGCGCATCATCGTCGATCGCGTTAAGGGCCGGCGCTTTTCGGACGACGTCGGCATTCCGATCGCGGCCGGCCTTATTGTAGGAGAAGCGCTTGTCGGTGTCGGTTACGCCATGACGAAAGTCTTTGGTGGTTGACGAACGATAACTGGACGCAATGCCTGAACGCGATGCCTGAAAGTGATGCCTGAAAGTGAATAGACAAACTGAAAATCAAAAGCGTTATGAAAAAACTTGGACTGGCTGTAATCACGCTTTCGTTCCTCGCCGGAGCCTATCTCAGCGTGCTGCACGAGACGGAAATCATCTGGAATTATTTCGCCGTCGTCTTCGTCGTCGGACTCGCCGGTGTCGTGCTGGCGCGAATGGGTTCCAGAGCCGCAGCCACGTCGGTCGACGCGCTTGAGTCGAATATGTCAACGGTGCGATCAAGCCTTGATAACATTGTACGCCACGTGAGTCAGCTTCACGCCGAAAAGGAGTCGATACCGACGTATGACGTGAGTACGGAAATCGATGCACGTGTGCTCGACGACCTGAATGATTTCGTGGCCGCGCGCGAAGCCATATCCCACACGTTCGGCCTCCAGGCTTACGCCGACGTCATGAACCATTACGCAGGAGGCGAACGATATCTGAATCGTGTCTGGTCGGCATCAGCAGACGGCTACGTCGACGAAGTGAAAGCCTTTCTTGGTCACTCGCTCGAACAATTTCGTCTGGCGCAGGAGAAAGTCTCCGCGCTTCAGGCGGAAAACCGTCAGGAGAAAATCTCGGGAACGCGAGGCTCGTAACGACGAATCTTCACGGTTTCACGGTTTCACGGTTTCCACGTGCCCTGCGCAACCTGCGGTAGATACGATTCCAAATCCTTCGGTTTCCAGTCGATCGTGCGTTCCTGCTCAGCGCTCATGTAGGCCGTCATAAGCATTTCGGTCACATCAAGACCGGCATGAAAATCCTCCCAGGGCTGAATGCCGTCGAGGAAACACCGAATGAAAAACCGGTTCTCATCTTCATAACCATACTCTCCCGCCTCGTTTCCGATGAACGGCATCAGACCTTGCTCCGCATTCTGCTTTTCAACCAGGTCTTCGCCTGCATCGCCCTGCACGCGTCGGCTGAAGAATATCTGCCCACCTGCATCGAGCGAATTGAGCTGGAGAGTATACTCGGGACCCAACAGCTCTGAGCTGAGACGAAGACCGGCGCCTACGAAACTCCAGCTCGTCGTCGTTTCTGCGATGAGCGGTAGACCGGCCGAATCCCGAAACTCGACGGTTGCGCGGGCAAAATCTTCAGCCGGATGGTTCCGATAATCCACATCGGCGCCATAGGTCTCCTGAAGGAGATCGGCATATTCCGGACGAGACCATTTCAGGCTGGCGATCTGAGCGTTGATCTTGACCGGAACAATACTGTCCCTGGGCGCCCCCGGCTCGGTAAGCAGAAAGCGAGCCACCTCGATGCTGTGACACATCATATCGTTCAGTACACCGCCCCCCTGCATCTTTCCTTGCCAGAACCAGCCCGTATGCGGTCCGCTATGCTCCTCAGCCGCCCGAGCCAGATAGGGACGTCCCGAAAGCGTCGCACCGCGTTTCCACGCGATATCTCTTCCGCGCTGGAGCGAAGGGGCAAAGAGCTGATCTTCGAGATACGCGTGAAGCAAACCCGACTCTTCCACGAGCTCGACCATGCGTTTCGCTTCGCCCACGTTTCTGCCGAGCGGCTTTTCGCAGGCGACGCCGACGAGTTCACCTTTCCCGCTATTCAGCGCATGAACGATTTCTTCCATGTTCTCGACGCGCGCAAAATTGGGTCCGCAGATCCAAATGCAGTCGATGGCCGGATCCGCAACCATATCGGTAATGCTGTCATACGCCTTCGCATCTCCAACTCGCTCGGAATGTGCCAGTTCTACGCATGCAGCTGCATTGGGTGGATCCGGGCTCCAGATACCCAGGATATCCGCACCGCGTACGGCTACCCAGGAGCGAATATGAAACTGCGAGATGAAACCGCCGCCGATGATGCCGACGCCGAGTCTTTTCGAGGTGCCCATGTCGATCCAGGTTTAGTGGAAAAAGATCTTAGTGGGAAGTTGATCGACGATCAAGATAACGACTGGCGTCCAGACGACGGATCCCCACTCGAACCGGGATGAGAAAAATCGATTAGAATCCAAGCCTGGGATTCACGACGTTGTTATAAATCGATCCGAAGTCGTAGCTGAATCCCATTCCGACGTTGTATTCGTACGATGTCGGAAGGCGCTTGGTCCGGAGCAGGATTTCATCGTCCGTCAAATCTTCTTTCACCAGGAAGAGCTGGTCGTGGATGAATTCGATGCCGGCATCGAAGTTTAGAGACAGACCACGGAAAAGTCGCACGTTCAGCCGTCCGCCCAACTCGATGCTGTAGTAGTTTAATAGGGATTCTTCGAAATCCGTCAGATAATTGGATCCTTGAATCTCTGCCTGTGCGGATCCCCACGGTTGACGGTAGTTGAGATTGATTCTGAGATTTTGCTGGAGCAGCTTCTCCTGCGTCTTTTCAAATACGGTCTGCTCTTCATATTCAACGGACTGGAAACGCAATTCGTAGACAAAGGTAATCTCGCGCTGATCCGACTCCGAGTATGGAAAGAGGTTGTATTCGATCGCCGGTGCCAGCGAGGTCGAAAGCTTCCTGTTCTGACGTGTAGACGTGTCCGTATACGACGATACTCCTGCCGACCAGTGCGTGCCGAGACTATAGACGACGTACGCCCAGAGGCTGCCGTTCTTGGTTATGCTTGTAATGGTCTCATCACGGACGTCGAAATTTTGTTCGCGATAATTCACACGGAAATTGAACCGCAACTTCCACTGTTCGGTAATTCGATTGGCGCTGAGATTCCCTCTCAGATTCAGGTTGTCGCTCGTCTCCTCAGCGTTATAGTTGCCACTGGCGCTGATTCCAAAGAGCCATGAATCCCAGGTGTCGTCCTCTGGATTGGAGGTCTGCGGAGCATCTTTCTGCACGCCGGTAACGAAAATTTCCAGTCGATTGCTTATGCCGGTGCGTGCTATATATCGCACCAGCCCTTCTTCCATCTTTCGCGTGAGACCTATGCGAAGTTCGTCGCCCGTGTCGGTGCCGCTTGACGTGTAAAAAAGCGTATCCGCCAATGCGGCAAATTCCTTCAATCCAATGAAATTCAATTTGAAGGCCCGACCGCCGCTTCCTGTTCTTTCCGATGTAATGAGTAGATGAACGTGAGCTTCCGTGCGATCGCGCACGTAGTTCACGTAGGCGATTTCTCTTTTGATGTAACTGAAATCACATTCCCGGCAATCCAGAAACAGATCCAGGGACTCCAGTTGTCCGTTTTGTGCTCTTACCGGGCTGGAATCGAAGAGCGTTGCAACCACCAGCAAGACAAGTGCAGAAGTGATGAACACCGAAGGTTTCATCGAAAAAGAAGAGGGTTCGATCAAAATGATATATACAGGAAAGCCTGGCCTTACGGGGCCAGGCTCCTGGTCGAGGACAAACCACATTGAGGACATCTGAACAATCAGAGTGTCGCTCAGAAATAGGATCGACCGGGTGTCTGAGCCCTTAAGTACTTTTTTATATGTTCCAGACGTTTCGTGAACGCGCCGAGGTTCAGCCGCCGATAATACGCACAATTCCATCTGAACGCGCCACCTGCCCGGCCGATCAATCAATTCGCATTGAAGATTCAAAACTTAGTCCCTGCGATTGGCGTATGTAGCAGCCGAACTTCAACGACCATCTTTCGGCGATGCTGACCACTCTCAAGGAACGTCTCTCGGACCGCATTGCACAGCAGGTATCGAGCAACGAGTTTCATTCCACGGCCGAACTCACCGGGCCGGACATACCCGCAGACATCGGACATTTCCTCGTTCAAGCTCTTGAAAGACGCGCCGGGCTTGAAGCAAGAGACCTCATGCGATTCTCATCGCCCTGGTTTGATTTTGAGTCTGCTCCGATCCGTCAAACCGTTCTCGAATTCCTCAATTCGCTCGCCAGGCAAGCCCGCTTCCCTCATGCGGATTTCGAACACTCTCTTTCGCGAGCCGTGTCAATCTGTTGCGATTACCTGATCCATCCCGTTTCCACGCTGGCGGCATTTGCTGCTGCAGATCCGGACAAGGACCATTCGGAAGAGGCCATTCGTCGTCGCGCCGGTTATTTTCTGCACTACAGCTACATTCTGGAGGCGGTGCATGCCTTTCTCTCGCGCACGCCTGCAGATGAGGTCGAGCGCTCACGACTGGAAGCCCACCTTCGTCGAGTAGATGCGGATAAATGTGCATCCATGACGGCGGACGAATGGATGCAGCTTTTAAGCCCCCTCATCACTACTTCGCGACTGGCCTTTCCAGAGAGTGGAGGTGTACCGGTCGAACTCATCACCGCGTTTGTGAAGGAAAAGCAGACGGACAGTCTTGTTCAGTCCGTACGCGAGGCCGGTGAGAAAACGGGAGGGTTTCTCTCGGCTGTAGATCTGGAGGAAGCCGTCCGGAGTGTCTTCGAACCGAAAATCGAAGAACGGCCACCTCCGACTCCCGGAATCGACCCGCCGGAAAGTACCGGATCAGAGTCGACGAACGACTTACCTCTCTGGAAACAGTTTGCTCGCGAGGACCGGAAAACAACAAGTGAAGCGCTCAGCAGCGCGGCTGCTGAACCATCAGCGGAACCGTTGTGGAAATCCTATCAGACGGGTGAGCCGTCCGATGCCGGACGAGCGACGGAACCGTCATACGTCGCTCCGGAACGGGCGCCGTCCGTTCCGGTAACTTCTTCGAATGAGCCCGGTCTGCTCGGCGACGCGGTCCGGCACCGAGTTCAGTTTATTCGAGAGTTGTTCGGCGGAGACGAACGCGAGTATCTGGTCACGATCGATCGTCTTTCCGCCACGCGGTCCTGGCAGGATGCGTCAGCTATTCTCACATCGGATGTTTTCCAGCGATACCAGGTGGATATCTACAGCGAAACGGCTGTCGCTTTCACAAATGCAGTAGAAAGCGGTATCGAGCAGCTGAACTAGCTCCTGCGTACCTTGTCGACGGCCGCTCCATCCGGGCCGGAAAGACGCATTTCCCAGGCACGCAGCTGAATTATGAGTTCCGACAAGTCCGATCGCAACAAAACCGATCAACCGTTCGAAGATCTTCATGGGCGGCGTGTTGAGGCTCGCCTGGGCGGCGGTGAAGCTCGCCTGGCCCGGCAACACGAAAGAGGAAAACTGTCGGCGCGAGAACGCGTAGAGATTCTGCTTGACGACGGCTCCTTTCAGGAACTGGGCATGTTTGTCCGACACCAATCAAAGGAATTCGGCCTCGACAACAACCGGCCCTATGGAGACGGTGTTATCACGGGATATGGGTCCATCGACGGCCGACTGGTTTACGTGTATAGTCAGGATTTCACGGTATTCGGCGGCTCTCTTGGACATGCACACGCTAAGAAGATCGTGAAGATCATGAACCTGGCGCTCGAAAATGGAGCTCCGGTGATTGGACTCAATGACTCGGGCGGCGCGCGCATCCAGGAAGGAGTCGTATCACTCGGTGGTTATGCCGACATTTTCCTTCTGAATACGCTTGCCTCAGGGGTCATTCCACAAATATCAGCCGTTATGGGTCCGTGCGCCGGAGGAGCGGTGTACAGTCCTGCGATCACCGATTTCATTTTCATGGTCGAAGAGACCAGTCACATGTTTGTGACCGGTCCAAACGTCGTCAAGACGGTGACGCATGAGGAAGTAACGTTTGAAGAACTGGGTGGCGCCGAGACGCATGCAACAAAAAGCGGCGTCTCGCACATGACGTGCAAGAACGATGCGGAGTGTCTGCTTCGCATTCGAGAACTCCTGTCCTATATCCCTCAGAATTGCGAAGAACCACCCCCGTCATTTCCGACGGACGATGCAGTCGATCGTGCCGATCCCGAACTGGATACGATCATTCCGGACAGTCCCAATAAACCGTACGAAATGCGGGAGGTAA
>CAZGOS010000133.1:0-8342 GCA_964527795.1 uncultured Rhodothermales bacterium | reverse complement strand
CTCAGGAACCGGAAACACGTTCAGAACCAACTCCGTCTCCGACAACGGCGGTCTAGGAATCGATCTGGGGAACGACGATGTCACTGCCAACGACACGGACGACTCGGACACGGGTGCAAACGATCTTCTGAATACACCCTCGATCACGAGCGTAACCGCTGAAAACGGACATATCGAAGGCTCTCTGTCGACAACAGCAGACACCGAGATCATCGTCGACTTCTATACGAGTCCGACATGCGATCCCAGCGGTTACGGAGAAGGCGCAACGTACGTCGGGAGCATGCCCTTGACGACCGACAACGTAGGAACAGCGAGTTTCAACGTGTTTGTTTCCGTCAATCCGATTGCCGCTGGAGACGCCGTTACGGCGACTTCCACAGACAGTGCGGGGGGCAATACGTCTGAGTATTCTTCGTGCTTCTTTGCCGTATCCACGAACATCGAGCGGAATCCCCAGGCCGAGTTACCGAGCCGGTACGAGCTCTACCAGAACTACCCGAACCCGTTCAATCCCGTAACGAATATTCGTTTCGCGATTTCGAAACGGGAATGGGTACGGCTCGAGGTCTACGACATCCTCGGCAAGCGCATCACGACGCTCGTCGACGGCTACATAGACGCCGGCGAGTTCACCGTCGATTTTGATGCCTCGGATCTGCCGAGCGGCATCTACATCTACCGTATGACGGCCGGCCCGTTCTCAAAAGCGAAACAGCTTACGCTGCTCAAATAGAAAACACATAACGTATCTATAACTGCGACAGGGGACCATCCGCACGGGTGGTCCCCTTCTCGTTTGAGCAAGCTCGTTGCATAAACAATGAAGCATGCGTTCCATACATTCTTGCTATCGTCAAACAAAAAGTGTACGATTAAGCTTTCACGAATCCTTTCCAATCATCTCACTATGACAACAAAACCGGCCTACTCCACGCTACTGACATTGTCAGTGCTTGCACTTCTCATTCCGTTCTTTCTGGATTTGGGACACACCGATTCGTTTCGTACCGAATCGCCGTCTGTCCAGGCGACCGTCCTTGAGGGTGCCGGCTCTCCTAGAATTGTCACCGTCTCGAGCCCGGACTATGTCACGGTCAATTCGGGCAACGCGAATGCGCGGATTCAAAATGAGGAAGCGATAGTATCGAAGACGGTTACCCGAATTGAACTCAACGGTGTGCCTCTTTCGAACAGTCACATACCTGTATATCTTGGCGTACCTTTTAGCCTGGGAGCTGTTTTTGACAATACAAGTACGGCATTCGGGGGGCCATTCGACGTATTTGGAGCATTTATTGAATTACAGTTAGCAGGTCCCGTCTCCGTTCAGAATATTAATTTCCCAGCTGGTGCTACATGCCAGAACCTCTTTCCGCTGTTTCGTTGCAACTTTCCATCCATTCCGGCTGGTGGTATTGAGACAATTGAAATCGAGTTGGTTGCTCTGGAACTGACGAGTGCCCCGTTCCCCCAAATAACCTCTCAGATCGGTTCTGAGACCTTCAATCCAGATCCAAGCCAGACATTTATGATCGGAGAACTGTGGGTCGAACCACCACCGGGCATTCACCTTCGGAAGTTCTGGGACTACAATGAAGACGGTATCGATCTGAATGAGTACGGATTAGATGGCATCGTATTCGAGCTTTATCTGGGAACAAGCCTCGTTGATTCGCAGGTTTCCATGTCGATGGACGAAAACCTGGACGAAGTGATCGATCCGTATTCCGAGACGGGTCTTGTCTGGTTTAATATCATGACGCCGGGAGATTATCTCATTAAAGAAATACTGCCGGAGGGATTTGGCACTACAACTGCATTTGGCACCGAGTATGGATTCACCGTGCCACTGCCCCCTCTTCAGCCGTTGATACCCTGGGGTAATACGGTCCCCATCGACTGGGGCGATCTTCCCGATCCGCGGGTGGACGCCGTCGTTCCGTGTCCGGCTCCAGGCGGCGCTGCGCGGTGTTATGCAACCCTCTCTATAAATACCGGTCCGTCGCATGCAATTATTCCGCAACCGTTTGTACTGGGAACGCTCATCGACGCTGAACCGGATGGACAACCGGACAGACTCGCTGAAGGTGACGACATCAATGGCGCTCCCGACGAAGACGGAGTCGAAGACCTTGTTGTAAACCCGGATGGATCGGTGACCATGCAGGTCAGAATGACGGATCCAAAAGGATTACAGCGCTCGCTCGATGTCTGGATTGATGTGAATGACGATGGCTATTTGGACCCGGCGACAGAAAACGTTGTCGTTGCGTGGCCCATGGCGCCCAATGCGGTTACTTCGGTCACGACACCGCCGCTGGGCTATTCGCAGGACGAGCTGATTGGATATTATCGGTTGAGATTGAGCACGAATGGTGGCCTGCCCCCAACCGGACCTCATTTCGAAGGGGAGGTCGAAGACTACGTTCACTACGGTATCGACTGGGGAGATCTGCCCGACCCCAGAGTCGGAGCCACCTGCCCGGGCGGAAAGAAATGTTATCCGACATTAGGCGCGAGTAACGGACCGTCGCACCTGTTCGTGCGAAACTCCTTTGTCCTGGGTTACCAGATCGATGACGAACCGGACGGACAACCGAGCGCACTTGCGACCGGAGACGACGCTTCTCCGACTTCACCGCTCGTTGACTATAATCCTGGAGCTGATACCAACGATGAGGACGGCCTGCTGAGTGTCAACATTGAGGAAAACGGATCGCTTACGATGGTTGTCCTCATGACGGACCCCCAGAATCAGCAGCGGTTCCTCGATGTCTGGATCGATCTGAATGACGACGGTTATCTGGCCTTTGCCGGAGACGGCACGACGCTGACTAAGGAAGATGTGTTCATCGCTGAACCGATAAATCCAGGAATGAATACGATCAACACGGGCATACTGACTCCGCCTCTCAAACCGGACGAGGGCCTAGGATACATGCGGCTGCGGCTGAGCAGCACGGGCGGGCTGGATCCCACGGGGCATTTCGACGACGGTGAAGTGGAGGATTATTTCTTCCCTGCAACCGATTGGGGTGACGCTCCAGAAGAACTGGATCCGGATCATGCGGATATACCGTTTGGATACCCGACCACGCGCAGCAACAATGGCGCGCGACACCTCGCCGCTCAGGCAAACAGAATCGGTGCCGAGATTGACGGAGAGGCGGACGGAAAACCAACCATTCTCGCCGACGGCGATGATAAATCGGCCAAGGATGACGAAGACGGTGTCGAGTTCGACGGAGGCTTTACGCAATTGTCATTCGCGCTTACGGCTGGATCCACCGAACAGACGCCAGTACCGGGCCTGATTCCTGGAACGACCGGAAAAGTCGTCGTCTTTCCGAGCAGAAGTGGAAAAATCGACGCCTGGATGGACTGGAATGCCGATGGTGACTGGGACGACGCTGGTGAAAATATTTTCTCCGGGGAGATGGTAAATCCGCCGGCGGATACACTCGAGTTGGCAGTTCCAGCCGACGCAACTACGGGTTTCAGCTTCACGCGCTTCCGCTTTACGATCAACGGCGTGAATAGCTACGATGGCCAGGCGCCCGATGGCGAGGTTGAGGACTATATCGTCTTTACCATTCAACAGTTTCCACTCGATTCGTCCGGGGACGGTGGAGATTCGAATCCAGGTGATGGAATCTGCGATGATGGTACGGGTGTTTGCACGCTTAGAGCGGCCATAGAAGAGGCGAACGCGTCGAACACACCGACGAGCGTTCAGGTACCGAGTACCGGGAAGAGCGCGGTGATTCTACAGCCGGCGACACCGCTCCCGACTATTACGACAACCATCTTCCTCGACGGTGCGGGTGAACTCGAAATCGACGGCAGCCTGGCCGGAACCGGGGCGAACGGACTTGTGCTTCAAGCACCTTGGAGCGTTATACAGTCAACGCATTTTCACAGCTTTGACGGCGCCGGAATTCAACTTGACGGCAACAACCATAGCATAACGAACAACCGCATCCGGAATAACGGCGGTTCTGGTATCGCTGTGTTGTCCGGCACCGGAAATAGCATTCGTACCAACGCCATTCACGACAATGGTGGACTGGGTATCGACCTGGGTGCGGACGGTGTGACAGCCAACGATCTCGGCGACGGAGATGCGGGGGTGAATAACCTTCAGAATTTCCCGGACATCACGTCGGCAACCGCGGAGAACGGTCATGTGGAAGGTACCCTGAACTCGACAGCCGATGCGACTTTCGTGATCGACTTCTTCGCCAGCCCCGCGTGTGATGCAAGCGGCAACGGCGAAAGTAAGTTATATGTCGGAAGTGCCCGGGTGACGACCGATAATCTGGGAACGGCAACGATTAACGAGTTCTTGAGCGTGAATCCGATCCTTATCGGTGATGCCATAGCGGCTACGGCTACGGACAGCAGTGGCAATACGTCCGAATTGTCAGGATGCTTCTTTGCCGTGACCACGGCCATCGAGCGGAATCCCAAGGCCGAGTTACCGAGCCGGTACGAGCTCTACCAGAACTACCCGAACCCGTTCAATCCCGTGACGAATATTGGTTTCGCGATTTCGAATCGGGAATGGGTAAGGCTCGAGGTCTACGACATCCTCGGCAAGCGCGTCGCCACGCTCGTCGACGGTTACATAGACGCCGGTGAGTTCACCGTCGATTTTGATGCCTCGGATCTGCCGAGCGGCATCTACATCTATCGCATGACGGCGGGCTCGTTTACTTCGGCCAAACAGCTCACATTGCTCAAGTGACGTAGCGAACATTCGATCATTACATTACGGGGTCGGCCACATGGCCGACCCCTTTTTTTTGGCCGACTGCCGGACGTACAGCATGAACCGCGACAACTCCCTCGACCTTTTCAAGGAACCGGATTTCTGGGATGTTCTCGTCATCGGAGGAGGAGCAACGGGGCTCGGCGTAGCCGTTGAGTCGGCGTCGCGTGGGTACCGCACGGCCCTGGTCGAACAATGCGACTTCGGAAAAGGCACGTCCGGTCGATCGACGAAGCTGATTCACGGCGGCGTGCGTTACCTGAAACAGGGCAACGTATCTCTCGTCGTGGAATCTCTTCGTGAACGTGGACTCCTGATCCAGAACGCCCCCCACCTGGTTCACAATCTTCCATTCATCGTGCCAAATTACGACTGGTGGGAAGGTCCGTTTTACGGTATTGGTCTTCGTGTATACGATATGCTCGCGGGGGACCTGGGACTGGGTCCGTCCAGACATCTTTCCCTGGTCGAAACGCTCGAACACATACCGACGCTCGAGCCCGAGGGACTGCGCGGCGGTGTTATATACTTTGATGGCCAGTTCGACGACGCCCGCCTGGCCGTCAATCTTGCCCAGACGGCCAATGAACAGGGCGCCACACTCGCCAACTATGCACGTGTCGTCGCCCTTCGACGAAAAGGTGGAATCGTATCGGGCGCTTGTCTCGTCGACGAAATGAACGGCGAGGAGATCGAAATATTTGCACGCGTTGTGATCAATGCGACGGGCGTTTTTTCAGACAGCATCCTGAAAATGGACGATCCGGACGCTCCGAACATCATCCAGCCAAGTCAGGGTGTGCATCTGGTTCTCGATAAATCCTTCCTGCCCGGAGATAGCGCCATCATGGTGCCCAGAACCGACGATGGTCGTGTACTCTTTGCCGTGCCGTGGCACGATCGTGTGATCGTGGGAACCACGGACCTGGCCGTCGACATACCTGAGCTGGAACCGCGTCCTACCGACGAAGAGATCGATTTTCTTCTCGAGCACGCCGCGAGGTATCTGACGAAGGATCCGACGCGCGATGATGTGCTGAGCGCATTTGCCGGCCTTCGTCCGCTCGTGCGTTCGCAGGACGCCGAAGGCACGGCGGCTCTTTCGAGGGACCATGTCGTCATGACGTCGGCCTCCGGCCTGGTCACGATCTCGGGCGGAAAGTGGACGACGTACCGAAAAATGGGGCAGGATACGATCGATCAGGCCGTAATCGTGGCGGGCCTGAACCGGCGTGCGTCCGTCACCGAGCGTCTTCGACTGCACGGGTGGCTCAAGAATGCCGAAGAGACCGAAGGTGAGTTGAGCGCCTATGGATCCGACGCACCGGCGGTGCGAAGTCTATGTCGGGAACGGCCGGAGTGGAACGATTTATTGCACGAGGATCTTCCGTACAGAATTGGAGAAGTCGCCTGGGCCGCAAGAAACGAAATGGCGCAGACGATCGACGATGTGCTCAGCCGTCGCACGCGGTCGATTCTCCTTAATGCCGGCGCTGCACTTGAAGTTGCGCCTCGTGTCGCCACGCTGCTCGCGACTGAGCTGAATCGGAACCCGGATTGGGAGAAAGATCAGATTCGCCGGTTCAGCGAGATAGCAGACGGGTATATCATTTAGCCGTCGTCGACCACAGGCCCGAAAAAAGAACCCCCACCAGGCCAAGCCGGCAGGGGTTCTTGTTAATGCTACGCCTCCTTGTCGAAAGGCTCACTGCGCCAGGTTTACGATCATTTGAGGAGGGTCATCGTTTTGCTTTCGGTGTATGAACCCGCTTTCAGGCGATAGATGTAACTGCCGCTTGGGAGGAATTCGGCATTTATTTCTACCCGGTGGTTGCCTGCCGGCATCGTTTGATTCAACATCGACTCAACGAGACGGCCATCCACGGAAAAGATCTCAAGCGTGACGTCGGCCGTTTCCGGCAGGTTGAATCGAATGGTCGTTCTGGGATTGAACGGATTCGGATAGTTCTGCAGGAGTTCAAATTCCTTCGGCAGATCCGCGATATCATCTATGGCTGTTCTGATACCAACCGTATGAATGGATTTCGCGTGATTCGAGGCCCACCCCACGTCCTTACCGTCATGACACTGCAGGCATGCGAAATCCATCGTGACGGCCGCCAGATTATCTAGGTCCAGTGTGACCGGAGCCTGCGAACCATCCGCTGTGAACATCGCCTCGGTCTTGGTAACAGGATTCGTATTGATGGCCATGATGTGGGTCCTTACATCACCCTGCCAGCCGTTTCCGATCTGCATGCCAAGCGCCGACTTGCCGGCTTTCGGCATGTGGCAGTCGATGCATTCGATGGGCTTGTCGGCACCATTAAGCTGAATTTTCTTGCCCGCATGGCAGGTATCACACGTACGGTTGAGCCCGTCGAAGCCGTCCCCGGCCAGGTCCGGATAACGGAGCGGCACGTGTTGATTGTGGCAACTCACGCACGTTAACTCGGCTCCGACACCGTCGCCGTGTCGAGACGCGCGAAATTCGTTGACCTGCTCGTGGTGCCGGATGTATCCGCCTTTGGCCAGGATGGCATTGGTCGCCCCGCCACGCTGGTGGCACTCGCCACACCTTTCAAGTTCGAGGTAGTCGCCCGTGTTGGGAGGCAGGACGGGAGGATTCTGGAATGCCCCGGCCACGTGATCGGCGGAAGGGCCGTGGCAACCTTCGCACGTCACACCCGGATCACTGAAGGTACCCAGCGAATCGTCGGCGACACCGTTCCAGGAGCCTTCGGCCGTACCCCCCGTCGTATGGCACTGGAAACATGCATAGTCGTACTTTTTATTCACACCCAGATGGTACTTGCTCCGGCTGTTGTCCCACAGGTTTTGTTGAGCCTGGTCGTCGTCCGTATAGATGCGCCCGTTTGTTCTGACAAATCGCGCCTTCCACCCGTATCCGCCGATGACATAAGCGAAATCATTCCAGGTCGTACCGGTTGGTGGTTCGACAGTCGCCGGAGCGAACGGCGCTCCTTCCAGCGGATAGTACAACCGGCCGTCTGGATAACTCCTGTCAGTACCATCCGGTAAAGTGTTTGGAACCCCGTCTTTGACCGGGTTCAGTTTGTACCTGTGGCCGGTCTTCAGATATTCCGGTGCGATCGCGGGGTGACCACCCTGTGGCGCTGAATGACAACCCAGGCAGGCTGCTTCCCCGGCATAACCGGGTGCCTGCGCAGATGATTGTTCCGGAAACGTCAGGGCCATGCCAATAATCATGACCGCAGAAACAGTAAGCGTAGCAGTTGCCCTCATGTGTCTCCTCCAGTGTATGCGTTAAAGTTCAGATGAAACAACGAGTCCAAGCGAACGGACGGGTTCTTTACGCGTGCAAAATTCCGCAACAACACCCAACATTGTTGCAGGACGTATTCCCACATGTATATAGTGATTTTCACCGATCCCGTGTAAGGGACGGTCCTACATTCCATCATTATTTCTGTCTGTTCATGTAATATAATTGGAATCAATCAAACCAGTATCATCGTACAGGCCTACCCGCTTTACCGGCGGTCCCAACCCATATTTCGCCGGCAGAACCAGTGAGAACGCCATG
>CAZGOS010000132.1:0-8421 GCA_964527795.1 uncultured Rhodothermales bacterium | reverse complement strand
GCTTCTCTCAATTCTCGCACGAAGGAAAGGGTTTGCTGCAGCTTATCATCAGCTGTTAAACCTGTCCTTACCCAAAAAATCAGTCTCTTGGGACGAGCCCCTCCCATTTTGTGAAGTACAAACCGCACTGGCGTCATGGGCCTGGCAGCTGGGCGAGTGGGACCACGCGGCCGAGCACCTGATGCGTGCCTATCCTGATGGACTGGAGAAAATGCCTCCTGAAATCCGGGAAGAATGGTTTCGCCTCTCGCTGTATCGCGGCCATCCCGAGGATGCAGCAGCAGCCGCAGCATTCATCATCGATCAATCCCCGATTGAAAGTGCAGATGAATTGCTGCAAACCATCGTCAAGAGCGGCTGGATAAAAGAGGCGCTGCCTCTCTATCGTGACGCCTACGCCAAACACTCCAAAAGCGAGCTTTTGCGACGCCGTCTGGTAGCCCTGTGCATCCGGGAGGGCGAGTTGGATGAAGCACGAGCTCTTACGAGAGCCGGCGCGCTACGCATGGCCGCCTAGATCACACACTCCTACACAGGGCTATCCATCGTGAGTTTGTCCTTTGATCATACGAGCAGCGTTGCCCATGCACTCGCCCGCTTGAGACTCAGAAAGGCTCCAAGAACCATTCTGAGCGACTACGCGGCCACGCTGCTTAATCATTCCGAATCACCGGAGCGCGAGGATCTCATTCGCTTGATTTCGCTCGATCCGCTCATGTCCGTCTGGATTCTCAAACGGGCAAACAGTTCCTACTACGGACTTCGATCTACGGTCGACAGTCTGAGTCGGGCTATCGATGTCCTTGAAGAAGGCGCTATTGCAGGAATGTTCGCCGATACGTTCGGCGCACAAAAGGCCTCTCAGGAGGACTTACCCAGTGATTCACCCGATGCCTTGACCAGGCACTCGGTCGCTACCGCACTTATCTCCGCGCTCATGGCGAGTGGCGACAATCGGACACGAGGGTTTGCGTTTACAGCCGGATTATTGCACGACATCGGCAAACACGTTTTTACACTCAACTTTCCGGAAGAAGCGGCGAAGATGTACAGCAACTCTTCGCTGTGGGACAGTCTGCAAGGCACGGACCTTATTTCGGTAGAGCAGCTGGCGTTCGGTATCGACCACCGAGAGGTGGGCGAATTTATCGCCCGAAAGATGCACTTCCCTGAGACGATTACGGATGTGCTCCGCTCGCACGCCGATCCTTCTTCCCTGCCCTCTACTCACGAGTCATTTCAAATGGTGTGCATTGTGAATGCAGCGAGCTTCGCTGCAACAGCATTGGGTTATGCGGCGGGCGAAGCTGTGTCCTGGGAACGATGCACGGCAGATGGCAGATGGAACAAACTGATTACATCCAGGCTGGTCAACTGGGATCAAACCGGATCACTGTTATCAGACATCGAAGCCGGCAGAAACGTGATCGACGAGTTTCTCGAATTTGAGGTCAATCGGTCGAAAACGCTTATAAAATCGGATTCTCAGCCGATTAGGATGGACAAGGAACCGGTACACAGCGCACGGCAAAGAAGCCATGGGCAATCTAACCGAGGCGATCACATACAATCATAAATCGAGAATGCCCGCCTGACCCGGGTGGCGAAACAAGAAGAAACATTGTCTATCAGTAGTACATCGCGTAAGCCCCGGGCTGAAAACAGGCCCTCAATAGGATTTGCTCGCCATCGTAGGTTTGTCTCCGAAGAGCAGCCCACCATTGGCGCGTTTGCACTGGTCCTGGGGCATCGCGTTCGAGGTCTTCTAACGAGTATTGAAGGGTTCACGGACCTGCTCATCCCCTCTCTGGACAATTCGGATCAGCGAGATTTGGCTTTTCGAATACTGGAAAGCACCAGTCGCATCGAGGGCATTCTGTACGACCTTCAGCATTACAACGACCCGATCGAGGCTCACTTTCATAAAGTGCCCGCGGAATCAATCGCGAGCGATGTAACGGCCGTGCTGGCTGATTCTGAAATCGACCGCCTGGTGATCTCTGAATCCGTGCAACACACCGTTTTTGTGCGCGCGGACGAAACGCTCATTCGACAAGCGCTCATGGCGTTGATACGCAACGCGTTCGAAGCAACGGGGCATTCGAGCAATAAAATCCATCTCAACGTCGAACTTAACTCAAACGGTGAGACCGTTCTGGTCAAGGTGCAGAATCCCGGCCGATTCCCGGATCCTGACGCGCGTCCCAAAATCTTTGAACCGTTCTTCACGACCAAAGCCAGCAACCTGGGTCTGGGACTTACGCTGGCACGTCGAATTGCAAAAGTACATGGCGGAGATCTTGCCCTCACCTCTGAACCCGACGCAGAGACAACAGAATTAACGCTGAGTCTGCCCGTGCTGACGGACGTTTAAATCAATTCTCTCCTGCGCAGTTGCTGAAAACTTGCGCGATTGTTCAAGCACGATCGTGCAATCTGGAGCCAACGTGGACCGGCCCATGCCGCCGGCTGGATTTCTTGCGCGTGATCACTTTTCTATTCGCTTCGAGATAAATCGACCGTGTCAAAACGAACACTGTCGCCTATATTTGGAGACCTGGTAAACGCTCCTCTTCGATCTCGATTCGGCATTTCATGGACGGCAAACAACGTATTCTCTTCGTAGACGATGAGCAGTTGCTCCATAGCCTCTTCCAGCGTCTATTTTCCCGCCACGGCATTGACGTGACAAGCTGCTCGAGTGCCGAGCAGGCGATCGAAGAACTGCGAAATCAATCTTTTGATCTCGTTGTTACCGATTTCATGATGCCGGACATGGATGGATTTGCGCTTCTGGGCCACATTCGTGAGATCTATCCGGGAACAAGGGTGATTATGATTACGGCCCATGCGAACGTACAGCACGCCGTGCGAATGATGCAGCATGGGGCCATCGATTACATTCCAAAACCGTTTTCCACGGCCGAACTTGTGGAACGCGTACAGGCCTCGTTGGCACGTGATCCGGTTCAAGTCACCGTTTCCGAACCGGAAGAGCCGGCGACCTGTGTGCGAAAAGCTTCTGACCTGCAGTATATCGGTGAAGCACCGAGTATCGAGCGTCTAAAGGACATCCTGCCGCGCGTAAGCAACAATATGGCTCCGGTCTTCATTCAGGGCGAGAGCGGTACGGGAAAAGAAATTCTCGCCCGGCTGATTCATGAAATGAGTGACCGGGCCGGCGGACCGTACTTGACGATAAACTGTGCCAATTTGCCACGTGAACTCGTCGAGAGTCACCTGTTTGGACACAGGAAAGGGGCTTTCACGGGTGCCATTGACAACATGACGGGCGCCTTCGAAACCGCCGACGGAGGCACACTTCTCCTGGACGAGATCACCGAAATCGACCTGGCGATACAGGCCAAGCTTCTGCGCGTACTGCAGGAACGGGAGTTTCAAAAGATTGGATCGACGGAAGTGAAGAAGGTCAATGTGCGGGTTATCGCTACGAGCAATCGAAATCTCGCCGACGCAATCAAGAGAGGCGCTTTCCGCGAAGATCTGTATCACCGGCTTGCGGTTTTTCCACTGACCGTACCGCCCCTGCGTGATCGCATGTCGGACGTTTCGTTGTTGGCCGGGCATTTTGTTGAGAAATACTGCTCACTCTACGATCTCGACGCGAAGTCGCTCTCCGGTAAACTCGTTAAGCGGTTTGAAGCCTACGATTGGCCCGGAAATGTTCGAGAACTGGAAAACATGGTTCAGCGAGGCGTGCTTTTGTCCGCCGAACGAAATACAGTCGAAGAAAATGATGTTTTCGACGACTTCTTCACCGACGCGGGATCCGTCGCACGCTCAGACAATGGTGCTGCCGGTGCAAAGCTCTCGACGATTGACGACATGGAGCGCTATATGATTCTCCAGGCGCTCACTGATTCGAACAATAATCAGCAGGCGGCTGCCGAAAAGCTGGGCATCAGCGCACGCACGATCAGGAACAAGTTGCGCAAGTATCGAGAAGAAGGTCACATCGACTGAGCCGCCTTTCGGGTGGAGCCGGGGTTAAGGAATTTGACCGTCTCCGAGATCAGGGAATACCACCACCGATGTACCTTCGAATACCACTTCTTGCAGTGCACTGCAGGCGATTCAGGCTGTACATAAGGCAACTTTTTCCCGGGAATCTCTGACCACCCGGCCCTGAAAAGCGGAATTATTTTCCGCTTGAGCTTCTGTTCTTCGATTCGAATTTTCTCCTCGAAAAAAAATTACATTCCCCGTCGAACTGCGTTCTCCTGCTTGTGTCCCAACGAGTTTGTATGAGTATCACTCAGTTCGCCCGAAACCGGGAATACGCCGTTATCGGCCGATTCCTGGGCTTTTTAAGCCGGCCGGCCATTCTTTTTTCATCTTTTGCGCAGCCTGCTCCGTGAGATGCCGTCCATTGTCGCAAACCGGCCCCGAACCGCCTGTCTGGATAGCCCTGTCACACCGACTGGCACATGCTTTGTGAAGAGCCTGAGCGTTGATTGAATCGCTACAGACGAGCGCCACAATGCGTGCCCTTTTTACACAGTTAAGCGTGCTTATCGGACTGCTTACGGCTATCGAACTCTACGGTCGTCAGCCGAATCTTCCGGTCGCGGTACTTCTCGGAATTTCCGCGGCGTGTACGATGTATATCGTATTGCTGCTCGGAGACTTTTCGATACATCGCTACTTCGAAGATAAATCCAGGACGGTCGCTTCTTTGACGTACCTGGATACCGCATACGATCCAGAGAGTACGGACTCGATTGGTGATCGGGAGAAAACTCCTGTTCCCTTCGAAGAACCGGATGCCATTGCTGCCTGACCCGTCTGATCGCCTAATCCGTCAAACCCTCTCTCAAATATGTCTCAAGATCTGCAGAGCTTCGCCGTCACGTACGTCGATAATCCTAACGAAACGAATCGCAGTGGCGTCGTTATAGCCGCAGTGCCGCTGGTTCGCTCCATTGTCGGCCGTCTGAATATTCCGGATCATCCACTCGCTTCGCGGGAAGATTTGGAAAACGTCGGCCTTCTGGGACTTCTCCAGGCACTCGACAGTTACGACTCCAAGAGAGGTACGCCGTTTGTTTCGTACGCCTACGGAAGAATCCGTGGGGCGCTCGTCGACTACTTACGCTCAATCGACGCATTGCCGAGAGAACGTCGCCGACGTCTGGCCGAAGCCCATCGCGCAATGGATATCCTGCGCCAGGAGTTGGGAGAAGAGCCTGCTGATGAGCAGGTAGCCGCCTACCTGGAAATGTCGCTCGTGGAATACCATACGCTTCTCCGGGATGCACAATGCCGGTTTGCACTCTCGCTCCACTCCCCCATCGATTCCGAGGGTGACCAGATGGTGCTCGATTCGATTCCGAATCTGGAGACTGCCAGGGCGTTCGAAGAGATCGATACGGAATCGCTTAAGGATTACATCCAGACGCTCATCAATGAGCTTCCCGAGCGCGAGCAGACGATCGTGGCGCTTTATTACATCGAAAATTTGACGTTGCGCGAGATCGCCAGCCTGTTGGATCGAACGGAGGCACGGATTTCCCAGATTTTAACGAAAGTTCTGAATACGCTGAGATCGAAGTTGGCTGCCATGCAAAGCAGAGCGGCCTAGTAAATAGGGTCACCGGAATTTGTCCGACAGAAAGGCGCATCCCAATAGATGCGCCTTTTTCTTTTCGGGAATGGCGTCAATTCTTGCTCTCATGCGAATCAGAAGATCGACTGAAGTCCCTGTCCTTTATTCTTCTTCAAACCCACGAACTATTGGCCATTCATTCAGTATATTTGGCGGTTTATTGAAATCCGCAGACTCAATAAGGGAAGAACCGGGCATTGGTGGCCGTGTGCTACGGCTCCATACGATGCCGGGCTGCCGTTCGTTTTATGGAAAAGATTGTCATTCGAATAGGGAACCTTCAAAGGTGAGGTAACGCCATGGGAACGATGAACAAGATGCGGGAAAACACCAAATTCGTACTCTGGATTCTCGTAATTGCGTTTGGCGTCATCTGGGTACTGCAGGACTCGGGTGGCCTCGATGTCATTGGTCAGGTCGGCCCGGACGTCGGCTCCGTCAACGGCGAGTCCATCACGTACGAAGAGTACGAATTGGCCATTGAACAGCAGTCCCAGAATTATCAAAATCAGACCGGTGAGAGCATGCCGCCACAGATGCTCGACCAGACGAGGGATCGGGTATTCAATCAGCTCGTTGAAAACAAACTGCGCATGCTGGAGACGGAACGCCTGGGCCTTGAGGTGACGGATGCCGAACTCGTCGATATGGTCCAGAGGGAAAATCCGCATCCATTGATAGCAGCCAATTTTGGTGACGGACAGGGAAACATCGATCGGACCCTTTTGCAGAACTTCATCAACAATCCGGATGCTGCGGAATACTGGCTCCAGATAGACAATATTCTGCGCAGTGACCGTTTGAGAGAAAAGCTGGACAAGCTCATAGCCGGTACGGTTCGAATTTCCAATCAGGACATCATCGCTGAACATGTTCGCCGAAACAGAAAAGTGGATGTTCGATACGTCGCGCAGCGATTTACCTCTCTCCCGGATGACGAGATATCGTATGACGACGGTGATTTGCGCCAGTTCTACGACGAGCACAGAGATGAATTCGAGCGCAAGCGTTCCTACTCGCTTTCCTATGTGACCCGCTCCAAGTCTCCGACACAGGCAGATTCCATGGCCATCCTCGGTGACCTTGAAGACCTGCGCGAAAGTTTCGCGTCCACGGAAGAAGATTCACTCTTTCTCTATCGCAACGGATCGGAACGTCCGTATACGGATGCGTACTTCCGGCCCGACGAACTGGATGAATCGCTCTCTGAAGCTGTCTTTGCAGACGCCGAAGTCGGACAGGTAGTTGGACCGATCATCTCGGGAAATGAAGCACACATCGTTAAAATTCTGGACGTACGTGCACCGGAAGAACAGGCCGTGCGAGCAAGTCATATTCTTTTCAGAGCTGCTGAAAGTAACGTAGGAGCCAGAAGCAAGGCGTTGCGCAGTGCGCAGGATGCACGTCGAAGAGCCGGACGCGGAGAGGACTTTTCTGATCTGGCGCGGGAGCTGTCTGACGATGGATCGGCCGGTAACGGTGGTGATCTGGGCTGGTTTGGCCCCGGCCGAATGGTAAAACCTTTTGAAGAAGCCGCGTTTGCTGCGACAGTCGGACGCGTGGTCGGCCCTGTTGAAACGCAATTTGGCTATCACCTGATCAAAGTTACCGATCGAGCAACGGTTGAAGCTCAGATAGCTGATTTTTCGCTCACCCTTCGTGCAAGTGTCGCAACGCTTACCCGTATTCAGGACCAGCTCGACGATCTTCAATACTTCGCCGAGGAAACCGATGATTTTTCGGGAGAAGCCGCGCGTAGAGACTATACTATCCTGACCATTCAAGTAGAAGATCAGCAAACGTTTATGCCAGGTATCGGCGTCAGCCGGGCGCTCATGAATTTCCTCGAAACCGCCGATGTTGGTGACGTTAGCGCGGTTATCGAACTTGACGGTGATTTCCTGGTGGCTGCTGTTGACGAGATCCAGCCGGAGGGTTACAGACCCTTCGACGAAGTACGTGCCCAGATCGAACCGAGGCTTCGCAACGAACTGAAGTCCAGGATCCTTGCCGAAAGAATGCAATCTGCGCTCGGCACTGGAATCGACGGTCTCGCCGCTACACTTGGGACGTCGGTTCAGGTTGCCGAACAGCTCTCCTTCAGCAACATGGTTGTTTCAGGTATAGGTCGTGATCCGATATTCGTCGGAACCGCCTTTGGCCTTGAGGAAGGCGAAACGTCTGATGTAATCGTTGGTCAGAACGCTGTTTACGTCATTCACGTAGATAAAGCTGAAGACGCCGGAGTGCTGACAGACGAAGAGAGAGCGCGCTTATCCGCGCAGATGCTTGCCCAGCGGCAGAACATCGTCAGATCGCAATGGATCACTTCTCTGCACGACGAGGCTGACATTGTCGATGACAGGCGACTCTTCCTGCAATAGGGCCTGAAACGACTCATTATTCCGAGGCCGTTCTCCAGGAGGGCACGGCCTTTTTTCTTGTGCCGGTCGTGCACACGCTGTCGGTCAGACTTCCAGCGTTGCCCGGTATACGATATCTGCAGGTCCTTCAAGAGTGATCCCCGTCGGACCGGTGGCGGTCCTGGAGAAATCGACTTTTAGCGTCCCTCCTTCCATCAACACTTCGATCGGTGAGCCGGCTGTTTTTTGGCATAGAAATGAAACAATGGCGGAAGCTACGGCTCCGGTACCACAGGCCAATGTTTCGCCTTCAACACCTCGCTCATACGTGCGCACGCGAATCCGCGAACGCCCGCTGGGGCTCTGGTCCAGGATCTCGACAAAATTGACATTCGCACCGCTTTCGGATATGGCCTCGTCGGCGCGGAGTTC
>CAZGOS010000131.1:0-8423 GCA_964527795.1 uncultured Rhodothermales bacterium | reverse complement strand
AGTCAGCTTACCGTACTGAACCCGATCTCGGTTGTTGATTTGAAGACGGACCAGTTCTACGAAGATTTCCGATTCGAGTCTTTCGCGGTGTGTCTGGGTGCAGCGCTCTAGTCGTTTTGCACCCCGAAAAACGTTAAAGCATAGCGACATTGTCACGAATCCGCATCATATCCGGGCAGTTCAGACGGCGATTGATCACCGTTCCAGGCGGAAAGATGATGCGTCCTACGAGCGACCGGGTTCGGGAATCCATGTTCAACATGGTTGGAGCCCGACTCGATTACGAAGATGCTGAAGTTCTGGATCTGTTTGCCGGAACGGGGGCCCTCGGTCTGGAAGCTCTGAGTAGAGGATCGGAAAACGTCACGTTTGTGGAATCGAACGTGTTGGTACTGTCGTGCTGCCGGAATAACGCGGAATCGCTTGAGGTGAGCGAGCGCTGCACGTTTTTACGCATGGACGCGCGCGCATACCTCAATCAAGGAATTACGACCGGCTTCGACCTTATATTGGCTGATCCTCCGTACGATCTACCATACCTCGAGGATCTGCCGGATCTTGCGATGTCGCATCTTGAACCTTCAGGATTATTTGTTCTGGAGCACAACAGGCGATGTCGGTTTCCGAAGCATCCGGACCTGGAAACCTCCCGAACGTACGGCAGAACCATAGTGTCCGTATTCTCAAAGGCTGTACAGAATGAGTGAATCTTCCGTAGGGATGCTGGCGCTGTATCCCGGCACGTTCGATCCTTTTACTTTCGGTCATCTCGACATCGTCGAACGGGCGAGTCGAATTTTCGATCGGGTCGAGGTTACCGTGGCTGTTAATGACAGCAAGGATCCGCTTTTCTTACCCGACGAACGATGTGAACTGATCGGGAAGTGCACGCAGCATTTGTCAAATGTAACTGTCGTTCCCTTTGAAGGCCTGTTGGTCGACTACGCCGTTCAAAGGGGAGCTCGCGTACTTATTCGAGGTCTCCGACAGGTTTCCGATTTTGATTTTGAGTTTCGCATGGCTTTTGCGAACAGGCGTCTCAGCGAAGACGTGGAAACTGTATTTTTGATGACCTCGGAATCGCACGCACTAATCAGTGCTTCAATCGTGCGGGAGATCCATTCCTGGAACGGCGATGTGTCGTCTTTCGTGCCGGAGCAGGTGCTGAGAGCTTTGCGCGAGAAACAAACTTGACTGTATAGAAACAGTCTGCATCGCAGCCGGGTGACGGTCTATTAAGGGAGTTTGAATGCAAACCATACAAGCAGATCTGCACGTCAGTCCACGAGTTGCGATTATGCAGCCCTCGGCAACGTTGGCGATGAGCGCTCGAGCAAAAGCACGTAAGCGAGCTGGATATCCTGTTATCTCGTTGAGCGCCGGTGAGCCGGATTTCGATACGCCTGGTCCCATAGCTGAAGCAGCGATTCAAGCAATCCGGGAAGGTTTTACGCACTATACCGAGAATCGCGGAATGCTTTCGCTACGAGAAGCGATTTGCGAGAAATTGTCACGTGAGAACGGAATCGACTATGAACCCGACGAAATCCTCTGCTCGAACGGAGCCAAACAGTCGATCTCCCAGGTCATTTCGGTGCTGTGCAGCGAAGGTGACGAGGTGCTTATTCCAGCGCCCTACTGGGTGAGTTATCCGGAAATGGTACGGTTTGCAGGAGCGACGCCCGTCGTGTTGCCGACATCCGTCGAGTCGGACTATCGCATAACACCTGAAGCGCTGGAGGAAAATATAACCGAAGCGACACGCGTGCTCATGCTCTGCTCGCCATCGAATCCTACGGGCAGTGTATACGAACCTGAGGCTATCCGTCAATTGGCGTCTGTGCTCGAACGACATCCACACGTATTTGTCATTTCCGATGAGATTTACGAGCGTGTAGTCTATGATGCCGCGCACCTGTCGATCGGTTCTTTGCCGGGTATGCGGTCTCGAACAATCACGATCAACGGTTTTTCCAAATCGTATGCGATGACGGGCTGGCGTTTGGGGTATCTGGCCGCCGATCTCGCCATCGTTAAGGAAACCGCAAAACTCCAGAGCCAATTCACCTCTGCACCCTGCAGTATCTCGCAAAAAGCAGGACTTGCCGCCTTGAAGATGGGTCCGGAACCCGTCGACCGGATGGTTGCGGCGTTCCGTGATCGACGGGATTTCGTTCTGGATGCGCTCTCTTTAATGGACAATGTAAAATGTGCGAAGCCCGAGGGCGCTTTTTACGTATTTCCCGACGTGTCCGCGTTCTACGGCCGGTCCACGCCGGGAGGTGAGGTGATCGAAGGAAGTGAACCTCTCTGCATGTACCTCCTTGATGAGTTCAACGTGGCTCTCGTTTCAGGACATGCGTTTGGCGGCCCGTCCGGAGTTCGCATTTCATATGCTGCATCTAGAAGCGACCTCGAAGAAGCGATGATTCGAATTCGACGGGCATTCGGATCGTTGCAGTAACTCCACTTCTCAGCAACTTCTCCGCAATTAATCTGAGTGTGACGGAAAACTTCACCCCCTCGAGTTCGTAGGGTAGGCTTTCCGTTCAAGTCATTCTTGTTCAAGTCAATGGAGCGAGTAATTGCATACACGAGATCGAAGCACCCGGCAAACTGGAGAGCCAGGCATCATCGGCCGAAAAGGCTCGATCATGGGTGAACTCTATCCAAAGGTTGAACGCGAGGAAAAAGACAGGTATTGGCTCCACGCCGGACTTTTTATAGCCACGCTCGTGACGACCATATTCGCCGGCGGGCAGATGGCCGGGCGCTATATCTTTTATGCCGAGTCGGAAAACTGGCTGCAACTCCTTGGTGCCCGGATCAGTATTGAATTCGTTCTCGACGGTTTCCGATTCGGTGGCTCTCTGTTGCTCTTCCTGACTGTGCATGAGTTCGGACATTATTTCGCCGCTCGAAAACACAGAATCAGCACCTCGTTGCCTTACTTCATTCCATTTCCCTGGAATGGAATCGGCACGTTTGGCGCAGTGATTCGGATCCGTGAACAGATTCCTTCCATGCGAAAGCTGTTCGACATCGGGACGGCGGGACCCATCGCGGGATTTGTTGTTGCTCTGGTCGTCCTGATCGTCGGTTTCGCCACGTTGCCGACTCTTGACTACGTTATGGATCTGCCGGGCCACGAAGGTCTGAAAGCATTCATCCAGCAGAATGTTGCGTTTCCGGATCGCCTCGATCAGGTTGCGACATCATCGGGCGATATGCTTCTCGTCGTGGGCTCAACGCCGCTGTACTGGTTGTTGTCTCAGTTCTTCACGGACGTTCCTCCGTTGTGGGAGATGTACCATTACCCGATTCTTTTTGCGGGATGGCTGGGTCTTTTCTTCACGGCCGTCAACTTGCTTCCCGTTGGTCAGCTCGATGGTGGACATATGCTGTACGCCCTGGTCGGACCCAGGTGGCACAGACGTTTCGCGAGAGGCTTTGTACTGCTGCTCCTGACTTCAGGCGGCATCGGATTCATGGATGAGGTTGGACCGTTTCTGAGTAGATGGACAACGGTATCCGGGTTTTTACCATGGCTGGTTCTGGCCCTGGTCATGCTGTTCTATATGCACCGCGTTTTTCGTGATCAACCACGCTTGGTTGTTGGATCACTTGTGGGTGTAATAGCACTAATTGCCGTGCTTCGCTGGGATCCCTGGATTGTAAACAATTTCGGTTACACCGGATGGTTGTTCTGGTGCCTTCTCATTGTATTGCTTATTCGGGTTGATCACCCGCCCGTGCTTGAAATGGAACCGCTGAATCCAAAACGTCGAATTCTGGCCATTTTTGGTCTAGTCATTTTTGCCCTTTGTTTCAGCATCAAGCCGCTCTACATTCTTTAGTCCGTTTATCCGTGGAGTGAAGCTCGCACGACCACAAATCTGTGAATACTCTGAAAAACAGCACTGCATGATCGTCAATCGCTACTGAGTCGAATCATTTTCCAGTGACGTCTTGCGGCAGTAGTACCTGCTTGTGCTGATACATGAGAAACCGTTCTGCGCTTCTACCTATCGTGTTTCTGATCCTTGTTACGCAGGGATGTGACACGGCTCCCGGCACAAGTGTCGGCGACAACAGCGCGCCTGTGCTTTCGAACCTATCGTTTTCGCCTTCGTCGGTCCTGTTGGATAATTTGCCGCCAGGAAGTGTACAGGATGGCGTCGCACACTTTGCGCTACGCATTCAGGTAGATGTGGAGGACGAAGACGCAGACCTGGATCGTGTCTTTATTCTGATTCAATCCCCGCTGTCTTCGAACGGCCCTGTTGCCTCAGAAGAAATATCGGTCCGTGAAAGCGGCAGGATCAGCGTCGACATCCCTCTTGAGATACCTCTGGCGGAAACGGGTACGTATACGGTTCAGGCATTCGCCTCGGATCGTTCAGGTGCTTTGGGCAATAAGGTATTGGGTTCTCTCATCATCGACGCAGAGAGTGATCCACCGGTTATCGATGCAATTGAAATCCCGGACCGTGTGACACGTCCGGCGCCGGGCGAACCGGCGATTCAGGTTTCCATCGTCGCGCACGTCTCCGATCCGGATGGCCTGGCCAATATTCTGCGTGTTGAGGTGTCGGTGAATGGCGGTGGTCCATTATCTCTGTGCGATGACGGGGGTGCTGGTTCCTGTAATGACGGATCCTCCAGTGGAGACGCCGTCGCGGGTGATGGACAATTCACGCTGACGATACAGCTCGATTCATCCAACGAGGCGGGCGATAATATCTTTGTGTTCAAGGCGGTCGACCGATCCGGCCTCGAGAGCGAAACCGTGACTCGCACGATCGTGGTGTTGTGAAAATTTGACCGCAAATAAACGACATATCGCGCTTTTCCTGTTTTTTGTTGTTCTTGCTGTTCCAGGCAGGACCGTTGCTCAAAACAATGCGCTGGATGCGAATTTCGTGCGGGCGCTCACGCAGAGCAAATACGGGATTCTCAGCAACTCGATCGCCAATCTTCAGGCGAACGGAGATTCCCTCTGGGTCGGACCGTATCTGAATCTGACCACGAATGAAGGACAGTCATGGGTGCAGGTAGACTCTGACTCCCTGTTTGGCACCCCCAACAGGGTGTTTTCGCTTGACGTCGAAGGCGATGTAATTGTCGCGGGACTCGGGCGAAACGACAATTCAATCGGGGAAAACGTCCAGACTGCCGCAGGATTTCTGGTGTCGGAAGATGGCGGGAATCGCTTCTCACATCGATTTCCGCAGCTGGACCAACCGGCTGACACAACGATCAACTATGGTGTTTCTACGCTTGGCGCGCTTGCCGTGATCGTTCCGCAGCAGAGCCCTCCCTTCGACATCGACTACGATCCGGTTCGTTCTGAACTCTGGGCTGCGGGATGGGCCAGTGGTATCCGGCGCTCAAGTGATCTTGGACGCACCTGGAAGCGCGTCGTGCTGCCACCCGACAACCTCGATTTCATCCATCCTGATTCGAGTTACAATTTTCGCCTCGAGCCTAAGCGTGGAGGCAATGGCTCATTCAACCACATGGGATTCGGAGTACTCGTGGACTCGGATGGTACGGTCTGGGCAGGCACGGCCGGTGGCGTAAACCGTTCCCTGGATGGCGGCCGGTCCTGGCAACGATTCAAGGCTGATGGGACCGGACGTACACTGACCGGTAGTTGGGTGGTATCGATTGAGGAGCAACGCATTGGAATGCAGTCAATCATCTGGCTGGCGACGTGGAATACCGGCGAAGTAGCAGGCGAGCAGTTTGGTGTGACCTACACCTCGGATAAAGGGGCCACATTTAATCAGGCTCTGCAGGGAGAGCGTATTTATGACTTCGCATTCGATGATGAAGTTGTTTATGCAGCAGGAGAGGATGGTCTGTTTATCAGCCGTGACGGTGGTGCCTTCTGGGAGTCCATTCGTGAATTCAGAGATCGCACGCGTGAAAGTCGAATCGTACGCCCTGGTACGAGCGTTTTTTCCGTTGAAGTCACGCGATCTGCCATATGGATTGGCACGGGCGACGGGTTGTTGCGAACAGGCGATCAGGGCCAAACGTGGGATCTGTTCCGAACGGAAGTGCCGTTGCATCCGGATGAGCCGGACGATCTTGTGCCGGATGTCGAGACGTTTGCGTATCCCAATCCGTTTTCGCCCGCGGCCGATCGTTTTATTCGTATCCGATATGAGTTGTCGCAAGCCACGAACGTCGAGATTCGAATCTTCGACTTTGGGATGAATCTGGTCAGAACCCTCCAGGACAATAGCCCGGTCGGCATTTCGGATACGCGTTGGGATGGTATGGACAGAAACGGTACGCGCGTTGCCAATGGAGCGTATTTCTATGAGGTGCGAGCAGGTGGGACCAGGTCTCGCGGTAAAATCCTGGTGATCGAATGACCTCGGCGAGAACAATAGGGATCTGCGCAGTAAGACTTGTCATTGTCTCGGTGCTGCTGATGGGACCAGTCTCGGACGTTTATTCTCAGGCGGCCGGTGCATTCTCTCGCATGGGATTCGGCGCGCGTGGCATTGCATTGGGTAACGCACTGTCTGCCGATGTCGGCGGTATTGGGAGCCCCTACTACAATCCGGCGCTGGCGCCGTACGCAAAGCGTCAGAATTTGGAAGCGACGGTAGCGCTTCTCAATTTCGACCGCTCGCTTCAGTTTCTTCAGTTGGCATCTCCGTTAAGAAGAAATGCCGGTATCGCTGTCGGTCTGATCCACGCGTCCGTTGATAACATCGACGGTCGTGACAACAGTGGTTTTCATACGCAGGATCTTTCAATTGATGAATTTGCCGGATTTCTCGCCTTTGGAATCCGGAAATCCGATGTATTCTCGGCCGGAATTGCCATCCAGTTTTTCCGAACGGATCTGTTTGACGGCTTGGACCCGGGGGTGTCGGTAGGTATTGACATCGGGTTGACGGTGCAACTGATTGAAGGTGTACATGCTGCTTTTGTATTGGATGATCTGCTGGCCCGATATCAGTGGAACACCGACACCGTAAACGGATCCGGAGGGAAGAGAACAACGGATAACTTCCCGACGCGCCTGAGGATTGGTCTGATGACCACGAGACTGCACGAAAAACTGCGTTTTGTGGCTGAGGTCGAGTCCCGGTTTACTAAAGTTGAGGCGGTCTCTCGCAGCGTCACCATTCTCGGTTCCGAGCCGGCGGAGCGCGCGAATCGAGAAGATCTGATCCTTCGGGAGAGCCGCTTCCGTGCAGGTGCGGAATACGAGTTTCTACCCCAGTTTGTGATACGGGGTGGTGTCGAACAACTGGGAAAAGAAGCACTGGGTGGTGTGCGCCCTTCCGCGGGTTTCATGATTGAGCAGGAAGTCGGCACATTGATCGCGCGATTCGAGTATGCGTTTTCCTACGAGTCTCCTGCGTCCGGCACGATGCATCTTTTTACCTTACGGATGTATCTGTAAGAACAAGACTCAAATGCACCGGATTTATCTAATTTTGTTGTTTACGGTCCTGGTTCTCAGTCAGGCTTCGGCCGCGCGAGGGCAGGAATCGGGATTGGCATTTCTACGTGTCGGCGTTGACGCCACCAGTCTGGCCCGCGGCGACGCCGGTGTTGCTGCGGAGCACGGAGCATATGCTACGTACTGGAATCCAGCAGGTTTGGCTGCCGAGGGTGGAAACGAGTTGGCTATTTCCCACCATCTCTGGATAGCGGATGTACGAACGTATGCGGTGGCTTCCAAATTTAGAATCGGGCAGAAAACGGGTATCGGCCTCTTCGTAACCGCTGCCGGCGCCGGAGATATTGAAGCCCGTGAGGGGCCGGGGGAACCGGATGGCTTATTTGATGCTCAATTTGTGAGTGCCGGAGTCGCTGTCGGCCGTGCGTTTGGGCCTGTGCGAGCCGGGGTCACGATCAAGTATCTGTCCGAGCGCATATTTGTAAGTTCGGCGGATGGATATGCTTTCGATTTTGGTTTACAGACGGCGCTCTTGAACGATGGGCTGTTGCTTGGGGCAACATTCAAAAATGTAGGAAAAATGCAGCGATTGAACGCGGAGGCGACCAAGCTGCCTAAAAGTATGCGAATCGGTGCAGAAGTTTTTCCGTTCCGCATACTGGCACAAAATGACGGCACCACGCTTCTGAATACGTCATTGATCGTGGACATCTCGTACAGCACCGTGACGGAGTCTACCCAGTTCCACGTAGGTCTATCGGGAGAAGTGCTCGACACGGTCACTGCGCGCGTAGGGTATATATCCGATGATGCACTCAGGGATTTTTCAGCAGGGATCGGACTGGCCATTGCGAACCTGACGTTTGACTACGCCTTGCTGCCGTTCGAAGAAGGTTTTGGAGGACCTGCGCACATCCTCTCCCTGGGTTATGCATACTAGAAGGCGATGACGGTGGCAGGCACCGAACGGCTACAGTTTCTCAAAAATGTC
>CAZGOS010000130.1:0-8450 GCA_964527795.1 uncultured Rhodothermales bacterium | reverse complement strand
TGAGTGCCCAGGACTGGAATCGAACCAGCACGTCCTGTCGGACACCGCCCCCTCAAGACGGCGCGTCTACCAATTCCGCCACCTGGGCCAGGGCCTTCGGAACATCGTCCCGTGTCAGAGTCCCGTTCCAAAGCGCGCCGGTATACCGTACACCGACGCATGTGATCCCGGCAGGGCTCGAACCTGCGACCCTCTGATTAAAAGTCAGATGCTCTGCCACCTGAGCTACGGGATCCTGTACCAATCTCGGCACAGCTAGATAAATTACGAACCTTTTCTGGTGCTCGGCAACCTGGCCTTCGTTGATTTCCTTGAAGTCTCCTGCAAATTGGAAGTTCACCTCCCATCTTTCCCCGCATGCCATAACTCGCGCAAGGGAGTACGCATGACGATTGTTCCGGTCATCAGATCTCTATCAAAATTGATGAATCCATTGATCAGATAGATTTCTTCAGGTGAACAATTATATAGCAGTTTGCACTCACGATCTCCTTTTCGTCGATCGGTCGTTAGAATTACCGCCATGAGACCGTTGTCACTGGATCCAACAAATATATCCAACTCGTCTCCGTCACCTCCCTGAGTCTCGTTTACATACCCATAATCAATGGGGTAAACGATTTCGGGATTCACGGGATGAACAGATCCCTTTGGTCGATCAAGGGTAAATCCACATACCGAAATAACGTGCTCCCACCCTTCCCAATCCGGGCGGAAGGGTTCACTCGTCGTCTTCATTTTCTACGACTCTGATGTGCAGCTCTTCGAGTTGGTGCTCGTCAACCATATCCGGGGATTGCACCATGAGTTCCTGAGCGCTCTGCGTCTTGGGAAAAGCAATGACTTCCCGTAATGACGCTGCGCCGGTAAGAAGCATCGCTATTCGATCCAGGCCCAATGCAATTCCACCGTGTGGCGGCGTGCCATATCGAAACGCTTCAAGCAGGAATCCGAAACGGCGATCAGCCTCTTGGTCGGAGATTCCGAGGATGTTAAACATTTGTCGCTGAGCATCCTGGCTATGGATTCGAATCGAACCTCCTCCGAGTTCGGTGCCGTTCAGTACGAGATCGTATGCTCTGGCACGTGCTTCTCCTGGATCAGAATACATGACCTCTCTATCTGACTCTTTCGGAGACGTGAATGGATGGTGAACGGCTGTGTAGCGTTCGTTCTCTTCATCCCACTCCACCAATGGAAAGTCCGTTACCCACACGAAATGCCACGGACCATCTGCCTTTCTCGGTATCAATCCCAATTCATCGGCCACATGGAGGCGTAGCGTACCCATTTGCTCAAATACCCGCGGAGCCTCTCCTGCCAGGATCAGCACGAGGTCACCCTGTTCGGCGCCGGTTACGTCGACAGCCTTCTCAACGAATTGATTGGGCAACTGGTCAGGCTTCACACTGGACTGCGTTTCGGAACCATCACCGGGGCGCTTGAAATAGAACAGACCCCCAGCGCCGATTTTCTTCCGGACAATATTCTTGTCCAACCGATCCATCGCACCTCGACCACGGTCGCCTTCGCCGTGCACGACTATGGCCGTAACGGCTCCATCATTGGCGATGACATCCTCAAATACACTGAAACCACACGAACGGAAAGTTTCGCTCAGATCCGCTATTTCCATTCCAAATCGGAGATCCGGTTTGTCGGATCCATACCGTCGAATGGCCTCATCGTATGTGAGTCGAGGAAAGGGTAAAGACAACTCCGTATTCTTGAGATCTCGCCAGATGGCCGCCATGAGTCCCTCCGTACTCTCATGCACCGTTTCTTCCGTGGCGAATGAGATTTCGACATCGATCTGGGTGAATTCCGGCTGTCGGTCGGCACGAAGATCTTCGTCCCGGAAGCACTTGACGATCTGGAAATACCGATCCATTCCCGCGACCATCAGAATCTGTTTATACGTTTGCGGAGACTGCGGGAGCGCATAAAACTTCCCGGGATAGATGCGGCTCGGAACGAGGTAATCGCGGGCGCCTTCCGGTGTTGATTTCATCAATACAGGCGTTTCGATCTCGAGGAAATCGTGCAGATCGTAGTACCGCCTTATGGACTGATACAGCCGGTGCCTGAGGACTAAATTTTCCTGAAGACCGGGACGACGCATATCCAGGTATCGGTACTGCAGACGAAGGTCTTCGTTGGCTTTCTGTTGCTTTTCCTCATGAGCAGAAACCGTAAATGGAACGGGTGCCGACGTATTCAGAACCTGAATATCTGAAACGGAAACCTCAACGGAACCTGTGTCAAGCTTTGCATTAACCTGATCATCCGATCGCGCGATGACTTTCCCGATGATCGATATCACGTATTCGTTCTTGAGTCGATCGGCCACGTGATACGCCTCCGGCTTATTCTGTGGCTCAAACACGATTTGCGTAAGGCCATATCGATCTCGAAGATCCACGAAAATAAGACCACCGAGGTCGCGGCGCGTGTCCACCCAGCCCTTCAGTGTGACCGTTTGTCCGATATGTTCGGGCCGGAGCGCACCGCACGTATGCGTGCGCTCGCCATGCCTTATAGATACTCTATTTGATTGTTGGTGCATCATTTTCCAGCGCACTAAAAAGGGCCCTTCGGCCCATGCGATCCTGTTTCATTCATGCTTTTTATCCAGTGGAACCAATATACACCCATTCAACCCGTGAGGTTTTGGCAACCTCCTGAAAAATTGTTTTAGACACCATAGCGTCCATGTTCTATCTTTGGGCGGCATTTCATCACCAGTCGACCCAAGTCTATGTCCACCTTTGATTCCGGAATCACTGCGGATAAGTCGTTCTTTGGTTATCCGCGCGGCCTATCTACGCTCTTTTTTACGGAGATGTGGGAGCGTTTCAGCTACTACGGAATGCGGGCGCTGCTCGTGCTGTTCATGACCAAGGAGACGATCGGTTCGAATCCCGGTCTCGGATATGACGTCGTAACCTCGACTGCGATCTATGGACTGTATACAAGTCTCGTATACATACTTGGTCTACCGGGCGGCTGGGTCGCTGATAATCTTTGGGGGCAGAGAAAAGCGGTTTTTGTCGGCGGCTGTATTATCGCCGCCGGTCACTTCAGCATGGCTATCCCGACCGAATACACTTTTTTCGCCGGGCTCATTCTCATCATTCTCGGTACGGGTTTGTTGAAACCGAATGTGAGCACGATTGTCGGTGAGTTGTTTCCGGAGGGTGGCGCCAGACGAGACGCCGGGTTCTCCGTGTTTTATATGGGGATCAACCTCGGTGCCACGTTTGGTCCCTTGTTCTGCTCATTTCTCGGTGAAAATTACAACTGGCACCTGGGCTTTTCGCTCGCCGGTATCGGAATGGTCGCCGGGCTTATCCAATTTCGGTACGGTTACAAATATCTCGGTGATGCCGGTAATCTGAAAACGGCTGACACGAGTGAACAGTTGGCTGCAAAAAGCCGAAAGTTCTATACGATTGCAAGCCTTTTCGGGGCAGTAATCGTCATTTTCGGATTCCTGGTCTCTTCAGGCTTCTTGCACGTCACGCTTACCCAAATCGCAGCAGCGCTGGGTATCGCAGTTCTCGCGATGGTCGGGATCTATTTCTTGTATCTCATCTTTTTTGCCGGTCATAACAAAGACGAAAAGAAGCGCCTGGGTGTGATACTGTGGTTGTTCCTGCTTGCGGCGATATTCTGGTCTGGATTTGAACAGGCCGGTTCGTCACTGACGCTGTTCGCAGAGGACTACACCGACAGGATCTTTTTCGGTTGGGAAATGCCTACGGGATGGTTTCAGTCTGTCAATCCGACGTTCATCATCATTCTTGCGCCCATTTTTGGTTCGCTTTGGATCTGGCTCGCCAAGAGGAAAGCCAATCCGTCCATTCCGATCAAATTTTCGCTGGGATTGTTTGGCCTGGCGGCCGGATTCTTCGTGATCTACTGGGGTGCCGTAAATGCGGGATCGCAAGGTCTTGCGTCTCCTGCCTGGCTGGTTGTCATGTATTTTCTTCACACTTCAGGGGAGCTGTGTCTCTCGCCAATTGGCCTGTCATCGATGACGAAGCTGGCGCCTGAGAACCGAGTCGGCCAGATGATGGGCATCTGGTTCGTGGCGGCTGCTCTCGGAAACCTGTTCGCAGGTCTCGTTGCCGGTAGACTGGAGTCACTGGCGCCTTCAAGTCTTTTCTGGAGCGTGGCAATTACAATCGGTGCTGCCGGTGTCGTGGCTCTGATCTTCAGCCGACCCGTTCAATCGCTGATTAAGGGAATCAAGTAACTCAGGAGTGTCGAACGGGAACCGGGCGTATTTAGAAAGTCGGATTTAATCGAAGCCATATAGATGGTTCCGTTCCCATGCCCAGATCATTGAGCGGCCAGGCGATTTCGAGGCGAATATTCCGGTCGTCGAGAGAGACGCCAAATCCGGCAGCGGAGAACACATCCTCCAGATCAACCTCGTTTACTCCTGCCGTATTCGTCCAGCCTGCGTCGAACAGCCCGAAGAACGCCAGATCTTCAAACAGATCGTCGAAGAAACCCGGTCGGTAGAGAGTATACTCGACGTTCGCCAGCAGCATGCGTGTTCCGTAAAAGACATTTTGCGAATAGGCTCTCACTGAACCTGCACCACCCAGTGTGAATGCTTTCTGAACGGGCACATTTCCGTCGGCATAACCACCTCTGAATCGCAGACTGAGTCCGGTGTGTCTGCTCATCCGGGCATACGTTCTTATATCACCGACGTAACGATTGAACGAAAAGTCGCCACCAAGTCCTTTCCCGAATTCGGCTTCCAGCCGAAAAGCAAACCCAGCCGGCTGATAGCGATAGCCCCTGATTCGCCCGCCTTCCAGCGTAGCGACAAAGGATCGCATTTGACCCTCCCAGATAGACGGATTCAGGCGGAACGGATCGCCCCCAAATAACGACCACGTTGCTTCACGCTGAAGACTGCGGTACTCGTCGTCGCGGTAACCGACGCCGAACTGCAGATAGGGTGTCAGCTTGCCGACTGCGTAAGCGGTCCATCCTTCCGTTTCGTAATAGTCAAAAAAATCGTTGCGGAAAAGCCCGGCTGCAAGCGTATTCTCGGCCCAGCTCGATTTCCACAGGTCCCTCGCGTTCGTATTCTTCCGATATGCGCCGCCCACCTTCAGGTCGAATTCTCCATCTCTATACGAGTGATTCAGCTTGGTTTCCGCACCCAGTTCATAGCGAACGTCTTCTAGCGAAAAAGCATAACCAACCTGGCCGTACACCCGTCCGCGCTCATAGTCGCTCCAGTCCAGAGGCAGTCGCCTGATGCCGAGCACGAATCCTTCTACGCGATTGTAGCGAAACGCGGGAATCGGTCGATACAAGGCATTTTCCCGGTACGGCCAGTTCTGCGTGAACTCTCCAACGTACGCCGACGAATGGCGGCGCCAGTCGAACTCAGAGCGGCGCCAGAAACGCCCATCGTCTTCATCATCGCCCGTGTCGTCGTGGCGGGTAATGCGCACGCGTTCGCGGTGCCGGATATCATTGTCCCGTGCGTCGTGCCTTCCTTCAGCCAACCATTCATTTCGTACCGGTGTTGATTCCCGCTCCAGATTCCGGGCCATCCGTATGGCTCGGTCCAATTCATCGACCATTTCGACCAGGTTATCGGCTAACCTGTCTTCTCCGCGCCGATCCAGGTCTCTTGCGATGGACCGAACTTCTGCTCGAATGTCGGCGAGCAGTTCAGAAAGTTCGTGTGAGATGAGAGTAGGCTCCGATTTGCGAAAGCCTCCGAAGCTGTCAGCCGTCGTCGTCATGCGTCCGGAAAGCAGCTTCAACTGTTTCGAAATAGGGGCGCTTGCGTGCCTTCGAGTAATATCCTGGATAATGGAGATGGCCGTGCGGAGCGCCGACACCACAACTTCCTGCTCTGTCGAAGCCTTGTTAACGACAGTTGTTTCCCGTTCCTGTGCCGACGCTGTACGGGGAATCTGCGTTGACAGAAACATTGCGCATACAACTAGGAAAAGACCACGCTTCATGGCAATCACACTCTTGAAATTGATCGATCGTCGAACGGACCGTCCGGCATAACAGAGATACGAATGCGAAGACGAAAGGGTTACAACCCGGTACGTTCGTGGCCAGGATGTCTAGGCGATGGAAGTCGCTTCCCTTGATTGAACGAGCGACCAACAACCACCACTGATTCCGGCGAGAACGGCATATATGAACATCGTATCGTTGATGTAAAATGGATTCGACGTAATGGCTGAAAGAAATAAGGCGCAGAAGGAAGCTGCCGCGGCCAGGCAGGCTACGCGAATGACGATTGTTTCCTGCTCAGTCCTAAATGCGAGAACGGCGTTTCTTACAACCGAGCCCAGGAAAAAAAGCATCAATCCTAGTCCCCAGATTCCAAATTTGTACCATAGCGCGATATAACCGTTGTGGACAAATGCTTTCACTACTGTGATGTCCAAAATGATATCCTGCACGCGATACGATACACCCATTCCATAGCCTAGAATGGGATTAAGACGCACACTCTCCCACACGGCGGACGTCTCCTTGAATCGATTTACGAGAGAGATGTCCTGTGTCGTTGCCGTCATGATCGATAGAAATCGTTCCGCTACGCCATATACGAGAAGAAGAACCGTGTCTCCAAAAAAAATCAGCCCTACGCCGACTACGCCGACAATTGTGACCGCACCCATGCCCAGAAGAGTGAGTTTTTGCCGGCGAGGAGTGAGTAGTATCATTATGATGGCTCCTGCCAGAAACGCCATCCAGTAGCCGCGACTTTGAGTGAGAATTACGCCCGCAAGAAACAAGAGGAAGAGTGCAGCAAGTGTGAGTCGAGGTAGCCATTTCGTCTGGAAAATTACCCCTGCGAGAGAAAAAATAGCTGGAACCAGAAGCAGACTTTCATTCGTGACGGCGCGCCCTCGAGCAATTTGCCAACCATATTCTGCGCCCGAGACGATATCCTGGAATTTGAGCACGTTGCGAATGAGCACGAACATCCCCACCCAGGCCACGACTCCAAGAATCACGTAGAGACCTTTTTCATGGCGTTCAATGGCCTCTTTGATCGGGAAATAGAAGGCTAAGAGGGAAAGGGATAACCATTCACTCATGAACTCCTTCATCGAGCCCCCAAACAAGACTGTCAGGGGGAAAGAGAGCGAGACCAGTATGAGAAAAAGGATGAGTACTCGTTCCTCAGGTTTCGTGAATACCGGTTCCTGGTAGAGCAAAAGTCGTTTGAAAAACCAATGGCCCAAAAAACCAAGGAAATACAACCCGTATAGGATTTCAGTCACCTGAAATCCTTCTTCATAGCCTGCAATGAGAATGAATCCAGCGAGTACGACAAAGAGATTCAGAAGGGGTCGCTGAAAAAGGAACCAGACGATCGGCAGGGCAACGAAGACGATCGGGAGAAAAGAGGCAATGTCAGGCGCACTCCATGCGATCCACAGAATCAACATCAGACCAACCGCCAGCGATAGCTTGAGCGTGTAATTCCCAAGTTTCCAGAGATGGCCAGAGGAAAGCTGTGCGGTAACTCGCGTCGACATCGGCAGATGCTAGTCTCTTGAAACAGCCGAGGCTACGGCTGCCTCGTTCAATCGCCGAGTGAAGTAGAGGTGATTGGTTCGCCACCAATTCAGCAACAGAGCATACAACGTTGCTAAAATAAAGGCAGACAAGGTCGAGGCCACTACGATGATCGAACGCTTCGGTTTGTACTTTTCCGTGGGCGGAACGGCGGCATCAACAATCTGAAGGGCCTCTACTTGTTGTTGCTCATTGAACCGGGCTTGTTCGAGCAGTGGAGCAACCAGTTCAAGAATACGTTCCTGAATCGTTCTCTCCATCGTAAGTGAGGCATAACGATGAACCATTTCTGGAGCCTCTTCCTGCGAGACTGGAAGAACCTGTTCTTTACCCGCAAGCGCCGCGTTATAGAGTTGTTCTGCAGCTTTTAGCACTTCGGCAGAGGACTTCACGGAAATATTTTTTTCACCCAACTGACTTCTTAGCGTCTCGTATTGAATTTCGGCGCTGATGACGTTAATTCGCATCTCCGCGAGTTGCTCAAAATAGGCGGTTGTCTGTGCTTCGAGGTCGATAACTCCATATCGTTCCTGGAACGACTGGAGGGAATCCAATAGATTGGCCCGCACACGCGCGGATTCGTTGTAGCGCTGTTCAACGTATCGTCTAAATTGGCCTGCCGTCTGGGAGGCGAGCTGATTGTCAACGCGGGAAAGCGCTCGTACGAAATAGTTGGACAGATCGGCGGCCCGTCCCGGATCCTTGTCCAGGGCCTCGATGGTCAAAAAGTCGAATTCGCTATCGATGACGAAATCTACATTATCCGCCAGCAATTTTATCGCTTCCTCAATCGGGAATTCCTCCTCTTCCAGGTCGTACACCTGAACCAGCTCGAATGTATCGACGACGCTCCTGAGTAC
>CAZGOS010000129.1:0-8499 GCA_964527795.1 uncultured Rhodothermales bacterium | reverse complement strand
GTTGGATCTGGCTGCCGGGCGGGGTCTCGATGCCGGCCAGGTCTTCGTTCATGCCTTCACGGACGGGAGAGATACCGATCCACACGCTGCAATCAGGTATGCAGAGTCCCTCGAAACGGCAGCCGGCAGAGTCGGCGTGGGCCGAATTGCATCGATCGTAGGTCGGTACTGGGCGATGGACCGCGATCGTCGATGGGAACGCATTCAGGTGGCGTACGACCTCCTGGTTCATGGAGCGGGAGAGCAATTCGCAACGCCCGGGCAGGCCCTGCGGTCAAGCTACGATGACGGCGTAACGGACGAATTCATAAAACCGCGGGCGATCGGTTCTCCCGACGAAATAGCGGCAAGTCGAATCGAAGACGGCGATTCTGTCATTTTTTTCAATTTCCGGTCAGATCGCGCCCGGCAATTGACCAGAGCGCTGACTGCAAAATCATTTGATCATTTCGATCGACGGGGCCAAATAGAGTTGCAGTACGCGACTTTTACGGATTACTCGGCCGACTTTGAGTTGCCCGTCGTATTCCCGAATGTGAATCTCGCGAACACCATCGGGGAGGTGATATGCAATCTGCAGGGCCGACAACTGCGAGCCGCAGAAACCGAGAAGTACCCGCACGTCACGTATTTTTACAGCGGAGGGCGAGAGAAGCCGTTTCCTGGTGAAGATCGGATCCTTGTACCTTCTCCCAGGGTGGCGACGTACGATCTGCAGCCTGAAATGAGCGCCCCGGAACTCGGGCAGCAGGTCGCCGAAGCCCTGGGACACGGGCCGTACAACCTGGTCGTACTGAATTTTGCGAATCCGGACATGGTCGGCCATACGGGTGTGTTTGAAGCCGCCGTTAAAGCTGTTGAAGCTGTCGATGAAGCCACCAGAATCGTCGTCGAGAGTGCTCTCGAAAACGACTACAGCATCAACATCATTTCCGATCACGGGAATGCCGACTGCATGATGAACCCGGACGGATCACCGTTTACGGCCCATACGACAGCGCTCGTGCCTCACCTGATCATCAAAAAAGGTTTCCACGGACCTGTTCGCGATGGAAAACTGGGTGATGTTGCGCCGACCATTCTGAAGCTGCTGGGCGTCGAAATTCCGGATGAAATGACCGGCGACATCCTGATCTAGGTTGCGGCCCTAATTCACCTCGATTGAAAAAGGCATGCGAGCCTGCACATGGCCGTGGGCGTCCAGAAAAGCCGAGAGATACCTGGACATATCCATGACTCGCTGCTCCAATTGAGGGGCTGTTGAAAGAATGCCCAGTCGAGCCAACAACACCTTTGTCTGCACGGTCATGCGTTGCCAGAACGACTGCGGCGCAGGGTATGTGCGAACCCGGAAATCGCCTTCACCCAGTTCGGCTTGTTGGGAGGCGATTTCAATGGCGAGGTCGAGACCTCCCAGTTGGTCGACGAGACCTCGCTCTTTCGCAGCGGCTCCCGTCCACACACGGCCTCCGGCAAGATCGATCACCTCTTCTTTCGTGAGTTCACGACTTTCGGCGATGTTGGAGACGAACGTGTCGTATATGTTGTCTGTAACGTCTTCGAACAGTCGCACCTCGCTCTTTGAAAATGGTCTCATGCCGGAAAACATGTCGGCATAGGGACTGGTCTGGACCCGGTCGTACGTGACGCCAAGATGATCTTCGAGTAAACCTGATACGTCAAAGAAGAGAGAGAACACACCGATCGATCCGGTGATCGTGAGTGGCTCCGCCACGAGGGTCGACGAGCCCGTCGTTATCCAATAACCGCCCGATGCTGCTTCGTCACCCATGGATACGACGACCGGCATCTTTTCGGCCGTGAGTTTGATTTCACGCAGCATGGCGTCCGCAGCCGAGGCCTGTCCACCCGGTGAATTGATGCGGATGACGACGGCACGGGTCCGCCTGTTTTTTCGTGCTCGTCTGAGCGATTTGACGAACGACTCGGAACCCAGGGTAGCCCCTCCAAATAGCGGATTGGGGATGTCGGAGCTGCGGCCTGCGATCATCGTTCCTACGGCATTGACGACGGCAATTTCGTTCGATCCGCTGAATTTTCGAGGCGCCGCCCGGAGATACTGTCGCACCGTAACTTCGCGAAGCTTTTCCGGCTCATCCTGCCCGACACGAGCCGCGATGATCTCCCGAACCTGATCCTCAAAAAGCAGCCCGTCAATAAATCCCGCCTCCAATGCCTCCGTAGCCGCCATAATGGCATCGGATTCAATTCGTCCTTCAATTTCAGTAGCATCAAGATTTCTCGACGCGGCGACCTCCGATAGAAATACGGCGTTGATGTCATCCAGCAAGGCGGTCAACTGCACCCGATTGGCGTCGGACATGCCGGTACGTGTGAAGGGCTCCACGGCACTTTTGAACGATCCCGCTCGCACCACCAGCGGCTCAACATGAAGTTTGTCCAGCAACTCTTTGAAGTGCGGCGTCGACAGGACAAATCCGTTCAGCTCAAAAAATGAACTGGGATCCAGGAAAACCGAATCGGCCGCTGAAGCCACGAAGTATTCCTTTTCGGTCATAAAGTAGGATGAGCTGCTGGCGTAGATAGGCTTCTCGGATGCGTGAAAGTCCTTCAATGCCCTCCGTACGGCCTGCAACGAAGCCCACGACATGGACAACAGCCCGGTCTTGATCCACAATGCGTCTATCCGGTTATCGGTCGCTGCGGCATCGATGGCCCTCGTAAGGTCATGAAGACCATAGGCCGCTTCACCCAGCAAACTCTGTGTGAGCGGATCGCCGGACGTGGTCTCGGGAACTGAACCTGAAAGCTTCACAACAAGCGTTGATCCGGTTCGCACCGCCGGAGTGGAAGAACTGCTTGCAGCCATGACGAATACAAAGAACATCATGATGAGAAAAACCGACAGAATGGCGAGGAGGGAGCCCAAGAGGCTCGCGGCGACGACTGAGATGAATCGCATATCTGTACCGTGAATCGGTGAAGGAAATATCGAGTTTGTACCAACTCGAAATGCATCTTAAGCAAGTTAGTTGAATCAAACGCGCACTGCCACAGATTGCTCGGGAAGGTTTCACATAATAGCCCGATGTGATGTGCCCCGGACAATGTGTTTCGGGCAACGTGCCCCGGATAATTTTGTCACAACCGAGGCAGGTACGTAAGTTGAAAGCACACGAACACAATTCGGCCGATTCCATGGATCAGGTTTTTCAGTACGAAATACCGGTGTTGCATCCGGTGGTCGTGCATTTTCCAATCGTGCTGGTTCTTCTGGCGGCCGTGGCAGCCGTTGTTTGGCTTCTCCGGGATCGTATGGCGTGGCTGGTCGCCGCATCCTACATCCAGGCGGTGGGCCTGATCGGGTCCGTCATCGCCTTCCTTTCCGGCGAAGCGTTGGAGGAGCAAAGCGAAGGCGTACCTATTGTCGACGAACTGGTCGATCTGCACGAAGAAGCCGCTCTCGTCGCGGCCTGGTTGATCGGTATTTCGGTGGCTGCATTCCTGGCAGCCACGTATCTGACGCGAAGAGACACCTCCCGTCCGGGTTCGCCATTCTGGTTACGAACGCTGGCTACGTTGCTTGCAGCAGCGGCCGCCGTCGCAGTGGCCTGGACGGCCCACATAGGCGGCACGATGGTCTGGGGTGTGGTTCCGTAGTGTCCAAATTCGTGGACAGGAAAAGGGCCTATCGTCCCTGAAATGATCGATTCGCTTCCCGAGAACACCGATTTCAGTCTGTTTTCGAACAACTCATTCTCTGGCACACGTTTGTCTATGGAGAAGACCGGGGTCCGGCAGTCATAACGGAGTCATAAAGGAATCATTAAAGACATGTATTCCGGAATGGAGGGAAATTATGAAAAGTCAAATACGAGGACCCCGGTTACTGGGAATGCTTCTGGTAACGTTTATTCTCCTGATAGCTGCCGCACCATTTGACGCTCAGGCTCAGCGTTCCAGATCGGGAAAGGGTCGAAGCAGCTCGAACAAAACGACGCGCGTCGAGAAGAGGAAGCCGGCATCCCGCAAGGCAAACGTCAGGTCGAGGGCGCAGAAGCGATCGACGGCTTCAAAACAAAAAGCGTCAGCATCGCAGAGACGTTCAAAATCCTCCGCGCGAAAAGCACGGACCACCAAGCCCAGGGCCACCAGGTCTGAGACGACTCAACCATCATCCCGCGGCCGGTCAACCGTGAGGTCTCGCGCGAACAGGCAGGCGTCGAGTTCTGAAGCGCGTGGCACTGAAACTCGGCGTTCGACACCAAAATCTTCGTCCTCGGCAGAGCGCGAAGTATCACGATCGCGTGCATCACAGCCTAATACCTCGTCCTCGGCAGGGCGCGAAGTATCACGATCACGCGCGGCGCAATCGAAGACGTCGTCTTCCGCCAGAGGTACTGCGCAGGCGCGAAGTCCGAATCGTGGTCGCACAACCACTGCTACGCGCGCGCAATCCACTACTCGCAGTACCCGGCCATCGGATGTTTCGAGTCGGGGCGGCCGCAGCAACAGGCAAAATTCGACGCGAATCTCACGGCAGGCATTACGTCGCAATTCGGGCGCAGTGAGAGAAAACAACCGGAACATAGCCGGCACTCGGACAAGGGTGATCGTGCCGTCCATCGCCCATCGCAGGCCTGTTCGAATGGCTGTTCGAAGGGATTACTTCAGACGATACGTACCGGTAGTCCACATCTACACGAGACCGGTTCTTCGCATACGCTGGCCGCGCATAAACGTGCATATTACGTGGCCCTGGGTTATTCGAGCCAGGCGGTACTGGGCGCCTAGATATCGGTATCGGCAGGTCGTGTACGTGCGGTCGAATTACGGCAGGCGAGAGCGCACATCGCGGGTTGAACTCGAGACGCAGTATCGACATCGCATCATCTCGGCCAATGACCAGATGGCGGAACTGGAAATAACGATAGAAGCTATCGACGTATTCTACAAAGGCCGGCATCTGGGCTCGGTTGACTACGTGCCCGAAAATCTGGGCACGATCTACGCCACCGTCTACAATGATGGGGAGATCCAATTCGACAGAGAAGTATTCCTCGTCGGTGATCCGTACGCCGGATTCGAAATGATCTCCACTCGTTACTACGACGGGTACGTTTTTGACAGGTATCGCTCCTCAGACGGCTATCGAGCCGGAAGATTGGATCTGCGCACGGGGGAGGTTTACACCATCGGCAGATCTCGCTTGTTCGATCCCGACGCGTCGTCCGGTCACATTCCAATCTCTCTGTTGCCCGAGAATGAAGGCTGGCTGTGGGATTATGGAGCGGAAGCCATGAGTGCGGCACTCGACAACTACGACTACTACTACGGTTCCGGCGCCCGGGGGTACTCGCCTGAGACAACCTACAGATCTGACCCGTTTCGATCGGCAGATGAATATCAGTTTACGACCGGTACCGGAACCAACGTGTACGTTCGGAAGGACACCGAAATACAGCGTATCGAATAACGGACCCTGGCAACATGATACGCTGTTGGGCGCCGCTCTTCCTATGAAGGGCGGCGCCCTTTGTTAATATGTGATGTGGAGATGCAGAATTCCCAACAAGCGGAAACTCCGCGAGTGAGATCATGGTTGGAGAGAACGACTTTCATCGGAGTAGAGACGCACTCACAGGACGTGCAATAATCCGCCCTCGCCTCGCGGCGCAAAGTGAGAACGGGTTCTTTTCCGGACGACAACCTTGACCGTAACATCTAGTGCCGGCCAGAAACCGAAATATTGCCCGTACGGAACGATTATCGGATCGAGAGCGAATCATCCTCCGACTAGTGGTGCAGAGTTTCATTCAGTCGGCAGGACCGGTTGGTTCCAAATTTCTCTCGTCCCGGTTCGGGCTGGGCATAAGCCCGGCGTCCATACGTAGTACGATGAAAGATCTGGAAGCCAAGGGTTATCTGGGACATCCCTATACGTCTGCTGGTCGCGTGCCCACGAATTTGGGCTATCGCACTTTTGTTGATTCACTCATGGAGTCGACGGCGGTGACGCGCGTGGAGCGCCGACTGATGAAGACCCGACTGGCTGATGTTTTGGACGATTCGGATGCTCTCTTTCGAGAAGGTTCCCGACTCCTGGCTCGTCTCGCGCAACTGTTGGGTGTCGTGCTCAGCCCTCAGATGACGGCAGGAGTTCTTGAGCGCCTTGAAATCGTTCCCGTTTCATCAGATCGGGTCATGTTCGTGCTGAGCGTGGAGGGTGGCCTGATCAAAACGATCGTCTTGCATCTGGCGATTGATGTGCGCCGCGACCGGCTGGACCGGCTGGTTGAACTATTGAACGAACGACTCGCAGGTCTTACGCTGGACGAAATTCGAAGAACGTGCGTGCCAAGAGTCATCGATCTCAAAGATGAAGAAACGGGCATCGTGCAATTGATTTTATGTGAGTCGTCGCAACTGTTCAGCGACGAGCCCAATAGTCGAACGGTGGAAATGGAAGGCACTACGTTCGTTCTGGCCCAACCGGAATTCACCAGCGCAGAGAGCATTCGTGCATTCATGGGGCTTATTGATGATGAGTCGTCTGTCGTGCGGCTACTTGAAGAACCGGAGGATCACGCTGCCAGGAACCCCGGGCAAGCCACCGTTCACATCGGTCATGAGGTTGCGGCACAGGATGATGGAAAAGGAGACACGCGTGATCTATCAGTGGTCACCGCTCCGTACTATCGAAGCAATATGCAAGGCACCATCGGTGTGATAGGGCCTACAAGAATGGATTATGCCCGTGTGATCGCACTTGTCGAGGGTATCGCCATGCTTATGAGCTGGCCCAACGATGCCGGTTCATCTTCGCTTCAGGCCTAATGTCCGCCCCATTAACGACGATTTCCAAAGTTTAAGAAACCCGTAATCGAGTGAGACGAGAACAAATGACGTTGGCCGACAAAGAGACGACCGAGATGCTTGATGACGATAAGACACCACAGGACGGCTTGTCTGATGAGAAGATTGAAAGGGAATCGGTAGCCGAAACGAGCAATTCGGCAGATGCCGAAGTAGCCGAAGAAGGCGTTAGCGGAGAGACGGTTTCCGAAATCGATTCAGTTCGAAAGGAGCTCGAACACAGAACAGATCGCCTTCAGAGACAAGCTGCCGAGTTTCAGAATTATCGACGTAGAACCGAGCAGGAAAAGAGTCAGATGGTGCTCTTTGGAAAAGCAATGGTAATTCAACAGCTTCTCGATGTGTTTGATGATTTTCATCGTTCGATTGAAGCGGCCCGGACAGCGTCGGAAAATTCTGAAACCAGCGTCGATGTCGCATACGGCTCGCTAAAAAGCGGCGTGGAACTGGCGTATCAGAAACTGATGGATGAGCTGAAAAAGATGGATGTTGAGCCTATTGAATCGGTCGGCAAACCATTCGATGAAGAATATCACGAAGCCGTAATGCAACAACCGGTAGATGAAGGCGAAAACATTGGTGTCGTTCTTACCGAAATCCAGCGAGGATATCGAATGGGTGATAGAGTGCTGAGACATGCAAAGGTGGTAGTGTCTGTGGAAGGCGTCAAGAATGAAGATGTATAAAGCACACTGATGTGAGCGCCGGATAACAAAACAATCGTCTTGAGAGATTATTACGAAATACTGGGCGTTGGACAGACGGCATCTGCCGACGAGCTGAAAAAGGCATACCGAAAGCTCGCACTCCAATACCATCCCGACAGAAATGCGGGTGACAAAGTCGCTGAAGGGAAATTCAAGGAAGCGGCCGAAGCGTACGAAGTGCTTTCTGATGACAATAAACGCGCCCGATATGATCGATTTGGTCACGCCGGTGTACGCGGGAACGGAGCTTCGGGTGGTCCTGGATTTCAGGACATCAACGATATTTTCGGTGCGTTCAGCGACATTTTTGGAAGTGGTGGAAGCATCTTCGACGAAGTCTTCGGGGGCCAGACTCGAAGCCGTCGCCGCACAGGGGGGCGGCCGGGAAGCGATCTTCGCATCAAATTGCCGCTTACCCTGGAAGAAATCGCTGAAGGCACAGAGAAGAAGATAAAGGTTCGTAAATATACGGCCTGTGAAACATGCTCCGGTAAAGGCGTCGCAAACGAAGCAGACGGATATGCAATGTGCGCTACGTGCTCTGGAACGGGTGAAGTGCGGCACGTGACGCGTTCCGTATTTGGCCAGTTCGTCAACGTGCAACCTTGTCCGAACTGTCGAGGAGAGGGACGTATCATCCTTAACAAGTGTGAATCGTGTGTGGGTGAGGGGCGTGTGAAGAGCGAAGAAACCATCGCAGTCAAAGTGCCTGCAGGAGTGCTCGAAGGACATTATCTAACGCTTCGAGGCGCTGGAAATGCTGGAATGAGAGGAGGGGAATCCGGCCATCTGCGAGTTGAAATACAAGAAATTCCGCACGAAGACTTTATTCGCGATGGTCTGGATATCTATCACGATCTGTTTCTCTCATTTCCCGACGCTGCGCTGGGAACGGAGGTCGAAGTGCCTACGCTCAAGGGTCGGGCGCGTCTTC